>DASREC010000245.1:0-29306 GCA_035652295.1 Polyangia bacterium
GTTTTTCGCCGGACGCTCGCATACGCCGTGCTCGCCGCTGCTGCTGCGCAGCAGCGACTGCGCGCGGCACGTGCTTCGCTCGATTCGTCGCTGGCATCCTCGCGCAGACGCGAGGAGCGCTCCTCAACGCCGGCGAAAAACTGTTTTTGCGCCCACCCGCTCCATTCCGCTGAGCAGCCTGCGGCAACATGCCGCAGGAGAGGATCGTTACTTTTTGGAGAGGGCGGCGGCGATTTCCTGGCGGATGATGGTGGCGAGATCGACGGGGGAGGGGAGGACGGCGGCGCGCGCGCGTTTGGGATCGTAGACCTCGACGTCGGCGCCGGGGGGAGCGGGGGCGCAGGCGACGACGGTCTTGGGGGCGGTCGCTACGGCGGAGGACGGCTTGGGGCCGAGGCCGGCCTTGGCGCGGGCGTCGAGCAGCGACGGAAGGACCGCGGACGGCAGCGGGCGCGCGCCGCCGAGCTGCCGCGCCACCAGCGCGATGCGCGCGAGGTGCTCGACCAGCTCGAGGCGCAGGTACGCCGTCTCGACGTCGGGCCCCCACGCGAGCACGCCGTGGCCGCCGAGCAGCACGGCGTCGTGCGCGGCGACGAACGGCGCCAGCGCCTGGCAGGCGGCCGGCCCCGGCGCGGCGAACGGCACCGTCGGCACGCCCGCGCCGAGCGACACCACCGCCTCGGCGAGGAGCGGCTCGGACAGCTCCACGCCCGCCACCGCGAAGCCGGTCGCCGTCGGCGGATGCGCGTGCACCACCGCGTTCACGTCGGCGCGGTTGCGATACACCGTGAGGTGCAGCCCGATCTCGGAGAACGGCTTGCCGCGCCCCGAGACGCGCGCGCCGCTCTCGTCGACGATCAACAGCGAGTCGGCGCGCACCGCCGCCTTGGACGTCGCCGTCGGCGTCGACAGGTAGCGCCCCGTCTCGAGCTTGAACGTGAGGTTGCCGTCGTGGTTGGCCACCCAGCCGCGCGCGTGGAGCCGCTGCGCGTAGTCGGCCAGCTCGGCGCGGCGCGCCGCCTCACTCATGATCCACCGCGTCGACCACTCCGACGATCAGCGAGCGGATCGGCACCTGCGCGCCCAGCTTGAGCAGCTGCCGCGCGCCGTTTCCCTCCTGGTTCACCAGCACCGTGTCGCCCGCGCCCGCCTGCACCAGGTCGACGGCCAGGAACGAATCGCCGACGGCGCGCCCGGTCTCGTCGACGGGCTGCACGATGAGCAGCTTGCGCCCGTCGAACGTCGGGTGGTGCACGGTGGCGGTCACGCTGCCCTCGACGCGGCACAACTTCATTTGCGCGCACCGTTCGCGGGCGCGTGCACGTCGTCGACGATGCCGATGATCGCCGCGTCGACCGGCACGAACCACGGGTCGAGCGCCAGCGCCGCCTCGCGCGAGCCGACGAGGTAGACGAGATCGCCGTGCCCCGCGCGCACGGTGTCGACGGCCACCTGGTCGGCGCCGGTGCGCGCGAGCTTGTGATCGAGCGGCGTGACCACGAGCAGCTTCTTGCCCTCGAGGCCCTCGTACTTTTGCGTCGCCACGACGGTGCCGATGACTTTTCCGAGATACATCGAGCGCGGACTTTACACTATTTCGGCGCCAGCTTCGTGCGCAGCGCCGCGTAGTCGTCGCTGACGGCGAAGCGGGCCAGCTCGCGCAGCGCCTCGCCGTCGCCCTCGGTGGTGAGCACGCGCGCGGCGGCCACCACGTCGCCGCACGCCACCAGGCCGGCGCGGTTGCCGGTGTGCTGCACCGCGCGCCGCCAGCGCGCCGACGAGAACTCGGTGTCGGCGTGCTCGGTGAACAGCTCGGCCAGCCGCTTGGCGACCTTGTACGGCAGCGCGCGTTTCCAGCGCGCGGCCTCGTCGTCGCGCCCGCCGGCGTCGTTCTCCAGGCGCCGTCGCGCGTGGCGCGGATGGAACGCGCGCAGGATGGCCGCCAGCAGCCGCGTGAACTGCTCGCGGTCGAGCGCCGCCGCCAGCACGTACTCGGGCCGCGCGATCTCCAGCGCGCGCCCGAGGAGAAAGCGCACGTCGGCCAGCGAGCGCCCGGCGGTCAGCGACGGGCCGACCACGATCGCCGTCGGCGGGTGCGCCACCAGCTCGACGGTGGTGTGCGCCGGATCGTTCTTGAGGTAGAGGCCGGTCTTGCGGTTGCCGAGCGCCAGCGAGCAGCGCGAATAGGCGCGCGCGAGATCGCTGTCGCCGACGGGCGAGACGCGATCGCCCGCGCCCACGCTGAAGTGCGCGAGGTCGGGCGCCTTGTCGCCGCCGGTGCCTTCCCACAGCGCGGCGAACACCGGCGCCAGCGCCAGCGCGTCGGGGTGCGCCAGCGCGGCGTGATCGTCCTCGTCGAGCGAGCCGACCGGCCCATCGTCCGCGCGCCCGGTCTCGCGCGGCGACGAGTCGGAGAGCGCGCGCCGCTCGTCGTCGGAGATCGCGCCCGCCACCGCCAGGAGCTCGAGGTAGCGGCGCCCGCCGTCGCGCGCGCCCGTGCGCTGATCGATCCGCGCCATCGCGCGCAGCGACGGGACGTGCAGCGGATCGTCGGCGAGCAGGACGCGGCGGTGCGCGCGCACCACGTCGTCGTGCGCCGCATCGTCGCCGTAGCGCGCCAGCAGCGCCTCGCGCAGGCCGCGCCGCGACGGGTCGGCCTCGAGCGCCTTCTCGAACGCCTTGACCGCGCCGCCGCCGTCGCGCAGCCGCTCGCGGCACTCGCCGAGCCGCATCCACAAGGTCGCGCGCGCGGCCGCGCCCGCCGCGTCGGGCGGCGGCAGGAGCCCGAGCGCGCGCGTCAGCAGCTGCGCCGCCTCGTCGTCTTTGCCCTCGGTGACCAGCATCGCCGAGAGGCCGGCGAGCGCCTCGTGATCGAGCGGCTGAATTTCCAGCGCGGTGCGCAGGCGCGCCTTGGCGGCGTCGGTGCGGCCGAGCGCGGCGTCGAGCGACGCGGTCTCGCGCAGGCGGCGCGCGCGCTCGTCGGGCGGCGCGTCGCGTTCGAGCAGCCGCGCCGCGGTCTGCGCCGCGCGCTCGAGCTGGCCCGACTCGCGCTCGAGCCGCAGCGTGCGTTCCAGCAGCGCGTCGGAGGCGCCGTCGCCCGCGGCCTCGAGCGCGCGCTCGAACGCGGCGCAGGCGCGCGGCACGTCCTTCAGCTCCGAGAGGATCACCTCGCCGAGCCGCTCGTGACGCTTGGCGCGCTCGACCAATTCTTCGGTCGCGCCCGCCTGCCGCTCGAGCAGATCGACGGCGCGCGGCAGATCGCCGGCTTCGATCGCGCGCTCGGCGAGCAGGCCGAGCGCGGCCACGTGGCGCGGATGAATGCGCACCGCCGCCTCGACCAGCGGCAGCACGCGCTCGGGCCGCCGCAATTTCAACTCCGCCAGCGCGGCGTGATACAGCGCCTCGCCCGCCTCGACGGCGAGCCCGGCCAGCGACGCGGTCTCGGGATGCTCGGCGAGCGGCGTCAGGTACTGCGCCGCCTCGCGGAAGCGGTTCGCCTTGAAGCGGTTCTCGCCGAGCCGCAGCCGCGTGCGCAGATCGTTCGGCAGCAGCCGATCGGCCTCGAGCAGCGCCGCGTACGCCTCGTCGTCGCGCCCCTGCGCTTCGGCGGCGTCGGCGAGCCGGCGGTGCAGCTGCGCTGCGACCTCGGGCGGCACGCCGTCGCGCACCGCCGCGTCGCGCACCAGCGCCTCGACCTCGTCCCAATTTCCCGAGCGCGCCGCCACGTCGGCGAGCCCGTGGATCGCCTGCGGGAAGCCCGGCACCTGCCCGAGCGCCTCGCGGAACTGGTGCGCCGCGCTGTCGAGATCTTCGCGGCGCAGATGCGAGAAGCCGATCGCCGCCTCCAGCTCGGCGCGGCGCGCGGCCGCCGGCGCGCGATCGCCTTCGAGCGCGAGCTCTCGACGGGCGAGCGCGTCGGCGGCGTTGTCGTGCCCGAGCCGCCGCTCGATGGCGCCGAGCGCCGAGAGCGCCTGAAGCGACAGCGCGTCCTTCTCGAGCGCGCGTTCGAGATCGCGCTTGGCGCTTTGCGCGTCCTGCCGCTTCTCGTCGTGCACGCGCGCGGCGTCGACGAGCGCGCGCACCGCCTGCTCCACCGACGGCGCCACCTCGGCCTCGCGCTCGCGCGCCGCCGCGTAGCCGTCCCAGTCGGAGCCGCCCTCGCGCAGCCGCGCCAGCTCGGCCAGCGCCTGCGGATCGTCGGCGTGCAGATCGAGCGCGCGCTCGAGCGTGCGCTGCGCGCCCTGCGTGTCGCCCGAGTCGGCCTCGAGGCGCGCCACCTCGACGAGCAGCCGCACGCGCTCGACCACCGGCACGCCGCGCCGGCCGGCCGCGGTCGCCTGCTCGCGCAACACCTCGAGCTGCTCGTCGCGCTTGCCGGCTTTCGCCAGCGCGTCGGCCAGCCGCACCGGGATCTTCTCGTCGTCGGGGCGCAGCCGCTTGAGCTGGCGCAGCACCTGCGCGGCGGCCTCGAAATCGCCGATCCGCTCGGCTAAAAGCGAAGCGCGCTTCTCCAGCAGCTTGGCGCGCCCCTCGGGATCGGCGGTGGCGCGCGCGGTGCGGCGCGCGTACAGCGCCTCCAGCTCGCGGTGCCGGCCGAGCTTTTCGTAGAGCCGTTCGAGCGCCTCGTCGGCGCCGGCGTCGTTCGGATCGGCGTCGTGCAGCGCCGCGTACGCCTCGATGGCGCGATCCGGCAGCTCCAGCTCCTTCTCGAAAATTTCGCCGACGCGCCGCCGGAGCTCGCGCGCGCGCGCCTGGCCCGCCGGGCCGCCCGCGTCGGCGAGATCCAGCTCGCGCGTCAGCGCCTCGATCACCTTGGACCACTGCCCGACGCTCTCGTACAGCCGCGCCAGCTCGGCGAACGACTGCGCGTAGTCGGGCGCCTCGTCGGCGACGCGGCGCCACGCGCTGATCGCCTCGTAGGTGTTGCCGAGATCTTGGTAGACGTGCGCCAGCTCGATGGCGCGCAAGCGGCGCGGCTCGCCCGGCGGCATGCGCTCCATGAGCCCGCCCATGCGCCGTTCGAGCAGCGACGCCAGCTCCGGCAGCCGCCGGTTCTGGCGATACATCGTCTCCAGTTTTTCCAGCGCCGGCTCGAAGTCGGGGCGCATGCCGAGCGCGCGGTGCAGCCGCTCCTCGGCGTCGCTCGACTGCTGCTGGCGATTGAGCCGCACATCGGCCGAGTCGAGCAGCAGCCACACCGCCTGCTCGGGCGAGCCCGTCGCTTCCACCGCCTCGTCGAGCACCGCCACCAGCTTGTCCCACGCGCCGGTGCGCTCGGCCAGCCGCTCGAGCGCGGCGCGCGCCTCGGCGTTGGCCGCGTCGATGCGGAACGCGGTCGCCAGCGCCTCGAACGCGCGATCGAGATCGCCCGCGCCGCGCTCCCACATGTCCGAGACTTTCAGGAGGTGGCGGAAGCGCGTCGCCTCGTCGGGCGCCGGCAGCGTGAGCTGCACCATAGCCAGCTCCTCCCACGCCGAGTGCTTGCCGGCGAAGTGCTGCGACGGCAGCGGCGGCGGGCCGGCGGCGGCGCGCGAGGGGCGCGTACCCGGCAGCGGCGGCGGGCGCATGACCGACGCGACGTCGGAGAGCGAGAGATCGATCGTCGAGTCGCGCTTGTGCGGCACCAGGTCTTCGATCGAAAGCTCGACGGTGGAGTCGCGCCGCGGCGGCTTGCCCGACTTCACCGCGATCGGCGGATCCTCGACGATGGCGTCGTCGAGCTGGATCTCGAGCGTGGTCTCCTGCTTCGGCGGATGCATCGGATCGTACGGCTTCTTCGCCGACGCCGACTGCGCCTTGACCGCCTCCACCTCGCCGATCGCGCGCGCCAGCCGCCACAGGTGATCGCGGATGCGCTCGTCGTCCGGCTGGAGCTGCATCGCTCGCAGGTACGCGCGAAACGCGCGCAGCGGATCCTTCACCTTCTCCTCGACGAGCGCGGCCGCCTCCATCGCGATCGCCAGCTTCTCTGCGGCCGGCGCGCGGTGGAAGCGGAAGCCCTCGATCGCCAGCGCGTCCTCCCAGCGGCCGGTGGCCTCCGCCAGCCGGCGGATCTCGCCGAGCAGCGCGCCGTCGTCGGGATCGATCTGGAACGCGCGCAGGATCTCGTCGAGCGCGCCCGACGCGTCCTTCATGCGCTGCTCGCGCACCTGCGCGCGCCGCTGGAGCAGCTCGACGCGCTCGCCGCCGTCGGGCTTGCGCCGGATCAGCGTCTCGTAGACCTCGAGCAGCCCGGCCGGATCGGCGGCGCGCACGCTCAGCCGCTCCAGCTCGCCGAGGAGGCGCGTGCCGTCGGCGTCGAGATCGAGCGCGCCGCGCACCACCGCGAACGCGCGCTTGGGATCGTTCATGCGCTCGTCGGCGATCTGCGCCACCTGGAGCCGCGCCTCGAGGCCGGGCTGGTTGGCGTAGACGGCGCACATGTCTTCCCATAGGGCGTGCGCCTCGGCCACGCGGCGCAGCTCGCCGATGGTGCCGTCCGATTTGTCGATCGCGTGCGCGCGCTTCAAGTACTCGAACGCGCGCGGCGGATCGTGCAGGTGCTCCTCGCAGACCAGCGCCAGCTCGAAGAGCAGCGCCAGCGACTCGGCGGAGTCGCGCCGCGCGTCGGCGAGCTGCAGGCGCCGCTCGTCGATCTCCACCATCCTGTCCCACTCGCCCGCCGACGAGTAGAGCGCGGCCAGCGCCGACAGCCCCTCCCAGTGCGTGGGATCGAAGTCGAGCACGCGCTCGAACGCCGACACCGCGCGCTTGGGATCGTGCGCCTCGTCGCGCCACGCGCGCGCGATCTCGAGCGCGACGGCGAGCTTGTGCTTCGGATCGGGCGTGAGGAACAGCTCGCGCTCGGCGACGCGCAGGCTGCCGTCGACGTTTCCGGCGAGCCGCTCGAGCTTGCGCAGGCGCGCGTGCGCCTCGACGTCGCGCGGCGACAGCTCCTCGAGGATCTGGCGCAGGAGCTGGATCGCGCGCGGGCGATCGTTGAGCCGCTCGTCGGCGAGCGCGGCGCGTTCGAGCGCGAGCGCGGCCGCCTCGTCGGGGCCGGCGTGCTGCTGGCGGCGCGCGAGCACCTCGTCGAGCAATTGCGCGTCGCCGCGCGAGCGCGCGAGCTTGGCCACCGCTTCCAGCGCCTCGCGATCGGTCGGCCGCCGCTCGAGCACCTCGCGCCACGCCTTGGCCGCGCGCGCCGGATCGCCCAGCTTGCCGTCGATGATGCGCGCGAACTTCTTCCACGGCTCGGCGCCGTCGGGACCCGCGGGCGCGCGCGCGAGCACGCGTTCGTAGGCGAGCGCGGCGTCGGCCCAGCGGCCCATCGCCTCGTAGACGCGCGCCACCGCGTCCTGCGCCTTGGCGTCGTTTTTGTCGAGCTTGAGCGCGCGCTCCAGCCGATCGGCGGCCTGCGGCAAATCGCCGCGCTTCTCGTAGAGCGCCGCCAGGCGGTGGTAGATCGGCGCGCGCTCGGCGGGGGTGGCCGACGCCTGTGCGTGCTTCTCCAGGATGCCGATGAGCGGCTCCTCGCCGTCGTCGCCCGACTGCTCGTAGGCGTGCTCGAGCCGCTTGAGCGCGTCGCGGTCGCCGGGCAGCGCCTGCAAAATCTCCTCGCACGCCCACACCACGCCGTCGACGTCGTCGAGCCGCTCGTCGTAGAGCAGCGCCACGCGCCGGAGCAGGTTGAGCCGCTCGACTTTCTCCTTCGCGATCTTGAGCTGGCGCCGGATCGTCTTCGCCACTTCTTCGACGTGGCCCTGGTGATCGTGCAGGTCGGCGAGCGCGCGATAGAGCGCCGGATCATCGGGGCGCAGCTCGATCGCCTCGTCGAGCAGCTCGGCCGCTTTGGCCAGTTCATGCCGCTCGCGGTGTACTTGGGCCAACCGCTTGAGCGTGTCGGCGCGCGTGGCCGCCGAGTCGGCGCCCGCCAGCTCGCGTTCGAGCGCGGCGGTGAGCGAGACCCAGCGCTCCTGCTTCTGCTGCAGGCGCTTGAGCTCGTGCGCGCCGCGCGCGGTCTGCTGGATCGCCTCGGAGCGGAGCCACGCGTCGGCGGCCGCGGCCACGTCGCCGGCCTTCTTCTCGTACAGCTCGGCCAGCTCGGCGAGGCGGCGCGGCTGCTCGTCGAACGGCGCCTGCTCGAGCGCGGCCTCGGCGTACGCCACGAGCTCGTCGTACGCGCGCCGCGCGGCCAGCAGATCGGCCAGCCGCTTGAACGCCTCGTCGTGCGCCGGATCGATCGTGAGCACTTCCTTGAGCGCGTTCTCCGCCGCGGCCGCGCCCTTGGGTCCGGTGCGCTGGTGCAGCGTCGCCAGGTCGAGCAGGTGGGGAATGCGATCCGGCCCCTCGACGAGCGACGCCTCGATCAGCCGCTGGCGAAAGTCGGCGAGCCCGGCGTGATCCTTGGCCGCCTCGAGCTGCGCCTCGATCTGGTGGATCACGTCGGTGGCGTCGTCGCCCTCGGCGTGCGCGGCCAGCGCCGCCTCGCGCGCCTCGTCGAGCTCGCCCGACGCGACCGCGAGCTGCGCCTGCTTGAGCGCGCGGTTCGGCACCGCCGCGTCGAGCCGATACAGCCGCTTGAGCTCGTCGGTGCGCCCGGCCTCGGCGTAGGCCGCCTCGAGCCGCGTCGCCGCGTCGACGTGAAACGGATCGGCGCCGAGCGCGCGCCTGAGGAACGCGACCTCGCCCTCGCGATCCTTTCGCCGGTGGCGCAGATCGGCCAGCTCGATGAACAGCTGCGCGGCGCGCTCGAGCCGCGCGGTCTGCGTCTCGTCGTCGGGCGCCTCGGGAAAATCGGGCGACACGTAGAGCGACGCCAGCAGCTCGCGCGCCGCCTCGTCGTCGGGCCGCTCCGAGAGCGCGTCCTCCAGCCGATCGGCCGCCTTCGCCGGATCGCCCATCCGCTCGGCTAAAAGCTTGCCCAGCGCCAAAAGGATCTCGGCCTTGCGCTCGCGCGAGACGCCGACCTCGAGCTCGACCTCGTACAGCCGCACCACCTGCGCCCAGTCGCCGAGCGCGCGGTAGATGCGCCGCCCCGAGTCGATCGCCGGCGTCGAGGTCTTGTCGAGCTTGAAGGCGCGCTGGTAGCGCTCCATGGCGCGATCGAGGCGGCCGAGATCGACCTCGTAGAGCGCGCCCAGCTCCAGCTCGATCGCCGAGGCCAGCTTCGGCTCGGTCGGGCCGGCGGCGGCGCGCTCCGAGGCTTGCAGGTACAGCTCGAGCGCCTGGAGCGCATCGCCGCGCTCGCGCGTGAGGCGCGCTGCTTTTCTCAGCGCGTCGGCGGCCGGCCCCCCTTGCCCGCGGCCCTTCTTGAGCAGCTCCTCGATCCCAGCCGAGCCGTCCGGCTCGCGGGGCGTTGTCGTCGGGGGCATCGCACCTCGCGCACACCCAATGCGCGGCAGGAGCGTACCATTTCTCATGGACTCGTGTCCTACTTCCGTCGCCTTGACAGCCCGAGGCGCGGAGCCGTAGGTTTCATGCTTTGCACATTGGCGCGCCATCCAGACCGGACGTATCTTTTCTCGTTGGCAGAGCGTTCGCGGTCGGGCTGTTTCTCGTCGCGTGCCGACCGGTACCCGTCGCGAAGACTGCGCCGCAACAAATGCCGGCCAAACCCGTTGAGCTCAGAAGGAGCCCGCCTCCCCCGATGAACGCCGCGTTCCGCTACCAGCTTCCGAACGGCCTGACCGTGGTCCTCCAGGAGAACCACGCGTCGCCCGTCGTGGCGTTTCAGGCGTGGGTCGGCGTCGGCTCGGCGGACGAGCCGCCGGAGCTGGCGGGCATCGCGCACGTGTTCGAGCACATGCTGTTCAAAGGCACGGCTCGCCGTGGCGTGGGGCAGATCGCGCAGGAGGTCGAGGGCGCGGGCGGCGAGATCAACGCGTGGACGTCGTTCGATCAGACGGTCTATCACTTGGTGCTGGCCAGCCGCTTCTTCGACACCGGGCTCGACATTTTATCGGACGCGCTGCAGAACTCGTCGTTCGATCCGGGCGAGCTCGAGCGCGAATTGAAGGTCGTGCTCGAGGAGGTCAAGCAGGGCGAGGACAACCCGTCGCGCGTGGCCACGCAGGCGATGTTCGGGACGGCGTATCAAAAGCATCCGTATCGCCGGCCGGTGATCGGCTACACGAAGACGGTCAAGTCGTTCACGCGCGAGCGGCTGCTCGATTTCTTCCGCCGCTATTACGTCGCCAACAACGTGACGCTGGTGGTCGTCGGCGATTTCGATCGCGCGCGCGCGCAGAAGAAGATCGCCGAGGCGTTCGCCGAGGCGAAGGCGCAGCCGATCACGCGGCCCGACGACGCGCGCAAGGAGCCGCAGCAGCGCGCGCCGCGCGTGGTGGTGACGACGCAGCAGGTGCGCGAGGCGTACCTGGCGATCGCGTTTCACGTGCCGGGGATCCACCACGAGGACACCGGCTCGCTCGACGTGGCGTCGATCATCCTCGGGCAGGGCGACTCGTCGCGGCTCACGCTCTCGGTCAAGCGGCAGGCGCAGCTGGTGAACGACGCCTACGCCTACTCGTACACGCCGCGCGATCCGGGGCTGCTGGTCGCGGGCGCGACCATGCCGACCGACAAGCTCGAGGCGGCGATGGACGCGCTGGCCGAGCAGGTGTTCCGCCTCGGCGTCGAGGACGTGACCGCGGAGGAAGTGCGTAAAGCCAAGGCGATCATCGAATCGGACGCGATCTATCAGAAGGAGACGGTGCAGGGGCAGGCGCGCAAGCTGGGCTTCTTCGAGACGGTCGCGGGCGGGCTCGACTACGAGGCCGAGTACAACCTGCAGGTGCAGCGCACCACGCCCGAGCGCATCCGCGAGACGGTGCGTCGCTACCTCACCGTCGAGAACGCGACCATCGCGGTGCTGTTGCCGAACGGCGAGGCATCGCGCGTCGCGCCGCTCGAGAAGTCGCTCGCCGATCGGCTGCGGGCGGCGTACGCGCGCGCCGAGGAGCGCTGGTCGCCGGCGAAACCGGCGCTGGCGCGCGAGGCGGCCGACGGCGGCGAGGTCGTGCGCGTCAAGTTGCCGTCGGGCGCGCGCCTCCTGGTCAAGCGCGATCGCTCGGTCGGCCTGGTGGCGATGCGCGCGGTGTGGATGGGCGGGCTACGCTACGAAGACGAGAAGTCGAACGGCGTGAACAACCTCCTCGCGGGGCTGGTCACGCGCGGCACGCGCACGCGCACCGGCGACGAGATCGCGCACGAGGTGGAGGGCATGGCCGGATCGATCGGCGGCTTCTCCGGGCGCAACTCGTTCGGCATGCGCATGGAGCTGCTCTCGCGGCAGTGGGAGCGCGGCCTGGAAATCTTCGCCGACTGCATCCTGAACCCGTCTTTCGCCGACGACGAGCTCGAGAAAGAGCGGCGCCAGGTGCTGGAGGAGATCCGCACGCAGGAGGACAACGTCTCGGCCGAGGCGTTCCGCCTGTTCTCGCAGACGCTGTACAAGAAGCATCCGTATCGCTTCGACATGTACGGCTCGGCGCAGTCGGTGGCGGGGCTGACGCGCAAGCGGCTGAGCGACTACTACAAGCGCTTCGTCGCGCCGGAGCAGATGACGCTGGCGATCGTCGGCGACGTCGATCCGGCTCAGGTGGTGGCGAAGGCGCGCGCGCTCTTCGGCGTGAAGTCGAAGCCGGCCGACCGCGCCGCCGTCGAGATCCCGGTCGACGCGCCGCCGAGCGAGGCGCTGCAGGTGTTCCGCTTCCAGAACAAGCAGCAGGCGCACGTGGTCTACGGCTTTCCCGGCTCGACGGTGTCGGATCCCGATCGCTTCGCGCTCGAGGTGCTGGCGACGATCTTGTCGGGGCAGGGCGGGCGGCTGTTCGTCGAGCTGCGCGATAAGCGCGGGCTCGCCTATCGCGTGAGCGCGTTCTCCGTCGAGGGCGTGGATCCCGGCTACTTCGCGGTGTACATCGCCACCAGCCCGCAGAACCTCGGCGTCGCGGTCGCGGGGATCCAGGACGAGCTGAACAAATTGATCGCCGAGCCGGTGCCGAAGGCGGAGCTGGAGCGCGCCAAGCGTTACCTCGTCGGCGCGCACGACATCTCGCTGCAGCGGCGCGCGGCGCTGGCGTCGACGCTGGCGTTCCACGAGTGCTACGGGCTCGGCTGGGACGAGTACCGCCGCTACGCGCCGGCCATCCTCGCCGTCGGCGCGGCGGACGTGCAGCGCGTGGCGAAGAAATATCTCGACCCGCGCCGCTCGATCCTCGCCACGATCAAACCCGAGGAGACGACGCCGGTGCTGGCGAAAGCCAAGGCGAAGACGACGCCGACGCAAAAAGCCGCGCGCGCGAATGGCGCCAAGCGCGGCGGCACTCCGCAGACGAAGTAGTACACTGAGAATCCGCGTGGAGCAGCCCGGCACAGATCCGCTGGTCGGCAGGCTCATCGGCGACCGCTACCAGGTGCTCGCGCCGCTCGGGCGCGGCGGCATGGGCGCGGTGTATCGCGTCGAGCACACGATGATGAAGAAGGAGCTGGCGCTCAAGCTCCTGCACCCCGAGCTGTCGCGGCTCGACGAGGTGGCCAAGCGCTTCGAGCGCGAGGCGGAGGCGGCGGCGCGGCTCGATCATCCCAACATCATCGGCGTCACCGATTTCGGGCGCACCGCCGACGGGCAGCTGTTCCTGGTGATGGAGCTGCTCAACGGCCCGTCGCTGGCGCAGCTGATCCGGCCGGGCGGCGAGGCGGGGCGGCCGCTCGGCGTACAACGATCGGTGGCGATCTTGCGGCAGGTGCTGCGCGCGCTCGACGCGGCTCACGCGCGCGGCATCGTGCACCGCGATCTCAAGCCGGACAACATCGTGCTCATCGAGCGCGACGGCGAGCCCGACTTCGTGAAGCTGCTCGACTTCGGCATCGCCAAGATCACGTCGCCGTCGAATGACTCGTCGTCGAAGGAGACGCTGACGCAGGCGGGCGTGGTGTTCGGGACGCCGGAGTATTTGTCGCCCGAGCAGGCGATGGGCGAGGAGGCCGACGGGCGCGCCGATCTGTACGCGGCGGGCGTGATGCTGTTCGAGATGCTGACCGGGCGGCGGCCGTTCGAGTCGGCGTCGAAGGTCGAGATCCTGTCGAAGCATTTGACGGTGCCGCCGCCGCGCATGAGGGACGTGGCGCCGGACGCGGGGATTCCCGACGCGCTCGAGCGCGTGGTCGAGCGCGCGCTGGCCAAGAAGCGCGAGGAGCGGTTCGCCTCGGCGGCGTAGTTTTTGTCGGCGCTCGACGGGAAGACGCTGAGCGCGGCGCGGCCGGCGGTGGGCGCGGGCGGTGCGCGCGTCGGCGCGGGCGGCGGCGGGCGCGAGGCGCTGCGGCAAATTGCCGCAAGGCTGGAGCGCGCCTGGCCCTACCTGGTGCAGCGCGCGCGCGAGGTGGGCGTGCCGTGGCCGCGCGCGTTCGTCGGCGGCATCGCGGCGGCGCTGGCGCTGATGGTGCTGCTCATGATCCTGGTGCGCCGCGACGCGCACCCGCCGACGCCCGAGCTGGCGATCGATCTCAAGCGGGTCGAGGCGCTGCTGGCGCGCGGCGAGCTGGTGCCGGCGCGCGCGGCGCTGCAGCAGCTCCTCGGCGCGCACCCCGAGTCGGCGCGCGTGCGCTACCTGTTCGGCAACCTCGACTACGCCGAGGGCGATCGCGAGCGCGCGCTCGGCGACTACCGCGACGCGCTCAAGCTCGACCACCACCTGCGCGACGACGCGATCCTGCGCTCGAACGTGCGCGCCATGCTCGAGCGGCGCAACGAAGGAATGGGCGCGGTGACGCTGCTCGCCGACGACGTGGGCATGCCGGCGCTCGCCGACCTGGTGGCGTGCGCCAAAGGTTGCAAGGACGAGCGCGTGCGCCGCCGCGCCGCCGAGGCCGCGATCAAGCTCGGCGGCCCGCAGCTCCTCGCCGAAGAGGGCAAACCGACCGTCGAAGTCTCCGATGCGCTGGAAGAGAAGCTGCGCACCGGCCGTTCCTGCAAGGAGCGCAAAGCCGCCGCGCTCGAGTTGATCGCGACCGGCGACAAGCGCTACGTCCCCGCGCTCAAGCAGGCGCGCGATCGCAGCGGCGGCTTTCTCGGCCTGCAGTCGGTCAACGCCTGCATGACCCGCGAGCTCAACGAAGCGATCCGCCGGCTGGAGGCCGAAAAGTGAAGATCTCGACGGCAAAACCGGCGGCGTCGCGTTGGAAGCGCGCCAACCTGCTGACCAGCCTGATGCTGGTGTTCCCGCTGTTCCTCGTCTACCAGGTCGGCGTGCTGGCGATCCCGCAGGTCTACAACGGCGCCGATCTGATCACGAGCCAGCTCCTGCATCTCCTGCACGGGCAGCTCGCGTACTACCTGCTGGCGAACGGCGTGCTGCTGCTCGCGTTCGTGATCCTGTTCCTGGTCATGCGCCGCCGGAACGAGTTTCACGCGCGCATGTTCGTGCCGGTGCTGCTCGAGAGCGCCGTGTACGCGGTGACGATGGGCTCGCTGATCGTGTTCGTGATGCAGAACGTGCTGCACGTCGATCCGCGGCTCGCGGTCGGGCCGGAGGCGGTCGGCCCGTTCGGCAAGATCATCTTGTCGTTCGGCGCGGGCGTGCACGAGGAGCTGGTGTTTCGCCTGATGATGATCCCGGGCTTCGCGGCGCTCGGCGAAAAGATTTTCAAGCTGCGCCGCTGGGTGGCGATCGCGCTGGCGTTCCTCGCGTCGGCGATCTTGTTCTCGGCGGCGCACCACATCATCGGCGGCGAGCCGTGGAAGCTGGGCGTGTTCACCTATCGCGTCTTGTGCGGGCTCATCTTCGCGGTGATCTTCCAGACGCGCGGCTTCGCGGTGGCGGTGTACACGCACGCGCTCTATGACGTGTTCGTGCTGCTGGTGCAGTCTTGACCGACTCGGCGCGCGCGCCTAATTTGGCAGAGATGCCCGGCGACGCCTACCTCGAGTACCTCGGCCGCTTCGAAGCGCACGTGGGCGCGATCGCCGTCGGCGCGTACGGGAAATTTCACGGCAAGCTGGTGCGCAAGCTGAGCGCCGAGGAGTTCACCGTCAAGCACGGCGAGCTCACCAAGCTGGCCAAGACGTACCAGACGATCCTCGAGCGCGGCGACACGCTCAACGACGCGCTGACGAAATTACTGCGCGAGCGTCAGATCGAATTGCTGCTCGAACCGCAGTAGCTAGTACGCATAGGCGAGGCCGAGCGCGATCAGGTGCTCGGCGGAGCCGCGGTCGGCGGCGGTGATGGTGGTGTTGCGGTGGCTCGTGCCGTTGTAGTGCGTGGCGGCGATGCCGTAGTTGTAGTTGAACTCGAGGGCGAGCTGACCGACGTACTTCTTGGCGGGCGGCTGCGCGAACAGGCCGTAGCTGAGGCCGCCGCCGAAGAACGCGCCCATGGTCGTCGACGTCGCGCCGTCTTCCAGTCCGACGGTCTGCGCGCGATCGGCCGGCACCAGCCCGCCGCCGAAGATGCGCAGCCCGAGCGGACGCCCGGCGATGCGCACCAGGTTCGGCGCCGCGATGCCCGCGCCGATGGTCATGCCGATCACGCGGTCCGACGGCAGCGCCGCCTTCACCGCCGGCGCGATCAAGTTGAGCTGCAGCTCCATGCCGAGGCGCAGGCCGATGTCGAGGCCGCCGATCACGTTCAGGTGCACGCCCGCCGAGACGCCGGCGTCGAGCGTGTGCGCCTGCACGCCGAGCTGCACCGAGCCGCCGTCGGCGAACATGTACTTGACCGCCGCGCCGCCGGCGAAGGCGTACGAGCCGTCGAGGCCGAGGCGCAGGTACTTGCCGATCGCGCGGCCGTAGCCGACGCCGATCTTGATGCCGAACGCGCTGGTCGACGACTCGTAGTTGGCGAGCTGGCCGGAGCCGTTCGACGTGAAGCGCGTGCCGAGGATGGCGATGCCGCCCGAGACCTCGGCGGCGAAGGCGTTGTTCGAACCCGAGCCGACGTTGAGCGACTTCTCGACGGCGGGATCGCTCGACGACGACGGGATGCCGACATCCGAGCCGCCGCGCGAGGCGAGGCGCACCGGCTTCTTGCCCTTCTTCTTCGCCGGCTTCTCGACGGGCGCGGCGGCGATGCCGGGCGGCGTCTCCTCTTCTTTGTCGCGCGACGCGCGCTCGTCGGTATCATTTTGTTGCGGTGCAACATCGGCGGGGACGGCCGCGGCGGCGGCGGCGCGCAGCTCGCGCTTCGACTTGCGCGACAGCGGCGGCGGGGGAGGCGGAGCCGGCGGCTCGGGATCGGGCTCGCGCTCGACGACTTCCACCGGCGCGCGGCGCGATTTCTCGACGGGCGCCGGCGGATCGGCGGGCTCGTCGGCCTGCACCGGCGCGCGGAACGCGCCCGGCCGCACGTACTTCGACTCGAGCCACGCCACCTCGCCGCCGCCCACGTCCACCAGGCACCAGCGCTTGTCCTGGCTCTTGCGCACCAGGTGCACGACCTCGCCGCGGCGCACGATGCCGAGCACCGCGCCGCCCGACGCCGGGCGCCCGTACAGCTCGGCCTTGTTGGCCGCGACCGTCATCTTGTTGTCTTCGCCGTCGTGGTAGCGCGACGACGAGACCCACGCCTCGGGCCGCACGCCCTTCTTCGACGCCAGCGGCTTGCGCTCCTCTTCGTCGCCCGCGTCCGCCTCGTCATCGGCGTTGCGCGCGATCTTTCCCTTGAGCTGCCCCGACGGCACCCAGCCGTCGCGACGCGTGCCCTGCACGTGCGCCCACGCGCCGTCGGCGGTGCGTCCGAGCAGCGGCAGCTTGCGGCCGGGTGGAATGCGGTCGACGATGCGCGCGCTCGCCGACGGGCGATCCCGCACGAGGAGCTTTACGCGCGGCTCCACCTGCGCGCCTCGCGCCGAGGGCACGGCGACGAGGAGCGCGAGCACGAAGGTCAGGGCGGTAGCACGCATGTTCCTTTCCCCTCTCTTGCAGCGTTACGGCGGATTCCCCGCGTTGATCCAGCCGAGCCAGCGCTGGTAGACGGCATTGCTGGTATCCGTGAACGGCTTGCCGCCTGTGTGAGTCACCCCGGAGTTGTTCAAGTTCTTGGTGAGAACGGGCGAGTTCGCACCAGTGTTCGCCTCCGCGGTGAACGCCGAGTAGTTCGCGTTGATGCTGGCCGTGTCGGTCGCGCTCTTGAGCAGCGGGATCTGCGTGCCCCCATGGCACGCCGCGGCCGCGCAGCCGAGATTTTGGATGTCGGTGTTGATGTCGGGATTGAACTTCACCGACTGAGGCGTGCCTCCTCCATCGCTGCCGGGATTCGGGTTCCCGTTCGACAGGTCGGGTTGCGGTGTGGTCCCAGCGTCTTGATGCATGGGAGGCGTCAGCTCGACCAGATCGCCGACGCAGCCGGTCAGGGTTCCGATGACGAAAGTTAGGGCGAGGCGGCGCACGCGGGCTGATTGAGCAAGCCCTATGCCTCGACCAAGTCCTTACGCGGCGTGAACTTGCAGTGGTTGCATGGGGAGTCGGGGCCCCACGGGGCGACAGCGGACCCCGTCACCCATGAGATGGGTCAGTAGCCTTTGGGGATCTTCGCGAGGTCGATCTGGTCGAGCGCGGCGCGGATGACTTGCGACTTGTTGGCCTTGGTGTGGCCGCGCCGCTTCAGCTCCGCCACCAGCGCCTCGAGCCGCTCGATGTCTTCCGTGTAGAGCGAGATGCACACGACCTTGTAGTGCGTCGGCTTCTCTTTTTTCGGCGCCGCCTGCGGCGCGTCGACCGGGCGATAGAAGCGCTCGAGGATCTCCTCGGCGGCCAGCGGGTCGGACGCGAGCCCCTCTTTGCGCGCGAGCGGTTTTGCGGTCTGCGTTTTCATGCGGCCCTCGGCTGCGGCGATTTCTCGACGGGGCGCTGCGCGGTGGCGACGAACCGCTCGACCAGCCGGCGGTAGTCGTCGGCGCCCGCGGACTCCGGCGCGTACTCGAAGATGCTCTGCCGATGGCTCGGCGCCTCGGCCAGTCGCGTCGAGCGGCGGATCGGCTCGTACAGCCGCTCTTTGAAGTGCCCCGCCAGCGTCTCGACGGCGTCGCGCGCCAGCTTGGTGCGCTGATCGAAGAACGTCGGCACCACGCCCGAGATGCGCACCGTGTGGCCGAGGTGCTTGTCGATGTCCTTGAGCGTGCGCAGCACCTGCTTGACGCCGACGAGCGCGAGGTAGTCGCACGACACCGGGATCATCACCTCGTCGACGAACGACAGCGCGTTCTGGTTGAGCAGCGACAGCGACGGGCCGCAGTCGAGCACCACGTACTCGTAGCGCCCGCGCGAGATCCCCGGCGACAACCGCTCGGCGAGGATGCGATCGCGCGCGCCGTCGAGCCGCGCGAGGTGCACCTCGCCGGCGGCCAGCGTGGCGTCGGAGGTGATGACGTCGAGGTGATTGCGCACCGGCACGATCACGTCGTCGATCGACGCGTTCTCGACGAGCAGGTGATACAGCGTGCGCTCGCCGCGGATGCCGAGCGACGCGCCGACGTTTCCCTGCGCGTCGAGATCCACCAGCAGCACGTCGAAGCCGCGATCGGCGATCCCGGCGGCGAGGTTGATCGCGGTGGTGGTTTTTCCGGTGCCGCCTTTTTGATTGAGGATCGCCACGCGACGCGCGCGCCGCGCTCCGGCGAACGCCGACTCGCCGAGCGCGCCGCGACGGCAATCGAGCGTGCAGAAGTACCGCCGCGCCCCCTCGACGACGGCCACTTGATAGGCGAACTGCGGGGCAAACTGTCGGGCACAGACCGCGCACCGCTCCGTCATGGCGGACTCCTCAGCTCGATTGAAAGCCCGCGCGCCGACGGGCGCAAATTTTTGCGTCGCGTGTTAGAGAAGCCGGATGCTGCCGCTCGACGATTTGCTGGTGTTCGATCTCTCGCGCGTGCTCTCGGGGCCGTACTGCTCGATGTACCTCGGCGACTTCGGCGCGCGCGTGATCAAGCTGGAGCACCCGACGGGCGGCGACGACACGCGCGCGTTCGGGCCGCCGTTTCTCGGCGGAGAGTCGACGTACTTCATGTCGATCAACCGCAACAAGGAGTCGGTGGCGATCGACTTCAAGCACCCGCGCGGGCGCGCGCTGGCGCTCGAATTGGCGGGGCGCGCCGACGTGCTGCTGGAGAACTTCCGCCCGGGCGCGCTGGCCAAGCTGGGGCTGGATTATGCTGCGTTGCACAAAATAAACCCGCGGCTGATCTACTGCTCGATCTCGGGCTTCGGCCACGACGGGCGGCCGGAGTGGGTGCGGCGGCCGGGCTACGACCTGGCGATTCAAGGGCAGGGCGGCCTCGCGTCGCTGACCGGCGATCCCGACGGGCCGCCGCTCAAGTCGGGCGTCTCGATCGCCGATCTCGCGGCCGGGCTCTACGGGCTCGTCGGCATCCTCATCGCGCTGCACGCGCGCGAGCGCACCGGACGCGGCCAGCACGTCGACGTCTCGATGCTCGACGGGCAGATCTCGCTCTTGACGTATCACGCGGCGATCCACTTCGCGACCGGCGCGGTGCCGTCGCGGCGCGGCAACCGCCACCCGTCGATCGTGCCGTACGAGACGTTTCGCGCCGCCGACGGCTACGTCAACATCGCCGTCGGGAACGACGGGCAGTGGCGCGCGCTGTGCCGCGCCGTCGGGGCGCCGCTCGACGCGCTGGCCGACGACGCGCGCTACGCGACCAACCAGGCGCGCGTGGCCAACCGCGACGCGCTGATCGCGATCCTGGATCCGTTGGTCGCGTCGCGCCCCGTCGCCGCGTGGTGCGAGCTGTGCGACGGCGCGGGCATCCCGTCGGGGCCGATCCTGACGGTGGCCGAGGCGCTCGCGCACCCGCAGGTGGTGGCGCGCAACATGGTGGTGCCCGTCGAGCATCCGACGGCGGGGCCGATTCGCGTGACCGGCGTGCCGGTGCGCTTGTCGGAGACGCCGGGCTCGGTGCGCCGCGCGCCGCCGCGGCTCGGCGAGCACACGCGGGCCGCGCTGCGCGACTTGCTGGGAATGGAGGAGGGGACGTTCGCGGAGCTGGAGCGAGAGGGCGTGGTCAGCGCGACTTCTTGACCTTCTTGACCGGCTTCTTCGCCGGCGGGTGCTTCTTGGCCGCGGCCTTCGCCTTGGCCTTCACTTTCACCTTCGCCGCCGCCTTGCGCACGGCCGGCTTGGCCGCGGGCTTCTTCGCCGCCGGACGCGCCGCGCCCTTGGCCTTCGCCTTCGGCGGAGCCGCCGGTTTCTTCGACGCCGGACGCGCCGCGCCCTTGGTCGGCGGCGC
The DNA here is from genome assembly GCA_035652295.1 of Polyangia bacterium. Classification (GTDB taxonomy): domain Bacteria; phylum Myxococcota_A; class Polyangia; order Palsa-1104; family Palsa-1104; genus DASREC01. Next base: position 20,230 of record DASREC010000245.1, read on the forward strand.
CACCACCGCCGGCTTCTGCCCCTTGCCCGCCTTGCCGACCTTCAGGTTCGGCAGCGCGAGCGGCCGCAGCATCGACACCGGCAGCGTCAGCCCCTTGCGGTTGTGCACGAGAACGCGCTTCTCTTCCTTGCCGTTCTCCTTGAAGGTCACTTCGATCTTGTCGTCGCCGATGTTCTCGGTGACGTACCCGACGCCGAACTTCGGATGGGCGACGATCTCCATCTCTTTGAAGTACTCGTCGATGGCGTAGTTGCGCGGCTGCTTCTTGGATTTGGCCATGACCTGGTCCCAGGTCGGCTTGGCCTTGGCCGCTTTCTTTTTCGGCGCGGGCTCGGGCGTCTCCTCGTCGGCTTCGCCCTTCGGCTTGCGATAGCCGTGAACGTCGCCGCAAGGATTGCACTGCACGCGACGGATCTCGTCCTCGTATTTCGAGATCACGACATGCGTGGTGTCGGCCTTACATTTTGGGCAGTGGGCCTCGACCTCTGCCCCCACCTCGTCCACGTCGTCGTCGAAGATGAAGTCCTCCATAAGAAAAACCCTCTCGCCCGGCTAACGCCTTGAACCACCTACCACAGTGGTCAAAACCGAGCAAACAAAAAGCTGTGGGTTCTCCATTTATAGTCCGTGGCAGCCGAAACGCCAACTTTTGCTAAGATGTCCACGTGCGCGACCGTTTAGCCGGCGAGGCCATCCGGCGTCGCGCCCGGGTGCTGCTCGACCTCGGGCGGCCGGCGGACGCGCTGGTCGAGGTGCGTCGCGCCCTGGCGATAAGTCCGCTGGATCCCGAAGCTTTGGAGATCGAGGGGCTGTGTCACCTGCGGCTCTCGGATTATCCGGCGGCGCTCGGCTCGCTCGGGCGGGCGATCGCGGAGGCGCCCGACGGGGCTCACGCCCACTATTTATATGGGTTCGCGCTGCGCGAGTCGGGCCGGGCGGGCGACGCCGAGGCGCCGTTTCGAGACGCGCTGCGCCTCGCGCCCGACGAGCCCGTCTACCTGCGCGCGCTCGCCGAGCTCTACGCCGATCTCGGCCGCTACCCCGAAGCGCTCGCCAGCGCTCGACGCGCCACCGAGGTCGCCCCCGAGCGCGCGGCCAACCACGTCACGTACGGCTACGTCGCGTCCGCCGCCGGCGACAAGCAGCTGGCGCGCGCCGAGTACGAGCGGGCGGTGACGCTCGACCCCAACGACTCCGCCGCGTGGAACAACCTCGGCTGCCTCGATCTCGAGGCCGGCCGGGCGTTGCGCGCGCGGCTGCGCTTCCGCGAGGCGCTGCGGCTCGACCCGCAAGGCGGACGCGCGCGGCGAAACCTGGCGATGGCCGCGCCGCGCCGCCCGCCGCCGCGCACGCGCAGCTGGGACGGCACCGTCGAGGAGATCCTGCGCGAGCTGATCGCCGCGGGCGCGCGCCGCACGCTCCTCGCGGCGGTGCTGGTCGAAGCGCCGTCGGCGGCGAGCGCGCTGGTGCGCGGTGGCCGAACCGGCGCCGCGATCTCCGGCGTGGCCACGCTGATGGCGCTGCGCGCGATGGGCCCGGCGGCGATCGGCCCGCTCGCCGTTGGCGCGCTGGCGGCGGGCGCGGCGTGGCTGGTCGGCCGCAACCGCCTGGCCGCCGATCGCGCGCGCGTGAAGGCCGCGCTCACCGACGGCCGCGCCGAGTTCGACACGCTGTGGGCGGCGTGGCTCGCGGGCGGGCTCGGCCGCGATGCGCGCGACGCCGCGATCGATCTGCTCGTCGAGAAAATCGCCTTCGAGCTGGTAGAAGGATCCACATGAGTGACGAGTCGATCAAGTCGTTGGAGGAGGCGGTGCGCGCGCTGCCGGAGAATCTCGCGCTCCGGCGGCAGCTCGCGGCGGAGCTGGAGCGGGCGGCGCGCCACGACGACGCGCTGGCGCAACTCGACGCGCTGCTCGCGCGCGCGCCGTCGGACGCGGCGGCGCTGGTGGCGCAGGCGCGCTGCCTCTACGAAGTCGGCCGCCACGCCGAGGCGCTCGAGCGCTACGACAAAGGGATCCAGCTCGACGTCGCGCTGGCCGACGCCGCGCTGCACGATCGCATCACGCGCGCGCTCGCCGATCCGCGCGCGCGCATCCGCCTGGTCGCCGACGGCCCGCGCGCGGACGCCGAGGCCGAAGCCGCGCCCGCCGACGACGGCGAGCGCCCGCAGATCAACTTCGCCGACGTCGGCGGCCTCGACGACCTCAAAGAAAAAATCCGCCTGCGCATCCTGTATCCGCTCAAGCGCCCCGATCTGTACAAAGCGTTCGGCAAAAAAGTCGGCGGCGGGATCCTGTTCTACGGCCCGCCCGGCTGCGGCAAGACGTTTCTCGCGCGCGCCACCGCCGGCGAGGCGGGCATCCACTTCGTCGCCGTCGGCATCGACGAGGTGCTGGACATGTGGCTCGGCCAGTCGGAGAAGCGGCTGCACGAGCTGTTTCGCGCCGCGCGCGCCAAGGCGCCGGCGATTTTATTTTTCGACGAGGTGGACGCGCTCGGCGGGCGCCGCTCGGGCTTGCGCCACGAGAGCTACCGCACGCTGGTGACGCAGTTCCTCTCGGAGCTCGACGGCGCGGGCGGAGCGAGCGACGGCGTGCTGGTGCTGGGCGCGACCAACGCGCCGTGGGACGTCGATCCCGCGTTTCGCCGCCCGGGGCGATTCGGCGAGGTGCTGTTCGTGCCGCCGCCCGACCTGCGCGCGCGCGTCGAGATCCTGAAGCTCAAGCTGCGCGGCAAGCCGACGCTCGAGATCGACGTCGCCGAGCTGGCGCGCTCGACCGAGCTGTACTCGGGCGCCGATCTCGACCACGTCGTCGACGCGGCGGCGGAGGCGGCGCTGGCGGCGTCGATGAAGACCGGCGCGGTGCGCCCGCTGTCGAACGCCGATCTGGCCGCGGCGGCGAAGCGCGTGCGCCCGACGACGGTGGAGTGGTTCACGTCGGCGAAGAACTTCGCGACCTACGCCAACGAGACCGGCCAGTACGACGAGGTGCTCGAGTACCTGAAGAAGCACCGCCTCGGTTAGGCGGCGGCGGAGAGCGGGGCGCGGGCGGCGACGACCAGGCTGCCGGCGACGGCGGCGAGGTGCTGCGAGGCGGCGCGCACGTCGGCGAGGCAGCGCTCGAGCGGGCGCGAGTCGCGGCGCGCGGCGGCGTGCAGCAGCTCGACCGCTTGCGTGGCGCTGGCGGCGGCGTGCGCGGCGGCGACGCGCACCAGCGCCGCGTGTTTCGCCGACGGCGCGGCCGCGCGCCACCATTCGTCGACGGCGTCGAGCAGCATGGCGCGGCCGGCGCGCACCAGCGACTCGGCGCGCGCCAGCGCGGGCGCGGCGCGCGCGCCTTCGAGCTCGAGCAGCGCCTCGATCGCCGCGCAGGCGATCCCGAGCGGCACCGCCGCGCCGGCCATCGCGAACGCCGTCGCCGTCGGCAAGCGGTAGAGCGGGCCCGGCTGCGTCGGCCGCGGCGCGAGCGCGGGGAAGCCGTGCTCCTCGGGGACGAACGCGTCCTCGACGGCGAACTCGGCGCAGGCGCCGCGCAGGCCGCCCGCGCGCCAGCCGTCGAGCAGCGTGGCCGACGCGCGCGGAAACAGCATCACGCGCAGCTCGCACGCGCCGGCGCGCGCCACCACGCAGCCGCCGACCAGCCACGCGCAGCCGTCGACGGCGGCGGCGCGCGTCCAGCGCCCGCTCACGCGATAGCCGCCGCGCACCGGCCGCGCCCGCCCGCCCGCCTCGAGCGACCCGCCGGCAAAATTATATGGGTGCCCATATATCTCGCGCGCCGCGCCCTCGGGCAGGAGCCCGGCGAAGCGCCCGTGCCCGACGGCGGCCGCCAGCCGAAAGCCGGCCGCGCCGTCGCCGCGCGCCAGCTCCTCGATCAGCGCCAGCACCTCGCGCGGCTCCGCCTCCGCGCCGCCGAGCGCCCGCGGCACCCACAGCCGGTCGAGCCCCGCGCCCGCCATCGCGCGCGCCGTGTCGAGCTCGGGTGCCATGTCGAGAGTACGAACGGCCGCGCGCCCCGGATCGTCCCCCGCCGCTCGGAGGCGCGCGCGAACACTTGCGCCGTTTTCGGCCGCGTGGTAGCGCAGTCCGAAGTGGCCGAGGTCATCCCACTTCATCGCGTGAAGACGATCGCCGCGGGCGAGCTCGCCGAGCGCTTCCCGTCGATCGAGAAGTCGCCGCCCAAGGCGCACGAGCTGCGCGCGAGCCGCCCGCCGTCGCGCATCGCCGGCCGCGAGCTGGACGCGCTCGACGGCATCGGCGCGGTCAAGTTCGTGCAGCGCGCGCGGCGCAACGCCAAGCTGCGCTTCTTCCGCATCTTCAAGCTGCTCTCGCAAATCAAGTTGGAAGCCGCGGGCGCGCCGTCGTCGTATCGCCCCGTCGCCGAGCGGCTGCGCGTCGCCCGCTTCGCGCGCCGCCTGTAGCGCGCCGCGCCCGCGTCGCTACGGGCCGGCGCAGATCGGCGTCGTCCAGCGGGTGCAGAACTCGCGCACGTCGGCGTCGGTGAGCTGCTGCAGCGCCGGCACGTGCGGCGCCATCAGCGCCACCTGCTGCGGCAGGTGATTGAGCCCGAGCGCGTGGCCGAGCTCGTGCGCGAACAGCGCGGTCAGCTCGTCGTGATCGACGTCGAGCTCTTGCAGCTCGCCGATGGGAACGTGGACGCGCCCCTCGGCCTCGGCGTACCACGCAAGCTGCGGATCGGCGGCGTTCGAGCGCGCGCCGTCGGCGACGAACGGCACACGCGCCGCGATTGGCTCGCCGTCGACGAGCTCCTCGCGCACGCGGAAGCACGCGCCGGTCACGTCCCAGAAGTGGACGCTGCGCTTGAGCTCGATCGAGTACGCCGCGTCCACCGCCTCGTCGGGCTCGACCAGCACCACCCGCCCGTCGCCGGGAACCACGACGCGGCAACCGGCCGCGACGGTGAGCACCAGGACGAAACCGGATCCGCGCATGCGCACTCCTCGACGGAGCATCAAGCAAGCGCGGCGCCGCGCCGTCGGAGGCGCCCGCGGGCGCGCGATCGATTCGCGGCGCGGCGCGGCGTGGCGCAGGCGAGCCGCGCGCGAGGCACGCGCCTTCCGTTTCGCGGCGCCGCGCTTCCGCCGCGCCGCGCTCTGCTATAAATACGGGCGATGCCGTCGCGGCTGGGAAAGCGCTTTTCGCCGCTGTTCGTGATCTTCCCCGTCGTGTTCGCGGCGGCGCTCGCGCTCGGCAGTTACAGCTATCGCTACGCCTCCGACGCGGCCAAGAAGAGCGAGCAGTCGCTGGTGAAGTCGAACAGCGCCATCGGTAACCAGACGCTGGATCGCATCGACAACTACATCATCGACTCGGATCGCTCGCTGTTCGATCTGGTCGACCTCGATCACCTGGGCGACTTCTCGAAGCGCTTCGGCGAGATCGTGCGGCTGTCACCGGCCATCGAGGCGGCGGTGATCCTCGACGAGAACAAGGCGATCCTGCCGGGCGCGTTCGTCTCCAAGAAGCGCAGCGCCGACGCCGAGGCGTTCCGCGGCCTCTTGCTCAAGCGCATCCTACCCGATCTGCCGCTCGAGGGGCTCGCGCTCGATCTGCACAAGCACATGCACTCCGAGTACGACGGGCGCGACTACCTCATCTCGTACATCAAGCGCGAGCACAAAGGTCACGTCTACTACGTGCTCCTGAAGATCTCGCTCGAGTACGTGGTGAAGAACCTGTTCCCCGACGTGCTCGAGCCGCTCAACGGCAAGGTGCTGGTCTGCGTGCGCGATCACCACGGCCACATCGTCTACGGCTCACCGGTCGGTCAGCCGGGCGCGTTTCTCTACGAGCAGGCGTTTCCGACCACGCTCTACAACTGGGCGCTGCAGATGGCGCCGCAGAACGCCGAGGGGCTCGGCCTCGAGGAGCGCGCGCGCCGCCGCTCGGAAAAAGTTCTGATCATGATGATGCTCGGCATCATCCTCGCCGGCATCGGTTTGTCGCTCTACGCCATCTGGCGCGAGCGGCGCGCCAACCAGCTCAAGAGCGACTTCATGTCGAACGTGTCGCACGAGCTGAAGACGCCGCTGTCCCTCATCCGCATGTTCGGCGAGCTGCTGGCGCTCGGCAAATTGAAGTCGCCCGACAAGGCGAAGGAGTATGCCGAGATCATCACGCGCGAGGCCGAGCGCTTGTCGCGGCTGATCGACAACGTGCTCGACTTCTCGCGCATGGAGCGCGGGCGCGCGGCGTACGACTTTCAGCTCGGCGATCTCGGCGAGGTGGTCGAGCGATCGCTCGACGTGTACCGCCACCGCGTCGAGCGCGAGGGGTTCAAGCTGGTCACCAAGATCGACGCCGAGCTGCCGCAGACGCTGCTCGACGAGAACGCGATGACGCTCTTGCTCCTCAACCTGCTCGAGAACGCGGTCAAGTACGGCAAGGGCGAGATCGCGGTGTACCTCACGCGCGCCGGCGATCGGCTGCGGCTGGTGGTCGGCGACCAGGGGCCGGGAATTCCTAAAGACGAGCAAAAGCGCATTTTCGACCGCTTTTACCGCACCCGCGAGGCGCGGGCGACCAACGCGCGCGGCTCCGGCATCGGGCTGTCGCTGGTCAAGCACATCGCCGAGGCGCACGGCGGCACGGTCACCGTCGAGAGCGCGCCCGGCGAAGGCGCGGCGTTCATCGTCGATCTTCCGCTCACCGCCAAGATCTCAGGAGTGGCCGCATGACGGCGCTGCAACCGATCACCAAGAAGCGCATCTTGATCGTCGAGGACGAGCCGGACATCGTCCGCGGGCTCACCGACGCGCTCGAGTTCGAGAACCTCGACGTGGTGTCGACGGGGATCGGCAAGGAGGGCGTGCGCATCATGAAGGATCGCGGCGCCGACTGCGTGATCCTCGACCTGATGCTGCCGGACATCAACGGCTACCAGGTGTGCGAGGAGATCCGCTCGTTCAACAGCGTGGTGCCGATCATCATCTTGACCGCGCGCGGGCAGGAATCGGACAAGGTGCGCGGGCTCGACGCCGGCGCCGACGACTACGTCACCAAGCCGTTCTCCGTCGCTGAATTGCTCGCGCGCATCAAGGCGATCTTCCGCCGGCTGCACAAGTCGGGGCTCGGCGGCGAAGAGGAGATCAAGATCGGCGAGGCGACGGTGAACCTGAAGAAGCACACGCTCACGCGGGCGCGCAAGACGCAGCCGCTCACGTTCTACGAGGTCGAGCTGCTGAAACTTTTATTCGAGCGCGCCGAGCAGCCGGTGTCGCGCGACGAGATCCTCGACAAGATCTGGGGCATCGAGGCGTATCCGTCGAACCGCACCGTCGACAACTTCATCGTCAAGCTGCGCAAGAAGCTCGAGCCCGAATACAAAGAGGGGCACAAGGATCCGCGTCACATCCTGACCGTCTACGGATTCGGCTACAAACTGGTCCCCTAGTCGACGCGCGCGATATGATGTCCGCGGAGGGAACATGCGGGCGATCGTGATCCTGCTCGCCGCGACGGCGGCGGGCTGCATCGTGCAAGTGAACAACAGCGCCAACTGCAGCGACGGATTGCAGGACGGGCTCGAGACTTCGATCGATTGCGGCGGCGGCGTGTGCGGCCCCTGCGCCGACGGGCTGCGCTGCAACGTCAACGGCGACTGCGCCAGCGGATTGTGCGCGAGCGTGCAGGGCCAGCGCGTGTGCGCGGCGCAGCAGCCGGCGCCGTCGTGCACCGATCTGATGCGCAACGGCGACGAGACCGACGTCGACTGCGGCGGCTCGTGCTCGCCGTGCGCGGTCGACAAGAGCTGCCTCGTCGGCGCCGACTGCGCGACCGGCGTGTGCTCGACGCAGCACGTGTGCCTCGCGCCGACGTGCATGGACGGCGTGCAGAACGGCACCGAGACCGGCGTCGACTGCGGCGGCGACTGCCCGCCCTGCGGCCACCTCGGCGGCTCGCCGCTCACAGCGCCGCCCGATCTCGGCACGCTGCCGCTGTTCTTCATCAAGGCCGGCGTCGGCGCGAGCTTCAACGCGGGCGAGCCGTACTTCATCATCACCGCCGCGGCCGGCACGCCGACGGCGGGGCAGATCGGCTCGACGTGGACGCTGACGTGGATCGGCGATCAGTCGGCGACGAACGCGTACCACACGTTCTACGGATCGATCTGGACGCAGGGAACGTTCGCCAGCATCACGCCCGGCTGCGCGGCGAGCGCGTGCACACTCGAGGGGGACGACGCGATCTCGGCGACCAGCAACGCCGGCGGCGGCTGGACGCGCGTCGACTTCGACTCGAACTTCGGCGGCACCACCACGCCGAACGGGTTCACGTTCGTGGTCACGCCGACGAGCGGCACCAACCACGAGCCGGTGGTGTTCGATCTCTACATCGACAACGCGCCGGGCGGGCTGACCGCGCCGTACATCCTCTATCCCGACGGCAACACCAGCAACCCGACGATGCCGTCGGCGAGCTACTTCGGGCTGGTGCACAAGTAGCGCGTCAGGGCGCGACGTCGACCGTCCAGTCGACGTGGGTCTCGACGGGGCGGCAGCGATCCGCCTTGCAGACGTAGAACGTGCAGTCGCCGGCGAGGCGCGCGCGGCCCTCGCGCTCGGCGACGAAGCCGAGCTCGAAGCGCGGCACGTCGGCGCGCGGATCGACCGCGTCGTCGCGGCGGTAGAGCGCGCGCACCGGACGCACGCCGTCGCCGCGCAGCCGCACCAGCACCGGCCCCGACTGAAGCAGGTGGTGGCCCGCGCGCGGCACCAGCGACAGCGAGACGGTCGCCTTGTCGCCGCGCCGCATGCCCGCCGGCGCTGGGCCGCGCACCAATTCGTAGCCGTCGTCGGGCGCGGCCGCGCCGGCGAGCACGAGCGCGGCGAGCGACAACGCCGCGAGCGCGGGCGCGCGGCTCATCGCGCCTTCGCCTCCGCGTTCTTCTCGACGGCGTGATAGCGCGCGAACAGGCGATACAGATCGCGCACCGAGCGCACCGTCGAGAAATCGAAGTCGAGGCCGGGCGGCGCCATCACGAAGCCCGACTGCTCGTCGTGGTGCAAGCCGCCGTGGCTGCCCATCTCCATCTGAAAGTTGATCACGCGCCCCT
>DASREC010000246.1:0-5037 GCA_035652295.1 Polyangia bacterium
CGACGCCCTCGAGGAGGAACGTCGGCTCGGCGAGCGCGGCGGGCGGAAAGCGCAAGGTGAGGCGCGGCTCCTCGGGGCGCGGCACGATCAAGCTGCCGCCCTGCGCGCGATCGACCCAGAAGACGTCGCGCGCGCCGACCACCACGCGCCCGTCGGGGAACGCGGTGACGACGGCGACGCGCGTGCGGCCGCGCTGGAGGATCACGTCGGCCGACCATGCGCCGGTTTTTTCCACGCGCGCGGCGGTGCCGGCGGCGAACACGCGCGCGCCCGCCTGCGCCATGCCGGTCAGGCGATACACCAGCCCGCCCGCGTCGGCGACGCGCAGCTCCGGCAGCGCGGTCGACGGCGGCGAGAGGCGCGCGGCGGGCGGCTCGGGCTCGGGCACCTTCACGCCGAAATCCACTTTCAGGAGGATCCCGGGCGTCACCGTGAGCACGCGCGTCTCGTCGGTGGTGACGCGCGAGCCGGGCGGCAGCGTGTGGCCGGCGACCTTGATGGCGCGCTCGCCCGGATTGATCGCGGCCAGGTGATAGCGGCCTTCGCCGTCGGTGACGGCCTGCAGCCCGTCGTCCATCACCACGGTCGCGCCCTCGATGCCGCGCTCGCCGCGATCGCGCACGCCGTTCGAGTTGTCGTCGCGATACACCTCGCCGAGCACCGTCGCCAGATCGAAGTCGGGCTCGGCGATGATGTTCACGCCCGCCAGCGCGCCGACGAGCCCGACGCCGCTCTGCACCAGCCGCGCGCTCACCACCTCGCGCTTGGTGATCTGCGCGCGGCCGGTCACGCGCGCGCGCAACGTCACGCTCGCCGTCGCGCCCGGGAGCAGCGTCGGGAGTTGCACGTGCAGCCCGCCGCCCGACTCGGTCGGCTTGAGGATCGTCTGCGTGCCGTCGGGCACCGTGAGCCGCACGTCGCCGATGCGCAGCCCGCTCGTGGTGGTCACGAACAGCTCCGGCCCCGGCAGCGGCATCGCCGACGGCGGCACGCCGATGGTCGCCTGAAACGGCACCAGGTCGCCCTTGGACGCGAGCACCTTGCCCGCGGTCAGCACCAGCGACGCGCCCGACGACGAGCCGTTGTCGACGCCGAGCGACGCGCTCGCGCTCTGCGTCGCGCCCATCGAGTCGGTGAGCGTGGCGGTGTTCGAGATCTGCGCGCCCGCCGTCGGCAAAATCGTCGCCGCGATCTGCACCACGAGCGGCTGAGACAATTGCGGCGCGTCGACCTCGACGGTGCGCCCGTCGAGCCCGCAGGTGACCGAGAGCGGGCCGAGCATGGTCACCGCCGACGCGCACGGCGCCGGCTGGCCGTTCACCGTGAGCGTCGTGATCTTGAGCGCGGCGTCGATCGGATCGATCAGCTTGAGCGGACCGGGCACGTTTCCGGAAGGCGTAACGGTAAGGCTATAGCTCACCGGATCGCCGATCTTGGCGTGCGCGGGCGCGACCGACTTGGTGATGGTGAGCGCGGCCGGCGCGTTCGACACCGAGATCGACACCGATCCCGACGACGCCGTGCCGTTGCCGGGGAAGGTCGCGCCCGCGGTGTTCATCACCTGCGTGCCGGGCGCGGTCGCGGGCCGCACCTGCGCCACGATGTTGACGTTGAAGCTGGCGTTCACCGCCAGCGATCCGCTCGGTGAAACGCTCACCGTTTGCCCGTTCACGACGGCGTTGGCGGCATCGGACGAGACGAACTGGAGCGGCGGCTGCAATGTGTCGGTGATCGTGTAGCCGGTGAGCGGGCACGTGCCGGTGTTGGTCGCCTTGAGCGTGTACGTCACCTGCCCGCCGGGCTGCACGGTCATCGGGTTGGCGCTCTTCGTGAGCGTCATCGCCGGCTGGCAGATCGGCTTCATCGCCGTCGAGGTGGCGATGCACGTGCCGGTGGTGCAGGTCATGGTGGCGGTGTTGTTGCTGGTGGTCACCGATGCGGCGACTTGATACGTGACGGTGATGTTGGCGCTGGTGACCGTGTCGCCGACGGCGATGCGCAGATCGCCGCCGCCCGCGTCGCAGGTCGCGGTGAGGCCGGGGCCGATGGTTCCCGACGACGGCGGCATGCACGAGAGCGCGCTGATCGACTCGACCTTGACCAGCGTGTGGTTCGGCGGGAGCTGATCGTGGATCACCACGCCGGTCTCGATGAAGTTCGAGCGCGAGAAGACGATCACGTACTGCACCTGGCCGCCGGGAAAGACGTCGCCGGCGACCGCGGACTTGGTGAGGCTCACGGCGGCGCGCGCGACGCTCGACGAGAACAGGGCGGCGAGCGCGCAGGCGAGGGCGGCGCGCTTCACGGCAGCACCACTTCGGTGAACGCGGTGACGCGCGTCTTCGAGTCGGTGACCGAGATGAGGAAGCGCGAGCCCGAGCGCGCGCCGTCGGGCGGAACGAAGCGCAACTCGGCGGCGCCGCCGGCGGCGGGCTTGAGCACGTCGAGGTGGCCGCTCGACGCCTGGTAGACGAGGCCGCCCTCGGCGGGCTTGCCGCTCGCGTCGGCGATGCGCACGCGTACGCGCAGCGCGCGCGGCTGGCCGGGGCGCGCGCGCTCGGGCTCGACGGTGAGCTGGAGATCGATCGGCGCGCCGGGCTTGAGCGGCAATTCGGCGTCGAGCGTCGCGCCCGGCGCGGTCTCCTCGAGCTCGAGCAGGCCCGAGCCGGCGACGCTGGCGACGGTGTGCAGCAGCCCGCCGACCTGCAGGAAGTCGAGCGACGCCTCGAGGCCGGGCAGGCCGACGAGCTGCGCGCTCACGCGGAAGCGGCGCTCCTCGGGCGGCGGGCGCGCGAACTCGACGCGCGCGGTGCCGTAGCGATCGCTCTCGCCGCGCGCGGTGTTGCCCGGCGCGCGCAGCTCGACCAGCGCGCCGGCGACGGGCAGGCCGAGATCGTCGTCGGTCCACGCCTCGGCGGCGAGCCGTCCCTGCGGCGCGCGCGCCGGGTGCAGCGTCACGCGCCGCGGGGCGCCGGCCTCGACGCCGCCGAGCTCGACGTGCAGCGCCGCCGAGCCGCGCCCCGGATCGCGCGGCGCCAGAAGCTTGATCGCGTAGCGCCCGCCGCCGCGCTCCTCGACGCCGACCACGTGCCCGCCGGCGAGCGTGGCGGTGAGCCGCGCGCCCGAGACCGGCGAGCCCGCCGAGTCGCGCACGCGCACCTCGACCTCCGACGGCGCGTCGGTGCCCGCGCCCAGCGCGTCGACGGCGCCCAGCTCCAACTTGTACGGCGGCGCGGGACGCAGACCGATGCGCGCCTGCGCCGCGCCCGCGCGCAGCGTCACCGAGCCCGCGCCCACCGCCTGCGGCGCGACGAAGCTCCAGCTCGTCGAGCCGTCGCCGAGCGCCGCGGGCGGCGAGAGCGCGCCGCGATCGGCGGCGAGCGGCGGCGGCTTGTTGCGCTCCGGCGCGCCGCGCGCGTCGACGGCGAACGCCACGATCTCGGCGCGCGCGCGCCCGTCGGCCGGCAGCTCCGGCGGCACCGCGGCGAGCAGGAGGCGCGGGAACGGCGGCAGGCGCAGATCGATCTCGCGCTCGCGCGAGTTGCCGAGCTTGTCGGTGGAGATGCCGGTGGCGCGCCCGCCCGGCGGCACCACGATGCCGATGGCGAACTTGCCGTCGGGGCCGACGGTCTGCGGCCCGAAGGTGCGCCCGTCGACGAGGATGCGCATGGTGGCGCCGGGCTCGCCCTCGCCGGGCACCGTCACGCGCGCCGACAGGCGGCACGGCACCGCGGCGAACGCGCCGTCGGCGACCGAGAGCGCGGCCACGATCGCCACCTGCGGAAAACGATCCTCGGGCGGCGTGAAGGTCGCGCGGTACTCGCCCGGCTCCAGCTCGACGGGCGGCGACACGCGGCCGACGCTCGAGCCGAGGCGGAGCGGGGCGCGCGCGGGGCGGCCGGCGGCGTCGCGCACGTGCACGCGCACCTCCGCCGTCGAGCCGCGGCCGAGCAGGAGCGGATCGGGCGCGATCGAGATCGCCAGCTTGACGCGGCCGGCGGGCTCGAGCGGCACGGTCACCACGAGCGGCTTTCCGCGCGCGAGCGCGACGGTGAGCTGATCGCTCGACGGAGCAGCGACTCTCGGCGGGCGGTAGCGCAGGAGCACGCCGCCGTCGGGCGCGGCGCGCGGCGGCTCGAGCAGCGTCCCGCGCGCGGCGGTGATCGCCGGCGTGCGCGCCGCCAGCGCGTCGCCGTCGACGAGATACAGCTCGAGCGTGTGCGCGCGCTCGCCGTCGGCGATGAACGGCCCGGGCGGCAGCAACACCGCCTCGACCGGCGCCGCGCGCGACGGCGCCGCGAACAGGAGGCCCCCCAGCACGGCGACGCGGGCACGCATTCGTCCGGGCGCGAGAATAACGCCTCCGACTACCGACGGTAAAGGCTACTTGTGAACGCGGATGGAGACCTTGGTCTGCGCGGGGGTCTCGGCGCCGAACAGCGCCGCGCCCCAGTAGTGCGTCGAGGTGGTGCACACCTGGTGGTGGTGCCCGTCGTGGTCGCACGCGTCGTGGCAGCCCTGGCCGTGCTCGTCGTCGTCGTCGTCGCCTTCGCCGTTGTGGCCGAGCGTGAGCTGCGCCGCCACCCAGCGCGGCGGATTGGCGTTCGGCTTGAAGTCGGCCGGCGTCAGCTCGACGTGCCCGTCGTCGGCGAAGATGAAGTGCGCGGTGCGCTTGGAGCCGTCGGCGAGCCCGTTCTCGACGCACACGAAATATTGTTTGCCCGCGGTGGCGCTGAACGTGCCGCCCGCGAACACCGGCTGGTGGCCGGGCTTCGACATCGTCGTCGTCGCGCCGACGAGATCGGTGAGCGCCGGATCGCAGCCGGGCGGATATTGCGGCGGCGGCGGGGGAGGCGGCGCGCTGATGGTGAACAGGTACACCGACTCGAAGCCGGTCTCGTTCGACGTGTAGACGACGTTGGCGCCGTCGATGTCGGCCAGCATCTGGTCGCCCGCGCCGCCGATCAAGACGTCCTCGGTGCCGGTGGCAAGATCGTACATATAGACGTCGAGATTGCCGTTGCGATCGTCGGTCCA
>DASREC010000247.1:0-9141 GCA_035652295.1 Polyangia bacterium
CACTGAGCGCCTGCCCACAGGCAAACCCCCGCCGCCTGAGTGCGCCGTAGTCGATTAAAAAAAGATTAAGAAAAGATTCAGAGAACATTGCAAAGAGGCATTGAGATATTACGTTTGAACAGTGCCTAATCAAGACAGACAACTCGGTTTGGCGTTTCGCACGTGGGGCGGAAAACGTCGAGGGGCGGGACGCAAGATGCAGGGCGCACGACCGCGCGTTCCGCATAAGACGCGGCCAGTGCTCAAACGGCGGTTTCCAGTGCACGTGACCATAAGGATGCGTGACAACGTTTGCGGTCTGAGGAACAAGAGGTGTTTTAGTGCACTGAAGAATGCGTTCAGTGCGGCCAGTGCACGCGTTGGGTTTCGCGTGGTGCACTTCTCGGTGCAGGGCAATCACGTTCATTTTCTCATCGAGGCGGAGGGCACGACTGAGCTTTCGCGCGGCATGCAGGGATTGAATGTGAGAATGGCGATAGCGATCAATCGATTGATGCGTAGGCGCGGGAAGGTGTTTGGTGATCGTTATCATGCAGTGGTTTTAAAGACACCGACTCAGACTAAACGGGCGCTGCATTATGTGGTTCACAATAGACAACATCATGCGCCGGGGCGGTATGCGGCGGATTGGCGGGATCCGTTTGCGTCGGCGGAGGGGCCGCTCACGGCGCCGCGGACGTGGCTGCTTTCGGCGCGAATGGTGGTTTAGCGTTTGGTCAGGCGGTCGAGCTGCGTGCGGATGTGGGCGGCTTCGGCGGGCGTGTTGGCGAGGGCGATGGCGTGATTGAAGGCCACGCGTGCCTCGTCGGCGCGGCCGAGCTGGAGGAGCAGGGCGCCCTTGAGGCCGAAGAAATAGAAATAGCCGGCGAGCTGCGGGGCGAGCGGCTCGATCATCGCCAGCGCCGTCTCGGCGCCGCGCAGCTTCGAGACCGCGACCGCGCGGTTGAGGGTCACCACCGGCGACGGTTGGAGCCGCTCGAGCGCGGCGTAGAGCGCGTCGATCTCCTTCCAGTCGGTGTCCTCCGGCCGCGCGGCGCGCGAGTGCAGCGCCGCGATCGCCGCCTGCACCTGGAACGGCCCCGGCCGCCGGTGGCGCATCGCCTTGTCGAGCAGCGCCAGCCCCTCGGCGATCAGGTCGCGCGTCCACAAGCTGCGGTCCTGATCGTCGAGCACCACGATCGCGCCGTCGGCGTCGAGGCGCGCCGGCGTGCGCGAGTGCTGGAACAGGAGCAGCGCGGTGAGCCCCATGATCTCCGGCTCGCCGGGGAACAGCCGCAAGAGCAGCCGCGCCAGGCGGATCGCCTCTTCGCACAGCGGCGCGCGGACGTGCGCCGCGCCGCCGGTCGCTGAGTAGCCTTCGTTGAACAGCAGGTAGATCGCCGTCGCCACCGCGCTGAGGCGCGCCGCCCGCTCGACGGCGTCGGGCGGTTCGAACGGCACGTCGGCGCCGGCCACGCGCTGCTTGGCGCGCGTGATCCGCTGCTCCATCGCCGACTCGCTGACGAGAAACGCGCGCGCGATCTCGGCCACCGAGAGGCCGCTGACGATGCGCAGCGCCAGCGCGATCTGCTGCGTCGCCGGCAGCTCGGGGTGGCAGCAGATGAACAGCAGCCGCAGGATGTCGTCGCGGTAGTGTGCGTCGTCGAGATCGGCGGCCAGCTCCGCCTCGGCGTCGCTGAGCTCGACCGGCACGTCGTCGTCGGGGAGCGGCTGCTGCTTGCGGTCGCGCCGCAGGCGATCGAGCGCCGCGTTCTTGCCGACGAAGATCAGCCACGCCGCCGGATCGCGCGGCGGCCCGTTCGACGGCCACGACTGCAGCGCGCGCAGGCACGCCTCCTGAAACGCCTCCTCCGCCGTCTCGAGATCGCGGAAGTGGCGCAGGAGCGCGCCGACCGCCTGCGGGCGCGCGCCGACGAGCGCCGCGTCGATGGAGGCGACCTCGTTCACGTCGCGAGCCCGCCCGCGTGAAACAGCCGCAGCGGCCGGATCTCGTACGCGCCCTGCGAGCTCGACGCGCGGCCGAGATCCTTTGCCGTCTCGATCGCCTGCTCGAGCGACGCGCACTCGACGATGTAGAAGCCGAGCAGCTGCTCCTTGGTCTCGGCGAACGGCCCGTCGAGCACGATCGGCTCCTTGCCTTTGCGCACGGTGGTCGCGGCGGTGGTCGGTAGCAGGCGCACCGTCGGGCCGAGGCGGCCTTCGCGCTCGAGCTTCTGCTTGACCACGTCGAGCTTGGCGATCACCTGCGCGTCCTGCTCTTTGGTCCAGGACTCGACCAGGTCTTCGGAGTCGTAACAGAGGATCGCGTACAACATGGATGACCTCTCCTTTACCTAGGACGAACGAGTATCGCCGCAGCCGACACGAAAAAAAAAGTTGTTCGGGATGTCGGAGCGGCGCCGCTTCGTTCGTCCTCGGGGCATGGAAAACATCGCTCACCTCCAACCCGTCTCGAAGCTCAACCTCTGGACCGGGCGCGTGCTCAGCGGGCTCACGTCCGCCTTCCTGCTGCTCGACTGCGCCATGAAGCTGGCGCAGGCGCGCGTCGCCATCGAGGGCACCGCGCGCGTCGGCTACTCGCCGGGCGTGGTGCTGCCGCTCGGCGTCGTCGAGCTGGCGAGCGTGCTGCTCTACCTGTTCCCGCGCACGGCGCCGCTCGGCGCGGGGCTGCTCACCGCCTACCTCGGCGGCGCGGTGGCGACGCACGTGCGGCTGGGCGAGCCGTTCTGGATGCCGATCGTCTTCGGCGTCGTAATCTGGCTGGGGCTGTACCTGCGCGACCCGCGGGTGCGCGCGCTCCTCGCCGCGAAATGAAGTAAAGGAGAAGATCATGGAAATGGAAACCGAGAAGGCACTGCGCAAAGTCGTCAAGTCGTCGGTGGCGAAGGGCTCGCGCAAGCCGGGCGAGTTCTGCTTCTTCAACATGATCACGCCGCGCCCGAAGGAGGCGTGCGAGTTCTTCGGCGCGCTGCTCGGCTGGACGTTCACCGAGGTGCCGGGGCTGCACGGCTACATGGTGCAGGTCGGCGGCAAGAACGTCGGCGGGCTCTGGGATCAGCACGCGCCCAACACGCCCGAAGGCACGCCGGCGTTCATCGGCTTGTCGGTGAAAGTGGAGAGCGCCGACGCAGCGGCCGCGGCGGCGGCGAAGCTCGGCGGCAAGGCGGGGCCGGCGTTCGACGTGATGAACGCGGGACGCATGGCGGTCATCACCGATCCGAACGGCGCGCAGTTCGACGTCTGGGAATCGAAGCAGCACGCCGGCACCGAGGTCGACAACCGGCTGCCGGGCGCGCCGAGCTGGTTCGAGTCGCGCACCACCGACGTCGCGCGCGCGTCGGCGTTCTACGCCGGGCTGTTCGGCTGGAAGCCCGAGGTGGTGACGCCGCCCGGCATGAGCTACACGACGTTCAAGCGCGGCGAGATCTACGTCGGCGGGATGCTCGAGTGCCCGCCGGGGATGAACGTGCCGCCGCACTGGGCGACCTTCTTCAACGTCGAGGACGTCGACGCCGCCGCGCGCAAGGCCGCCGAGCTCGGCGCCGCCACGTGCATGCCGCCGACCGACATCCCCGGCATCGGCCGCTTCTGCGCGCTCACGTCTCCGCAGGGCGTCGCGTTCCAGCTCATCCGCTACGTCGCCGTGTGATCTTTCCCGCGACGAACGCGAACAGCCCGAGCACCAGTCCCGAGACCACGCCCACCACCGGCCCGGTCATCAGCATCATCACGCGCGGCGAATCGGGGAGCGGCATCCTGGTCATCATCGCCGCCTCCTGCGGGTGGCGCGCCAGGTAGCTCTCGAAGAAGGTGACGTGCGCGGCGGTGACCCAGACGCTGTTCACCAGGCTGACGAGAAAGCCGTGAAGGAAGTACCTGCCCGGCGCGCGGCGCGCGATGACGTACGCGCACACGACGAAGATCGCCAGCCAGCAGAACGGCTCGACGCTCGACGGGATCACAAACACCGTGGCGAGGCCCATCGCCAGGCCGAACAGCGAGAGCGCCGCGATCAGCTTGCCGTCGAGCGCGCTCATTTCCGCGCGTTCTGCGCCGCGGCCATGCGCCGCTTCATCTCCTCGGGAGAGACCTGCTCGCGGTTGGTCGCGACCTGCCAGACGTTCCCCCACGCGTCGGCGAGCATGCCCCAGCGATCGCCCCAGAACATGTCGCTCACCGGCGCGATCACCTTGGCGCCCGCCTGCACCGCCTTGGCGAAGCTCGCGTCCACGTCGGGCACGTAGACGAACAGGTTGGCGCTCGTCGGCTGCGCGAAGCCGGCCGCGTCGGAGACGAAGATCGCCGCGCCGCCGATGGTGAACATGCCGTGCATGATGCCCTTGCCGTCGGGGCCGGGCATGAAGTGGCCGGGCTGCGCGCCGAACGCCTGCACGGCGAAGTCGACCAGCGCGCGCCCGTCCTTGACGACGAGCTGCGGGATGACCGCCGGCAGTCCTTCCGGAATGTGGCTCTTGCTCTTGGTCATGATGCGCTCCTCGGTGGTTGCCGCTGGTTTTATCGTCGCGCCGCTCCGACGGGAAGATGGCAAATCGGCCATTCTTGCGGTACGAATGGGCCATGACCCGCCCGCGCCGCGTTCACGTGCTCGCGCTCGAGGATTGCACTGCGCTGGTGCCGGTCGGCCTGATGGATCTGTTGCGCAAGTCGATCGCGCTCGCCGGCCGGCGCGTCGACGTGGCGATGATCTCGGCGGGCGCGCAGCGCACCGTGCGCGCCGCCGGCGGCCTCACGCTGCGCTGCGACGCCACGCTGCGCGACGCCGGATCGGCCGACGTGGTGGTGGTGCCCGCGCTCGATCCCGACGTGGTCGAGCACCTCGAGCTGAACCGCGCGGTGGTGCCGTGGCTGCGCCGCGCCTGGCGCGCCGGCGCCGACGTGGCGAGCGCGTGCACCGGCGCGTTCGTGCTCGGCGAGGCCGGGCTGCTCGACGGGCGCGCCGCCACCACGCACTGGGCGTTTCAGGAGCAGCTCGCCGCGCGCCATCCGCGGCTGCGCCTCGCGCCGCAGGCGATCCTGGTCGACCAGGGCCGCGTGGTCACCGCCGGCGGCGCCACGTCGTTCATCAACCTGGCGCTGTTTCTCGTCGAGCGCCTGCTCGGCGCCGAGGTCGCGCGCGCGGCGTCGCGCATGTTCCTCATCGATCCCAACAAGTCGCCGCAGGGCGCGTACGCCATGTTCTCGACGCAGAAGACGCACGGCGACGAGCCGATCCTGCGCGCGCAGGCGCTGATCGAGGGCGAGGTGGCGCGCGCGCCGAGCGTCGACGAGCTGGCGCGCAAGGTGGCGATGAGCCGCCGCACGTTCGTGCGCCGCTTCCACGACGCCACCGGCAACACGCCGCGCGACTACACGCAGCGCGTGCGCGTCGAGGCGGCCAAGCGCGCGCTCGAGTCGGGCCACGACTCGGTGACGGCGATCGCCGGCCGCGTCGGTTACGGCGACGCGGTGGCGTTTCGCAAATTGTTCGTGCGCCTGACCGGGCTCACGCCCGCCGCGTATCGCGAGCGCTACGGCGAGCGCGCCGCGCCGGCGTGGGTGATCCCGAAGCGCGCGAAAAAGGGCTAGAGTCCGCCCATGCGATCGATCGTGCTCGCGTGCGTGTCGGGGCTCGCGTGCGGGTGCTCGTCGGGCTCGGCGCTCGACGATCTCGCCGCGCCCGACGATCTCGGCGCGCCCGCCGACGCCGCCGCCGCGCCCGATCTCGCGCGCGCCGCCGATCTCGCCGGCTGCGGGCCCGCCTGCGGCACCGCCGACTTCGTCGCCAGCGGCGTCACGCTCACGTGTCCGTCGCAGCTTCGCGGCACCATCTGCAACCAGGGCTCGGCCGCCGCCTCCACCGTCGCCGCGTTCTACTACTCGCAGTCGGGCGGCCCGCCGCTGCCGGCGTTCGATCGCGCGCAGGCGACGCTGATCTGCACCATCGCCGTGACCACGCTCGGGCCGGGCGCGTGCACCACCACCGGTTGCGCGCCGGGCGCCGGCTTCACCGGCACGTTTCCGACGGGCGACTACTGGATGCGCGCCAACGACGACGGGCAGCACTTTCCGCTCGGCGCCGAGTGCTGCACCGGCGACGACGTCGCGGGTACGTTCATGGACTGCACGCTGCCCTGACGCGGCGGCCGCGCGTCACGCTTCTCCGACGGTGTCGGCCAGGTGCCCCTCGATGCTCTTGCCGCGCCTCGCCAGCATCAGGTAGATGACCGGCAGGAGGAACAGCGACAGCACCGTCGAGGACGTGAGGCCGCCGACGACCGCGAGCGCCAGCGGCTGATTGGCCTCGGTGCCGGCCTCGAGGCCGAACGCCGTCGGGATCAGGCCGATGACGGTCGCCAGGCTGGTCATCACGATCGGCACGAAGCGCGAGCGCGCCGCGGCGATGATCGACTCGACCGGCGACGCGCCGTCCTCGAGCCGGCGCGCGGCGTCGTCGACCAGCAGGATGCCGTTCGACACCGCGATGCCGATGACCATGAGCACGCCCATGAGCGCGGTGATCGAGAAGCCCTGCCCGGCGGCGAGCAGCGCCGCGACGATGCCGACGATCGAAACCGGAATGGTGAACAGCATGATGAACGGCAGCCGCAGCGAGCGGAACTGCGACGCCATGATCATGAACACCACCATGACGGCGAGCGCCAGCGCCACGCCGAGCCCGCCGAACGTCGTCTGCATCAGCCCGACCTGCCCGACGAACTCGTACTTGACGTGCGCCGTGCGCGGATCGCGCTCGAGCGCCGCCGCGATGTCGCGCGCGACGGTGCCGAGGTCGCGGCCCTCGACCTGCGCCAGCACGTGCACCGCGCGCTCGAGCCTGTTGCGCTCGACGGCGATCGGGCCGGCCGAGCGGCGCACCTGCGTGTACGCGCCCAGCGTCACCGGCTTGCCGTCGTCGGAGATCAGCACCGGCAGCGTGGCCAGCGCGGTGGGATCGCGCACCACCTTGGAGTCGTACGAGGTCACGACGTAATAGGACTGACCATTGGCCGAATCGATCCAGACGCTCGGCGTATTGATGTTGCCGAGCGTGGCCTCGAGCGTCGACTGGCCGACGTTGCGCGCCGAGACGCCGACCATGCCCGCGGTCGCGCGATCGATGTCGACGTGCAGCTCGGGATAGTCCAGCTCCAGCGACTCGCGCAGGTCGCGCACGCCCGGCACGGTGCGCATCACCTCGGCGACCGCGCGCGCCTGCTCGTCGACGGCCTCCAGGTGATCGCCGCGCACCTCGACCACCAGCGGCGACGGGTAGCCGTTCAAGAACACGCTGGCCACGAGGCCGCCCGGCGCCTCTAATACATCGACGCCGGGAAAGTCTCTATTGAGCACTTTGCGCGACAGATCGGCCAGCTCGTGCTGCGAGCGCTTGCGCTTCTCCGCGTCGGCGAACTGCACGCGCAAGAAGCCCATGTGCGGTCCCCAATTGGGACTGGTGATGATCGCGCGCGCGTTCGCCGGCGAGCCGATGTTGGAGAGCACCATCTCCACCGAGCCGGGCGGCAGCTCTTTGGACAGTGCTTTACCCATTCGACTGATGAGCTCTGCCGACTGTTCTATGGAGGTGCCCGGCGTAAAACGGACATAAATCGTCTCCATCGCCTCGTCGGTGTCGGGGAAGAACGTCGACGGCAGCCGCGTGGCGACGACACCCGAGACGATGACCAGCACCACCGCGCCGGTGAGAATGGTCGCGCGCAGCGGAAGCACGCGCCGCAGCGTCTTTGCATAGCCGCCCGCCAGGCTGTCAATGCTGTGCTCAATCTTCTTCCAGAAGCCTTTGGGATTGAGGTGTCCCAAGAAGTACTGACAGGCGACCGGCGTGACGCACATCGAGACGAAGTACGAGGCGATCATCGCGACTGCGACGGTCAGCGCCAAAGGCACAAAGAGTTTTTTGGCCAAACCAGCCAACAACACCACCGGCAATAAAACGGCCATGGTGGTCAGGGTCGAAGCGAGCACCGGCAAAGCCACTGCATTGGTGCCGTGCAACGCGGCCTGTGCGGTCGACATGCCTTGTCGCTGGTGGCGGTGGATCGATTCCAAGACAACCACCGCGTCGTCGACGAGGCGGCCCATGGCCAGCGTCAGTCCGCCGAGCGTAAAGGCGTTCAGCGTGTGACCTTGCGAATAGAGGACGATGAGCGTGATGGCGAACGACAGTGGAATCGCGACGGCGACAATCAACGTGCCGCGGATGCTTTGGAGGAACAATAGAATGACCAGTGAAATGAGGATTAACGCCTGAACGACTTCTTGTTTGAGACCGTGATAGGCGGTGCGTACAAACGTGGACTGATCGAAGTGCGCCTCGACCTTGACGCCCGGCGGGAGGTTGGCGACGTGCTCGACGGCGTGCTTGACCGCGTCGACGATCTCGATGGTGTTGCCGCCGGGAATGCGCAGCACGTTGAGCGCCACCGCGTCCTCGCCGTTGACCGCCACCGCCTGCGTCTCGGGCGTCCCCGAGTCCTCGACGCGCGCCACGTCGCGGATCAAGACCGGCCGCGTGCCGTTTCGCTTGAGCACCGACTCGCCAATGGTCTTTACCGCCGGCGGAACCGCATTGGTATAAACATTGGCGTCGAACATGGGCGTAATGAACTCGCCTGAAGGCAATAGCGCATTGGACTGAGCCACCGCCGCGGCAATGTCCTGAGACGTCACGCGGCGCGCTTGCGCCTTGACCGGATCCACGACGACGTTGATCTGCCGCATGCGCCCGCCGTCGACGGCGGCCGACGCCACGCCGGGAATGCCCTCTAGAACTGGTTCAATGTAGTTGAACGCATAGTCATAGAGCTGCGGACCCGACAGTCCGCCGCCCGAGACCACGACCTGCACTACCGGCGCATTGGAGGGATCGTATTGCAAGACGAACGGCGGCAATACGCCGAGCGACTTGGGAATCGCCGCCATGGCGAACGCCGCGTTCTGCTGCACCAGCGTCTGTGCCGCATTGAGATCAGTCCCCCATTTCATCCACACATAAATGATGCTGAAGCCGTTGCGCGACACGCTCTCGACGTGCTCGACGCCCGGGGTCGCGCTGACGTACTTCTCGATCCGCCAGGTCAGCGTCTTCTCGACGTCCTTGGGGCCGAGGCCCGGCGCCATCGT
>DASREC010000248.1:0-13144 GCA_035652295.1 Polyangia bacterium
TCGGCGGCGACGGCATCGGGCCCGAGGTGGTGGCCGAGGGGCGCGCGGTGCTCGACGCGGTCGCGCGCGCGGGCGGGCACGAGTTCCGCTTCGTCGAGAAGCCGATCGGCGGCGCGGCCATCGACGCCGGCGGCACGGCGCTGCCCGACGACACGCTCGACGCGTGCCGCGCCGCCGATGCGGTGCTGCTCGGCGCCGTCGGCGGGCCAAGCTGGGACTCGCCGTCGGCGAAGGTGCGTCCCGAGCAGGGCCTGCTGGCGCTGCGCCGCGGCCTCGGCCTCTACGCCAACCTGCGCCCGGTGCGCGTGCACCCGGCGCTCACCGCCGCGTCGCCGCTCAAGCCCGAGCGCCTCGACGGCGTGGACCTCCTGTTCGTGCGCGAGCTGACCGGCGGCCTCTACTTCGGCCGGCCGCGCGGCCGCGAGCCGATCATCGGAGGGGGCGGCGGCACGCGCGTGGTCGACACGCTCGAGTACACCGACGGCGAGATCCGCCGCGTGGTGCGCCTGGCGTTCCAGCTTGCGGCAAAACGCCGCAAGCGCGTCACCTCGGTCGACAAGGCCAACGTGCTCGAGTCGTCGCGGCTGTGGCGCGAAGTGGCGATCGCCGCCGCCGCCGAGTTCCCCGGCGTGACGCTCGAGCATCAGCTGGTCGATTCGTGCGCCATGCGCCTGCTCACGCACGCCGCGAGCTTCGACGTGATCGTCACCGAGAACCTGTTCGGCGACATCCTCACCGACGAGGCCGCGGCGCTCGCCGGCTCGCTCGGCCTCTTGCCGTCGGCGTCGCTGGGCGACGGCCCGCGCGGGCTGTACGAGCCGATCCACGGCTCGGCGCCCGACCTCGCCGGCCGCGGCGTGGCCAACCCGCTCGGCACCATCCTCTCGGCCGCGCTGCTCCTGCGCCACTCGCTCGGTCTCGCCGCCGAAGCCGACGCCGTCGAGCGCGCCGTCGATCGCGCCATCCTCGACGGCCTGCGCACCGCCGATCTCGGCGGCCGCCTGACGACGCGCGAAATGGGCGCCGCCATCCTAGCCCGCCTCGCCTGAGCGCGCCTCAGCGCTCGTCGGTCTCTTCGAGCAACGCGCCGCCCCTTCCACGCCTCGCGAAAGCCGACGCCGCTGATGGTGGTCATGATGTCGACGCGCAACGGCTCGCGGCCGGCGTGGCCATGCGGTCAGGCTCGCTGAAGCGCTTCCATTCGCGGGCCAGCGCGGGATAGCCGAAGTCAGCGAGCGCTGCGCCCAGTTTTTTTGCGTTTGCCGGCGTGGGATCGACGAGCACGTTGAGATCCTGGGTCGCGCGCGGCCGGCCGTTCGCCGCCAGCGCGTGCGCGCCCACGATCAGGAACCGCGGATCAGCTCGACCGCCGAGACCCGCTCCTCGACGGAGACGCTGCGCCAATAGCGTCCTTCGTCGCGCGCGGCCTCGGCGGGAGTGGTCCAGCGATAGCGAGGCTTCGAGGCCACGCGCTCAGTCTCGCGCGTTTCACCCGGCGACGCCAGCGCGCCGGGCTAGCCCTGCTCGCAGCTGCCGGTGAGGCAGCGGGCGCCGGGACAGTCGGCGTCGGTGTCGCAAAATTTCCGGCAGCCGGGGACGTAGCCGGGGGCGCACGCGCTCACGCCGGTGAGGCCGGTCGGGCAGCACGCCTGCGTGCTGAGCAGGCAGTCGCGCGAGTCGCTGCACAGCGGGCCGGCGGTCGCGGGCGGGCAGTCGTCGGAGCAGCTCGGCCCGACGCCGGTCCACGAGAAGCAGCACACGCCGCTCGCGCACGCGCGATTCTCGGTGCAGGCGGCGAACGCGGGCAGCCCGTCGCCGGCGGCGAGATCGGCGGCGGCGAGATCGGGCGCGTCGGCGCACACGCCGGCGCAGTCGATTCCCGTCGGGCACGGGACCGCCGGATCGCGCGCGCACACCTGCCCGGCCGAGCACGCGACGCCGGTAGCGCCGCCGCAGCGGGTGGCGCCGGCGACCGTCGCGCGAGCCGCGCCGCCGCACGCCGCCAGCGCGCCCGCCGCGAAGGCGAGCGCCGCCATCCGCACGAGCTGGTCGTGCCACCGGGCCGCGCGCGCGTAGCATGTCCCGTCGCCGATCGTCAAGAGAGCGCCTCGCGCCGCGCGCGATCGTGCTTCACCGCGACGCGCCGTCCATGGTACTCCGTCCGCATGAAGTATCGCGGGCCGGCGGCGTTGGGACTCCTGCTGTGCGCGTGCACCGTCGCCAATCCGAGCTACGTCGGCGACGGCGCCGACGGCGGCGGCATCACCTTCCCCGACGGCAGCGTGCTCGGCCACGACGGCGGAAGCGGCGGCCACGTCGATCTCGCGAGCGGCGGCCAGCCCGATCTCACCTCGCTGTGCACAGGCGGCACGCGCTCGTGCGTGAGCTCGCCGGTGCAAGCGTCCGAGGTCTGCGCCGGCGGCCAGGTGGTGGTCGATCGCGCGTGCCCGACGGCGTCGGTCTGCGACACCGGCTACTGCGCGCCGCCGCCGCAAGGCTCGAACGGCGAAGGCGACCCCTGCGATCAAAACCAGGGCATGCCGCTCGAGAGCAACTGCACCGCCATCACCACCGATCTCTCGTGCCAGCCGTTCGTCGATCCGATGGACAAGAGCGTGTCGTGGACCTGCGCGCAGCACGTCGGCCCCGGGCTGCCCGGCCAGGCGTGCACCAGCGGCAAGCAGTGCCGCACTGGATTCTGTGGCTCGAACGGCACGTGCTTCCGCGGCTGCTTCCTCACCGTCGACTGCCCGAACAACGGCAAGCCGCTCACGTGCACGCAGGTGACCATCGAGGTCGAGGGCGTGATGGTCACCGCCGGCAGCTGCATCCCGTAGCGACGCGGCACATCGGCTGCAACTCCGGAAGCGAGCGATGGACCCGCGTCGCTCGCTCGGCGATCTGCTCTTCGGCCGCCCGCTCGCCAACCGCGAGCAGGCGCGCGAGCGCATCGGCTCGCTGGCGGGCGTGCCGCTGCTCGGCCTCGACGCGCTGGCGTCGGCGGCGTACGGCCCCGAGGCGGCGCTGACGCAGCTGCTGCCGCTCGGCGCGCTCGGCCTCGCGTACCTCGCGCCGCTCACCGTCACGATCATCGTGCTGCTCGCGCTGGTCTATGTTTCGTATCGCCAGACGATCGCCGCGTATCCGGGCGGCGGCGGCTCGTACACCGTCGCGCGCGCGAACCTCGGCCCGCGCATGGGGCTGGTCGCCGCCGCGGCGCTGGCGCTCGACTACATCCTCAACGTCGCGGTCGGCATCTCGGCGGGCGTGGGGGCGATCGTCTCGGCGGTGCCGTCGCTCCTGCCGCACACGCTGCCCTTGTGCCTGGCGCTGCTCGCGCTGCTCACGATCATCAACCTGCGCGGCGTGCGGGAGGCGGGCCTCGCGTTCCTGGCGCCGACGTACCTGTTCGTCGGCTGCCTCGCGATCGCGCTCGCGCTCGGCGCCGGCCGCGTGCTGTTCGCCGGCGCGCACGCGGTCGTGCCGCCGCCGCACGTGCCGCCCGCGCGCGCGCCGGTGACCGCGTGGATCCTGGTGCGCGCGTTCGGCTCGGGCTGCACGGCCATGACCGGCGTCGAGGCGGTGTCGAACGGCGTGCCGCTGTTTCGCCCGCCGCCCGTCGAGCACGCGCGCCGCACGCTCACCATCATCATCGCCATCCTGATCGTGCTGCTCGGCGGGATCGCGTACCTCGCGCCGGCGCTGCACGTCGGCGCCACCGTGCCGGGATCGCCCGGCTACGAGAGCGTGCTGTCGCAGCTGATCGCGGCGGCGGCGGGGCGCGGCTGGTTCTACTCGGTGAGCATCGCGTCGGTGTTCGCGGTGCTGGCGCTCTCGGCCAACACCAGCTTCGCCGACTTTCCGCGGCTGTGCCGCCTGCTGGCGATCGATCAATATCTGCCCGAGGCGTTCGCGCACCGCGGGCGGCGCCTCGTGTTCTCGCACGGCATCGTCGCGCTGGCGCTGGTCGCGGGCGCGCTCTTGATCGTCTTTCGCGGCATCACCGATCGGCTGATCCCGCTGTTCGCCGTCGGCGCGTTCCTCGCGTTCACGCTCTCGCAGGCGGGGATGGTGATGCACTGGTGGCGCGAGCGCGGGCGCCACTGGCGCAAGTCGCTGGTGGTGAACGCCGTCGGCGCGATCGCCACGTGCGCGACGGTCGCGGTGGTGCTGGTGGCGAAATTTTTCGAGGGCGCGTGGATCACCGCGCTGGTGCTCGGCCTGGTGCTGCTCCTCTTCAGCCGCGTGCGCGCGCACTACGCCGCCATCGCGCGCGAGATCGCCACCGACGAGCCGCTCGACCTCGCCGGCCTCGACGCGCAGCCGATCGTGGTGGTGCCGCTGCGCGGCTGGAGCCGCGTGACGCAGAAGGCGCTGCGCTTCGCGCTCAAGCTCTCGCCCGACGTGCGCGCGGTGCAGGTGCGCAGCGACGATCCGGGGATCGAGCTGCTCGCCTCGCGCTGGCGCGCGCTGGTCGAGGAGCCGGCGCGCCGCGCGGGCGTGACGCCGCCCAAGCTCGACGTGGTGCCGTCGAGCTTTCGCGAGACCACCGGCCCGCTGCTCGACTACGTGTTCGCGCTCGCCGACGCGCACCCGGGCCGCGTGGTGGCGGTGGTGGTGCCGCAGCTCGTCGAGCACCGCTGGTATCACTACTGGCTGCACAACCAGCGCGCGACGCTCATCAAGGGGCTCTTGCTACTGAAGGGGCGGCCGAGCATCGTCGTGATCAACACGCCGTGGTATCTCGGGCGCTGACGAGAGCGGCGCGGCCACGTCCTCGAGCGAGCGGCGCTCGGCGCTCACGCCCCAGCGCCACGCCACCAGCGACGCGGCCAGCATCAGCGCCGCGCCGAACAGGTAGCCGTAGTACACCGAGCGGCGATCGCCGGTCTCGATCAGCGCGCCGAAGATCGTCGGCGCCAGCAGCCCGCCCACGCCGGTGCCGACGGCGTAGAACAGCGCGATGCACAGCGCGCGGATCTCGAGCGGGAACACCTCGCTCACCGTGAGGTACGCCGAGCTGGCCGCCGCCGACGCGATGAAGAAGATCGCCGACCACAGCATCGTCTGCGTGAGCGCGTCGAGCGCGCCGCGCTGGAACAGCCAGCCGGTCGCCGCGAGCAGGATCGCCGACGCGGCGTAGGTGCCGGCGATCATCGGCCGCCGCCCGACCGAGTCGAACAAGCGCCCGAGCAGCAGCGGCCCGAGAAAATTTCCCGCGGCGAAGGGCAGCACGTAATAGCCGATCCGCTCGGCTGGAACGCCGTAGAACGCGCCGAGGATGAGCGAGTAGGTGAAGAAGATGGCGTTGTAGAAGAACGCCTGCGAGACCATCAGCGCCAGGCCGTAGAGCGTGCGGCCGCGGTAGTCGCGCAAGAGCGTGCGCGCGATCTCGCCGAGCCCGATGCGCGGGCGCGCGACGATGCGCAGCGTGCGCTCGGGCGCGGGCCATTCGTCGGCGCGCGCGCCGAGCACGTCGCGCTCGATCATCCGCGTCACCGCCTCCGCCTCGTCGGCGCGGCCGTGCACTAAAAGCCAGCGCGGGCTCTCGGGCAGGTAGCGCCGCACCAAGAGGATGCCGAAGCCGAGCAGCGCGCCGAGCGCGAACGCGAAGCGCCAGCCGAGCGCGTGGCCGAGCATGTGCGGCGAGAGCACCACCGCGCTCACCAGCGCGCCGAGCGCGGCGCCGATCCAGTAGCTGCCGTTGAGCGTGAGCGCCACGAAGCCGCGCACGCGCGCCGGCAGGAGCTCGTCGATCGCCGAGCTCATCGCCGCGCCTTCGCCGCCGATGCCGGCGCCGGTCAGCAGGCGAAAGAACGCGAACGAGGCGAAGCTCCACGACGCGGCGGTGAGCGCGGTCGACGCCAGGTAGACGCCGAGCGTGACCAGGAACAGCTTCTTGCGCCCGAGCCGATCGGTGAGCCAGCCGAAGCCGATCGCGCCGCCGATCGCGCCGAGCAGATACGCCGTCGCCGAGAGCCCGACCTCGGTCGACGTGAGCCCGAGCGTGGCCGGCTCCTCCAGCACGCGCCCGATCGATCCCACCAGCGTGACCTCGAGCCCGTCGAGGATCCAGGTGACGCCGAGCGCGATCACCACGCGCCAGTGCCAGCGCGCCCACGGCAGCCGATCGAGCCGCGCGGGGATGTTGGTGACGACCGTGGGCACCTCTCATTAATAGGCACGCGTGGCCCCTTCGCCTGGGTCGAAGCACACACAGCGCATGCGAACGTCGGTGTGGCTGCTCCTGTTCGCCGCCGCGTGCAGCTCCTCGCCCGCGCGGACCGGCAATCACGACGGTGGATCCAATCCCGGCCACGACGGCGGCGGGCCCTTCATGCCGGGGCCGCCCGAGACGCACGACATCGTCGACCCGTCGCTGCCGATGGGCGTCGTCGGCGGGTTCGATTCGGCGACGCCGCAGGCGGGCGCGCTCAGCGTGGTGTATCCGCAGTCGGGCGTCATCTTGCCGCACGACCTCGCGCCCATCGACGTGCAGTGGAACGCGGTCGGCGGCGCGACCGTCTATCGCGTGACCTACGCGGTGACCACCGGCGATCGCCTGCGCGGCTACGTTCCGAAGGCCGACTGGATCCCGACCGCCACCGATTGGCAGTGGCTGATGGATCGCGCGTCCGGCCACACCGTCACCCTCACCGTCGACGGCGGCACCGCCGACGCGAGCGGCAAGATCTCGAACGCGGTCGGCTCGGCGCCGCAGCCGCTCTCGGTCTCGCACGACGACGCCACCGGCGCGCTGTTCTACTTCGCCACCACCGGCGATCAAATCTCGGGCGACGGCACGCTCGAGCGCCTCGAGGTCGGCGCGCAGGCTCCCGACAAGTACCTCAACAAGTCGAACGACGGCGGGCGCTGCGTCGGCTGCCACACGCTCACGCGCGACGGCACGCGGCTCGCGTTCGACTTCCTCGACTTCGGCGGCGTCGGCGGCGCGCTGTCGCTCGGCAGCGTCGACGCGTCCAACCCGACCATGCAGCAGGCCGCCGCCTCGACGCCGGTCGCGCAGGCCACGTTCAACCCCGACGGCTCGAAGCTGCTCACGTCGTATCAAGGCAAGCTCACGCTGCGCGACGGCACGACCGGCGCGCAGATCTCGACGGTGACCACCAGCTCGGCCGCGCTCTATCCCGACTGGTCGCCCGACGGCGCGCACGTGGTGTTCGTGCGCCCGAGCTCGCTGTGCTCGCCGGGCGTCCTGCCGTTCGGCCAGGATTCGATCTTCGTCTACGGCGGCTCGCTGGTGACGATGGACGTCTCGAACGGCACGTTCTCGAACGAGCAGGTGCTGCTCGCGCCGACGAGCGGCGAGAACTTCTACTACCCGTCGTACTCGCCCGACGGAAAGTACATCGCGTTCTCGCGCGCCGACGGCACCACCAAGTCGAGCTGGTCGGTGGCCAACATGGCGTGCAACGGCAAGGACGGCTCGGGGCTCTCCTACGACAACCCGTCGGCCGAGGTGTGGCTGGTGTCGTCGACGGGCGGGCAGGGCTTCCCGCTCACCGCGGCGAACGGCGGCCCGATGCGCACCAACTCGTGGCCCAAGTGGGGCCCGAAGTCCGACGGCGAATATCTGTGGCTGTCGTTCACGTCGACGCGCCCGTACGGCAACGTGCTCGCCGGCGCGAACGCGCACCACCAGATCTGGATCGCCGCGGTGCAGCCCGCGACCATGGACATCGGCGGCGCCGATCCCTCCGCGCCCGCCGTGTGGTTCCCGTTCCAGGACACGACGACGAAGAATCACATCGGCATGTGGTCGGTCAAAGTCGGCGACTACACCATTCCGTAGATCACAGGTAGCTGAGCCACGCGAGATCGCGGCGGCGCGCCTTGAGCGCGGCGAACCAGCGGCAGGGAACGTACAGCGCGGCGACCACCGCCAGCCACACCGCGTAGACCACCGGCAGGCTCCAGCCGTGCGACGGCGCGCGGCCGAGCGCTTTTTCGACGGCGAACACCGCCAGGCGCGCGCCGTGGATCAAGTAGAGGTGCGCGACGTAGTAGAACAGCGGCACGCGGCCGAAGATCGCGAGCGGCCCGCCCGCGCGGCCGTCGAGCGCGGCCAGCGCGATCAGCGCCGGGCCGAGCGTCATCGCCAGGTACTCGAGCGACGGCGGATATTTCGTGCAGTTCAAGAAGTCGAGCGCGGGTGCGGTAAACGCGTGCGGATCGCCATATCCACCGAGTAGACGCAGAGCGACGAAGATGGCGACGAGCGCGCCGCCGATCGCGTACAGCCAGCGGCGGCGATCGGCGCGCTCGAGGATCACGCCGAGCCCGTAGCCCGCCGCCATCACGCCGAGCCACGGCAGGAGCGGATACGGCACGCGCACGCGGTGTCCGGCGAGCGGCTCGAACACTTGCGGCCGGTGCGCGACCGACCAGAGCCAACCGCCGCGCACGCCGTCGGTGAGGTTGTGCGCGAAGATGATCGCCGCGCCGAGCGCGCCCACCGCCGCGGCCGGCAGCTCGACGAGCAGCGCCAGCCCGACCATGCACCAGCCGATCGCCCAGATGACCTGGAGCATGGTGAACGGCCAGCGCGGATTGAACGACCACGCGAAGCTCACCACCGTCACCTCGAGCACGACCAGCCACAGCCCGCGCGTGATCAGGAACGTCTGCAGATCGCGCTTGGGGCGGTGCGAGAGGTACGCGCCGGTGCCGGCGAGCAGCACGAACACCGGCGCGCAGAAGTGCGTCACCCAGCGCGTGAGGAACAGCGCCGCCGGCGCCTGCTCGAGGTTGGTCGGATCGACGCCCGCGTTCGAGAAGAAGTCGCGCGTGTGATCGAGCGCCATCAGCACCATGACGGCGCCGCGCAGGAGATCGACCGAGCCCAGCCGTTCGCGCCGCACGCGCGGACTATAGCGGGCGTTTTGATTTTGCGACGCGAATGTGAGTAGCTGAACGAGCACCGATGTATCGGCCGAGCCCCAACTGGACGCTGCTCTACGAGGACGATCGCGCGATCGCCAGCGCGGGCGCCGACGAGCTGTACCTGCTCGACGAGCTCGACGGCGCCCAGGCGCGGCGGCTGGTCGAGGCGTGGCGCGCCGGCACGCTCGATGCGCTCGCGGGCGGCGAGCTTCGGCCGATGCTCGAGAAGCTGGCGCAGCTCGGCGTGCTCTTGAAAGTCGCGCGCGCGCCGGGCGGCACCTTGCGCTACGCCGTGCGCGGCCTCGGCGCGGAGCACGCGGCGCTCGAACGTTTGATCGGCGAGCTGGCGCGCGAAGCCGGCGGCCTCCAGCGCAGCGACGAGGATCCGGATCTCATCGCCTGGTTCCGCGCCGGCGGCACGCTGCTCGACGCGCTCGGCGACTACCGCGCGGTCCGCGCGCCGCACCTGTTCGTCGACGTGGCGTATCACCACACGCTGTCGCTCGGGCCGCTGGTGTGGCCGGGCGAGACCGCGTGCCTCGGCTGCTACGGCGGGCGCATCCGCCACGTGTGGGGCGATCCCGAGCCGCCGCGCGCGCCGCTCGCCGCCGCCCACGCGCCGCTCATTGCCGCGCTGGTGGTCGAGCAGCTGCGGCAATTTGCCGCAACCGGGAGCTGCCCGGCGCTGGTCGAGCGCGCGGTCGCCTTCAATTTGCCGTCGCTGGAGACGCGCGCCGAGCGCGTGCACCGGCTGCCGTGGTGCCCGTTCTGCTTTCCGCCGGAGACGCCGTACGGCGCCGGCTCGTTCGCTCTACCGTGGATGGTGAACCCATGATCCGCCTGGTGCAGCAGTTCGACGATCCGCGCACGCGCCCGAGCGCCGCCGCCCCCAAGAGCGAAGGCTGCTGCTGTTGCTGCTGCTGCTGCCTCGCCACCATGGTCGGCGCGTCGGTGCTGACCGCGCGCTCGGTCGGCAAGGGGTTCAAGCCGCGGGCGGTCGGCGCGCTCGAGGTCGAGGCGCCCGGGCCCGCCGAGTCGGTGTTCCGCCCGTCGGGCCCCGACGTGCCGGTGCCGAACGTGCGCACGATCCCGAAGACGCGCTGGAAGGTGCTCGGCTTCTTCCTCCTGCCGCTGTCGATCATCCTGCCGATCCCGCTGTTCGAGATCTCGCCGGCGGTGGCGTTCACGATGATGATCGCGCTCTACGTCGGCGGGCTGTTTCTCCTGCGGCACAAGGCGGGGCTGCGCGGCTGGGTGTTCGCGGTGCTCCTGCTCGGCATTCCGGTGATGACGGTGATCGAGGCGTTCGTCTGGGCGTTCGCCATCCTGAAGTGACGACGCTGGCGGCGCATCGGCTGGCGCTCGCGTGCGGGTTCCGCCACGGGATCGTGCCACCCGTCGAGGACGTGACGCCGACGTTCGGCGAGCTGCGCGGCTTTCACAACGCGTTCATCGACGGCGACACCGCGTCGACGCGCGAGAGCTCGTCGGGCGGGTTCGCGCGCACGCGGGAGGGCGCGCGCGCCGCCGCGATCGCCGAGGCGCTCGAGCGCTACTCGGCGTCGCTCGCGCGCATGCCGCTCGCCGCGCGCAGCGAGCTCGCCGGCCGCCGCGTCCTCGGCGCGGAAGAGTTCGCGCTGTTCTCCGACGAGCAGTTGCGCGCGAAAGATTTCGCCTGGCCGCGCGCCGGCGCGAGCGCGCGCTACGCGCCGGTGTTCTCGCTCGCCGACAACCACGAGGCGTGGGCGCCGCAGGAGCTGGTCGGCCTCGGCACGCGCGTCGATCCGGCGACGCTGCCGTCGACGTCGACCGGCCTCGCCGCCGCGCCCGATCCGTGGTGGGCGCTGCTGAGCGCCGTCGAGGAGCTGCTCGAGCGCGACGCGTTCGCCGCGTACTGGCTGAACGCGCTGCCCGGCCGGGAGCTGGCGCTCCCCGAGTCGTACACGCAGCCGGTGGCGGAGCGGGGCGGCGAGGTGCGCGCGTTCGACCTGACGCAAGCGTGGAACCCGCACCCGGTGGTGGCGGTGTGCGGCAATTTGCCGCTGCGCGGTTTGCGGCGCTTTTCGCTCGGCGCCGCGTGCCGCCCCGACTGGCCGCGCGCCGTCGAGAAGGCGTTCTGCGAGTTCCTGCAGGGCGCGGTGTTCGCCGGCTACTACTTGAACGAGCACCGCGCGCTGCGCTTCGCGTCGCCGTCGGAGGTGCGCGACTTTCAGCAGCACGGCGCCTACTACACGCTGCGTCCCGACGAGTGGACGCGCGTGCCGCTCCTCGGCGCGGTCGCGCCGCCGCGCGCGCTCCCGCCGCCGGCGCCCGTCGAGAAACCGGTGGCGGCGCTCCAGTCGCTGGTGCGCGCGCTCGACGCGGCGGGCGTGCGGCTCTACTACCGCGACCTCACGTTGCCGGACGTCGCCGCCTGCGGCCTCACCGTGGTGCGCGCGCTCTCGCCCGAGCTGTCGCTCTTGCACGGCGACGAGCAGGCGCCGTTCCTCGGCGGCCGCACGCGCGACGTGCGCTGGCGCTGGCCCGCGCTCGAGAGCCACGCGCGCTTCCCCAACCCGCTGCCGCATCCGCTCGGCTGAAACCGCATGAAACGCCCATTCGACGACGCGCCGCTGTTCTCGCTGTTCTGGGAGAACTCCAAGCTCAACGCGCGCACCGCCGAGCGCTTCGCCGAGCGGCTCGACGAGGACGCGCGCACCGCCGGCCGCGTGGCGCAGCTCTTCTACCCGGGCGCGGACGTGGCGCTCGAACGTCCCGACGACGCGCTCCAGCGCGTGATGGAGCGCCGCCGCTCGGGCCGCGCGTTCTCGCCGCGCGCGCTCACGCTGCGGGAACTCGGCGGGCTGTTCGCCGCGTTTCGCCGGCGCGACGGCGGGCGGCTGATCGCGTCGGCGGGCGGCAAATATCCCGTCGAGGTGTTCGCGTTCCTCTATCGCGTCGAGGGGCCGCTCGACGGGCAGATCGTCTATTACAACGGCGACGCGCACGCGCTCGCGCGAGCGGCGGCGGCGCCTTCGTTCGCCGACGCGGCGTTCGCGTTCGGGCTGCCGGGTCTCGAGCGCGCGCCGGCCGCGCTGTTCGTCTTCGCCGGATTTCCCGGCCGCGTGTGCGCGCGCTACGGCGAGCGCGGCGGACGCTTCTTGCTGATGGAGTGCGGCTACCACGCGCACGCGCTGGCGCTGCGGCTCGCGCACGCGGGGCTGGCCGGCGTCGAGACCGGCGGGCTGCACGACGACGCGGTCAAGCGCTGGCTCGGGCTCGACGGCACCGACGCGGTGATCGCGCTCGGCTACGCGTGCGGCGCGCCGGCGGAGTGATCAGCGCTTTTGCAAGAGGCGGTGCACGGCCACGCACACCGACTCGATGCCGTGGCGCCGCTCGCTCATCGCGTTGTGCGCCGCGCGCAGGAGGTGCGTCGCGCGATTGACCAGGTTGTCGAGCGGCACGAACGCGAGCGCGGCGGCGGGCGCGCGATCGGCGACGCAGCGATCGGCGGTGTCGAGCGCGTGCGCGTTGCGGCAGCCGATCGGCCGCACCGGGTAGATCGCGCAGCGCCCGTCGCGGTTGAAGGCGCACATCACGCGCGCGCGCCACGCCTCGAGGTGGAGCGCGTCGTAGGCGGCGGTCTCGCCCTTCATGAACAGCTCGGTGAGCCGCTCGGGCGCGTCGCCGACTTTTTCGCGCCACGCGCCGAACGCGGCGAGGAACGCGTCGCGCGCCTCGGCGTTGGCCGGCTCGCGCAGCCAGTGCGCGATCGCCACCGCCTCGGGATCGTAGACCAGCACCAGGACTTCGCAGCATGCGTTGCAGCCGCTCTCGCACGCGATGGTGAAGCCCTGCGCGCGCGCGGCGTCGGCTCGCGCGGCGGTGCCGGCGTCGACCTCGTCGGCGAGCGCGCGGGCGATGGCGGCCGCGTCGCCGCGAGTCACGCGCCCGCGAAAGCGCTTGCCGCCGATCGCGTAGCGCGCGTCCGAGCTCAGCTCTTCGACCAGCTTCGCCAGCCGCGCGCCGTCGTCGCCGTCTTCGCGGCCGCCGCCTTTCATGCGCGCGCGTCCGCGGCGCTCCCCGGCGCGCGCCGCCCCTCGAAGCGCACGCGCGTCCCGCCCGACGGCGCGAGCGTGATCGAGCGGCGCACGATGCGCACCGGCCCGTCGAGCGTCAGCCGCGCGCCGAGCAGCACCTGCGCCAGCACGATCTTCATCTCGTAGAGCGCGAACGCCATGCCGACGCAGCGCCGCGT
>DASREC010000249.1:0-43422 GCA_035652295.1 Polyangia bacterium
CGCCGGCCAGAAGCTCAACATGGCGCTCGGCTTCTCGCACCCGGTGGTGTTCGAGCTGCCCAAGGGCGTCTCGGCGAAGGTCGACAAGAACATCGTGATCCTGATGGGCATCGACAAAGAGATGCTCGGCGAGACCGCGTCGAAGATCCGCGAGATTCGCCCGCCCGAGCCCTACAAGGGCAAAGGCATCAAGTACGTCGAGGAGCACATCAAGCGTAAGGTCGGCAAGACCGGCGCGGCGTAAAGGGAACCATCATGAGCAAGCAGAAGGAAGAGAAGCGCCAGCGTCGCAAGGCGTCGATTCGCAAGAAGGTGCACGGCACCTCCGAGCGGCCGCGCCTTTCGGTGTTCCGCTCGACCAAGCACATCTACGCGCAGGTGATCGACGACGACGCGCGCACCACCATCGCGACCGTCTCGACGCTCGACGAGGCCCTGGCCAAGGAGCTCGAGGGTCTCAAGAAGAGCGACGAGGCGAAGAAGGTGGGCGCCGCGATCGCCGCCAAGCTGAAGGCGAAGGGCATCGACAAGGTGGTCTTCGACCGCAACGGGTACATCTATCACGGGCGCGTGCAGGCGCTCGCCGACGCCGCGCGTGAAGCCGGCTTGAAGTTCTAGGAGCTACAGCGCATGGCGATCAACATGAATGATGTCGGCGAGCTGGTGGACCGCGTGGTGTACATCAACCGCGTCGCCAAGGTCGTCAAGGGCGGCCGGCGGTTCAGCTTCTCGGCGCTGGTCGTCGTCGGCGATCAGCACGGCTACGTCGGCTGCGGCCTGGGCAAGGCCAACGAAGTGCCCGAAGCGATCCGCAAGGGCACCGAGCAGGCGAAGAAGAACCTGTTCAAGATCCCGCTCGACAAGGGCACCATCCCGCACGAGGTGATGGGCAAGTTCGGCGCGGGGCAGGTGATGCTCAAGCCGGCGTCGGCGGGAACCGGCGTGATCGCGGGCGGCGCGGTCCGCAACGTGCTCGAGGTGGCGGGCGTGCAGGACATCCTCACCAAGTGCATCGGCACCTCGAACCCGCACAACGTCATCCACGCCACCGTCCACGCGCTGCAGCAGCTGCGCTCGGCGGAAGAGGCGGTGCGCTCGCGCGGCAAGACGCTCGAGTCGCTCCAGGCGTAAAGCGCAGGAAAAAGAAAATGGCCATCAAGCTCAAGGTCACGCTCATTCGCTCGGGCATCAACCGCCCGGCCGATCAGAAGCAGACGATTCGCGGGCTCGGACTGACGAAGATGAACAAGTCGGTCGTGCTCGTCGACACCGCCGCCATTCGCGGCATGATTCGCAAAGTCTCGCACCTGGTGAAGGTCGAGGCCGCGGAGTAAACATGGGAACGACGCTGCATACGCTGTCGCCGAACAAGGGCGCCACGAAAACCAAGAAGCGCCTCGGACGCGGCCACGGCTCGGGCTTGCACAAGACCGCCGGCAAGGGCCAGAAGGGCCAGAAGGCGCGCACCGGCCACCACGGCATCCCGAAGCCCGGCTTCGAAGGCGGCCAGACGGCGATGTCGCGCCGGCTGCCGAAGCGCGGCTTCACCAACGCGCGCTTCAAGAAGGAAATCTTCGCCGTGAACCTCGGCGATCTCGCGCTGCGCTTCGAGCACGGCAAGGTCGACGTCGAGGCGCTCAAGGACAAGGGCCTGGTTCCGCGCTCGGCGACGCTGGTGAAGATCCTCGGCGACGGCGAATTCGGGAAGAAGCTTCACGTGCACGCGCATTACTTCTCGGAGTCTGCTAAAGAGAAGCTGCACAAAGCCGGCGGAGCGGCCGAGATCATCCCGCAGCTTCCCGCCAAGGAGTAGCACCGCGTGGCGTCGAGCATCGCCAACATCGCAAAGATCCCGGAGCTCCGGCGCCGCATTCTGTTCTCGCTGGCGCTGCTCGCCGTCTATCGCGTCGGCATCTTCATCACCACCCCCGGCGTCGATCGCACGGTGATGAAGCAAATCATGAAAGCCGGATCGGGCTCGTTCCTCGGCCTGTTCAACATGTTCTCGGGCGGCGCGCTCGAGCAGCTGTCGATCTTCGCGCTCGGCATCATGCCGTACATCAGCGCGTCGATCATCCTGCAGCTGCTCACCGTCGTCGTGCCCACCCTCGAGCGGCTCCAGAAAGAGGGGCAGCAGGGCCAGAAGAAGATCAACCAGTACACCCGCTACGGAACCATCGTGCTGTCGATGGTGCAGTCGTTCTTCATCGCGCGCTGGCTCGAGGGGAACAACCGCACCTACGGCGCGCAGTTCGGCACCGTGGTGCTGAACCCGGGCCTGGCGTTCGAGCTGATCACGATGGTGTCGCTGACGACGGGCACCGCGTTCATCATGTGGCTCGGCGAGCAGATCACCGAGCGCGGCATCGGCAACGGCATCTCGCTGATCATCTTCGCCGGCATCGTGGCGCGCTTCCCCGACGCGCTCGTGCAGCTCATGCAGAAGTCGTCGACGCAGGGCGATCTCACCGCGTTCGACCTGGCGGTGATCTTGTTCATCGTCGTCGCCGTGATCGCGGTGATCATCTTCTTCGAGCAGGGACAGCGGCGAATACCGGTGCAGTACGCCAAGCGCGTCGTCGGGCGCAAGATGTACGGCGGGCAGTCGACGCACCTGCCGCTCAAGATCAACGTCGCCGGCGTCATCCCGCCGATCTTCGCGTCGTCGATCCTGATGTTCCCGGCGCAGCTCGCCGGCTTCGTGCAGTCGTCGTGGATGACCAAGATCTCCGACGTGCTGCAGCCGGGCGACTGGCGCTACAACGTCATCTACATCGGCCTGATCGTCTTCTTCTGCTACTTCTACACGGCGGTCACCTTCAACCCCGTCGACGTCGCCGACAACATGAAAAAGTACGGCGGCTTCATTCCGGGGATCCGGCCGGGCAAGGCCACCGCGCAGTACATCGACAAGGTGCTCAGCCGCTTGACGTTCGGCGGCGCGCTCTATATTTCGGCGGTGTGCGTATTGCCGTCGCTGATGCAGCAGAAGTTCAAGGTGCCGTTCTACTTCGGCGGCACCAGCTTGCTGATCGTCGTCGGCGTGGCGCTCGACACCGTCCAGCAGATCAACAGCCACCTCATCACGCGCAACTACGAAGGCTTCACCGGTCCGAAGGGACCGCGCATTCGCGGTCGCGCCGTGCGGCAGCGCGCGTAGCGTGATGGCCGTCCCCTCGATAGAGCGCAACCTGATTCTTCTCGGCGCGCCCGGAGCGGGCAAGGGCACGCAGGCGCAGCGGCTGGCCACTCGCTTCGGGATCCCGCAGATCTCGACGGGCGACATGCTGCGGGCCGCGCGCCGCGAAGGCTCGCCGCTCGGCAAGCGCGCCGAGGAGTACATGAACAAGGGCGCGCTGGTTCCCGACGAGGTGGTGATCGGCCTCGTCGAGGAGCGGCTGGGCAAGGACGACGCGCGCGCCGGCTTCATCCTCGATGGATTTCCGCGCACGATCCCGCAGGCCGAGGCGCTCGGCCGCGTGCTCGACAAACTTTCGCGCGCGGCGCTGCGCGTGATCGACGTGCAGGTGCCCGAGGCCACGCTGGTCGAGCGGCTGGGCGGCCGCCTGTCGTGCCCGAAAGACGGCGCGTCGTACCACGTCAAGTTCACGCCGCCGAAGATCGCCGGCATCTGCGACAACGACGGCACGCCGCTGGTCGCGCGCGCCGACGACAAACCCGAGGCGATCAGCCAGCGGCTGCGCGAGTACCACGACAAGACCGCGCCGCTCGTCGACTACTACACGCGCGCCGGCCTGCTGCGCTCCGTCGACGGCGTGGGCGAATTGGAAGTCGTGCTGGACCGGATCGTCCGCTCGCTCGAATCATGAGCATCTACTTCAAAAGCCAGGACGAGATCGCCAAGCTGCGCAAAGCCAACCTGGCGGTGGCGGCGGTGCTCGACGCCTGCGAAGCGGCGTGCAAGCCGGGCATCACGACCTGGGACCTGAACGAGATCGCCGACCGCGTGATGAAGCAGCACAACGCGACCTCGGCGTTCCTCGGTTACCACGGCTACCCGGCGGTGCTCTGCACGTCGGTGAACGAAGTGGTGGTGCACGGCATCCCGCGCAAGGACGTGGTGCTCGAGGACGGCGACATCGTCGGCATCGACTTCGGCTGCTTCGTCGAGGGATTTTGCGGCGACTCGGCGCGCACCATCGCCATCGGCGAGGTGACGCCCGCCGCCCGCAAGCTGATGGACGCCACCCGCGAGTCGCTCGAGCGCGCGATCGCGCAGTGCGTGCCGGGCAACCGCCTGCAGGACATCGGCTGGGCCGTGCAGTCGCACGTCGAGCCGCTCGGCTACTCGGTGGTGCGCACGTTCGTCGGCCACGGCATCGGCAAGGCGATGCACGAGGACCCGCCGGTGCCGAACTACGGCTCGCCCGGCCGCGGCCTGCGCCTCAAGCCGGGCCTGGTGCTGGCCATCGAGCCGATGGTCAACGCCGGCGCGCCCGAGGTCGAGGTGCTGGCCGACCGCTGGACCGCGGTGACCAAGGACCGTTCGCTGTCGGCGCACTTCGAGCATTCGGTTGCCATCACCGAAAACGGTCCCATAGTTTTGAGCCGCGCCTAGACGCTTTTCGCTTGATCCATGCAGCGACGCGCTGTATAAGGTCCGGCCCGTTCGAGAAGGGCGCTTTTGGCATTTTTGGAGTCGCAGATGAAGGTTCGAGCGTCGGTCAAGAAAATTTGTGACAAGTGCAAGGTGGTGCGCCGCAAGGGCGTCGTGCGCATCATCTGTGAGAACTCGCGCCACAAGCAGAGGCAAGGCTAATGGCTCGTATCGCCGGCGTCGATCTTCCGCGCAACAAGCGCATGGAGATCGCGCTCACCTACGTGTTCGGCATCGGTAAGTCTTCGGCCAAGGACATCCTCGAGAAGGCCAAGGTCTCGCCCGACAAGCGCACCGACGATCTCGACGAGAACGATCTGCGCCAGATCCGCGACG
Source organism: Polyangia bacterium (assembly GCA_035652295.1). Classification (GTDB taxonomy): domain Bacteria; phylum Myxococcota_A; class Polyangia; order Palsa-1104; family Palsa-1104; genus DASREC01. The sequence goes on from DASREC010000249.1 coordinate 4,955, forward strand.
TGCTCGAGGCCGGCTACAAGGTCGAGGGCGATCTGCGCCGCGAGATTTCGATGAACATCAAGCGGCTGATGGACCTCGGCTGCTACCGTGGCCTGCGCCACCGCAAGGGCCTGCCGGTCCGCGGTCAGCGCACGCACACCAACTCGCGCACGCGCAAAGGTCCGCGCAAGGGTCAGCTCCGCCGCGTCGCCGCCAAGCCCTCGGGCGGCGGAACGCCGAGCGCTTGAGGATTAGCTCATGGCGAAAGTAGCGAAGAAGAAGGTCAAGAAGAACGTCCAGAGCGGCATCGCTCATATCCAGTCGACGTTCAACAACACCATCGTCACCATCACCGACGTGAGCGGCAACGTGGTCGCGTGGTCGTCGGCGGGCGTGCGCGGCTTCAAGGGCTCGCGCAAGTCGACGCCGTTCGCCGCGCAGCTCGCCGCCGAGGACGCCGCCAAGAAGGCGATGGACCACGGCATGCGCTCGATCTCGGTGTTCGTGAAGGGCCCGGGCTCGGGCCGCGAATCGGCGCTGCGCGCGCTGCAGGCCGCCGGGTTCAAGATCACGCTGATCCGCGACGTCACGCCCATCCCGCACAATGGTTGCCGGCCGCCCAAGCGGCGCCGCGTTTGATCCAAGGAAATCGATAATGGCTCGTTACATCGGTCCGGTTTGCCGTCTCTGCCGTCGAGAAGACATGAAGCTCTTCTTGAAGGGCGATCGTTGCTACACCGATAAGTGCGGCTTCGAGCGCCGCGCGTACGCTCCCGGCCAGCACGGCCAGGCGCGCAAGCGCAAGCGGTCGAACTACGGCGAGCAGCTGCGCGAGAAGCAGAAGGTCAAGCGCATCTACGGCATCGCCGAGCGCCAGTTCCGCGGCTACTACTACAAGGCGTCGCGCCTCAAGGGCGTCACCGGCGAGAACCTGCTGGTGCTGCTCGAGCGCCGCCTCGACAATATCGTCTACCGCTTCGGCTTCTCGGGCGATCACGCGCAGGCGCGCCAGTTGGTGCGCCACGGCCACTTCCTGGTGAACGGCAAGCGCGTGAACATCCCGTCGTACCTCGTGCGCACCGGCGATCTCGTCGAGGTTCGCGAGAAGAGCCGCAAGCTGAAGGTGATCGAGGAGTCGCTCGGCACCATCGAGCGCCGCGGCGTTCCGCAGTGGCTCGAGCTCGACAAGGAGAAGTTCGTGGGCCGCGTGAAGGGCATGCCGGCGCGCGAGGACTTCACCATGCCGATCCGCGAGCAGCTGATCGTCGAGCTCTACTCGAAATAATTTCCCCGACGCGGCCCGGCTGTGCCGGCAAGCCGCTCGAAACGCGAACACGGCGCGCGCAATCGCCGCGACACGAGAGCAAGGAGCAACAAAGAATGCCGACCTCCACGTCGAACCCGGCCGTCTACTCGAAGAATTGGCGCGATCTCATCCGTCCCAAGACCCTCGACGTCGAGCGCGAGTCGATGACCGAGACGCACGGCCGCTTCTCCTGCGAGCCGCTCGAGCGCGGCTTCGGCACCACGCTGGGCAACAGCCTGCGCCGCGTGCTGCTCTCGTCGCTGCAGGGCGCGGCCATCACCGCCGTCAAGATCGACGGCGCGCTGCACGAGTTCCAGACGCTGCCGGACGTCGTCGAAGACGTCACCGACATCGTGCTCAACCTCAAAGAAGTCATCGTGTCGATGAGCGATCCCAAGCCGAAGGTGATCCGCCTCGACAAAGAGGGCGAGGGCAAGGTCACGGCCGGCGACATCGCCACCGTCGACGGCGTCACCGTGCTGAATCCGGATCATCCGATCGCCACGCTGTCGCGCGGCGGCAAGCTGCACATGGAGCTGCTGGTGCAGATGGGCCGCGGCTACGTGCCGGCCGAGCGCAACAAGACGGCGACGATGTCGGTCGGGACGATCCCGATCGACTCGCTGTTCGCGCCGGTCAAGAAGGTCAACTACACCGTCACGCACGCGCGCGTCGGGCAGCAGACCGACTACGACAAGCTCACGCTCGACGTGTGGACCAACGGCTCGGTCACGCCCGACGACGCCGTCGCCTACGCGGCGAAGATTCTGAAAGACCAGCTCTCGATCTTCATCAACTTCGAGGAGACCAACGAGCCCGTCGAGGAGACGGTTTCGGAGGAGGCCGCGAAGCTGAACGAGAACCTCGACAAGAGCGTCGACGAGCTGGAGCTGTCGGTGCGCTCGGCCAACTGCCTGCAGAACGCCAACATCCGCTACATCGGCGAGCTGGTGCAGAAGACCGAGGCCGAGATGCTCAAGACGAAGAACTTTGGGCGCAAGTCGCTCAAGGAGATCAAAGAAATTCTCGCCGAGATGGGCCTGTCGCTCGGCATGAAGCTCGACGGCTGGGTGCCGCCCACGCTGCGCGGCAAAGCATAAGTAGAGGAAGCGAGCCATGCGCCACCAGAAATCGGGACGGAAGTTCGGACGGAAATCGGCGTCGCGCCACGCGCTGTTTTCCAACATGGTCTCGTCGCTGATCGAGCACGAGCGGATTCAGACGACCGATCCGAAGGCCAAGGAGCTGCGCCGCATCGCCGAGCGCACCATCTCGTGGGCCACGTCGGTGGGGAATCTGATCGGGAACGAGAAGGCCGACGCGGCCGACAAGGCGCGCGTGATCCACGCGATGCGCATGGCGCAGCGGGTGGTGAAGCACAAGCCGTCGCTGGCCAAGCTGTTCTCGGAGATCGGCCCGCGCATGGCGGGGCGGCCGGGCGGCTACCTGCGCATCATGAAGCTGCGCCACCGTCACGGCGACGCGGCGCCGATCTCGATCATCGAGTTCGTCGATCGCGCCGAGGCGCCCGTCGAGGACGACGAGGCGGAGTCGAAGGGCAAGAAGTCGGCGAAGGGCGAGCCGGCGGAGAAGAAGGCGGCGGCGCCGAAGAAGAAGGCGGCGAAGCAGGAAGCGGCCGGCGGCGAAAAAGCCGAGAAGGCCAAGAAGAAGCCGGCCAAGAAGAAGGAAGAGAAGAGCGACGAATAGGAGGGACTGCGAAGCAGCCCCGACTATCTGCTCCGTTCTGCGATTCGCCGCGTTTTGACCGAGTGATTCGGAGAGGCCCCGCCCAAAGCGGGGCCTTTCTTTTTGCGCCGAATCGCGCCGAAAAGTTGCCCGCCGATCGTCGCCGCGATCTAATCGACGCATGGACGGCGCCCTCGTCTCCACCACGGTCGCGCTCGTGGTCGTGTGCGCGCTCGCGGTGGGCGCGCTGCGTGCGCTCGGGCGCCGCGGCGGGCGCGCGCGCGGCATGCGGCTGGTGTCGCGCCTCGCCGTCGAGCCGCGCCGCTCGCTGGTGGTGGTCGAGGTCGCCGGCCGCTGGTTCCTGGTCGGCGTCGGCGACGGCCCGATGTCGCTCCTGAGCGAGCTCGACGCCGCCGAGGCCCGCGCGCAGTTCGATCCCGCGCCCGACTCCTCGACGGCAAAGAGCGCGTTCGCCGCCGCGCTGCGACGCGTGCTCGGCGGCGCGCGATGAAGCCCGCCGATCTCGCCGCCTGGACCGCGCTGCTGGTCGCGCTGCCGTTCGCCGTCGTGGTGCTCACCAGCTTCGTGAAGTTCGCGGTGGTGCTCGCCATCCTGCGCCGCGCGCTCGGCGGCTCGGCGATCCCGCCGGCGTCGGTGACCGCGGCGCTGGCGCTCCTGTTCGCGCTGTTCGTCGCCGCGCCCGTCGGCGAGCGCGTGTGGTCGCAAGCGGCGTCCGCGACCGCGCCCGCCGACGCGATGGCCAGGGCGCGCGGCCCGGTGCGCGACTTCCTCGCGCAGCACACGCCCGCGCGCGAGCGCCAGAGCTTCCTCGAGTTGCAGCGGCAGCTGCGCGCGCCCGCCGAGCGCGCCGCCGTCAGCGACGAGGATCTGGTGGTGCTCGCGCCCGCGTTCGTCGCCGCCGAGCTGAAGGCGGCGTTCCAGGTCGGCTTCCTCCTGTTCCTGCCGTTTTTGGTCATCGAGCTGGTGATCGCCACGGTGCTGCTCTCGCTCGGCATGAACACGCTCGCGCCCGAGGCGGTGTCGCTGCCGTTCAAGCTGCTCCTGTTCGTGCTCGCCGACGGTTGGCACCTGATCCTGCGCGGCCTGGTGCTGCACTACACATGACGCCGGCGATGGCGCACGCGCTCCGCCAGGCGCTGTACCTCGTGCTGCTCCTGTCGGCGCCGCCGGTGGCCGCGGTGCTCGCCGTCGGCGTGGCCACCGCGTTCCTGCAGACCGCGACGCAGCTGCGCGAGCGCACCATCTCGACGGTGCCGAAGATCGTCGCCGCGGCGCTGGCGCTGGCGGCGGCGGGGCCGTGGATCGGCGCGCAGCTGGTGGCGTTCTTTCGCGCGGTGCTGGAGGCGGTGCCGGGGCTGCGCGGATGACCGGGCTCGCGGCCGCGCTCGCCGGCGCCGCGCGCGTGGGGCCGCTGGTGGCGATCGCGCCGCCGCTCGGGCGCTCGTGGCTGGCGCGCGCGATCGTCGGCGCGCTGCTGGTGGCGGCGATGTGGCCGGCGCTCGCGCACGCGGGCGAGGTTCAAACGAGCGGCATTTTGCCGCAGCTCATTTTTCGCGAGCTGCTGGTCGGCGTGACGCTCGGCGTGCTGGTGGCGGTGCCGTTCCGCGCCGCCGAGGCCGCGGGCAACCTGCTCGGCGACGCCGTCGCCCGCTCGGCGCCCGGCGTGCCGCCCGCGATCCTCGACGGCGCGCGCAACCCGCTCGGCGAAGCCTACGGCCTGTTCGCGCTGGCGCTGTTCGCGTCGCTCTCCGGCCCGCGGCTGATCGCGAGCGGGCTCGCCGCCAGCTACCAGGCGTTCCCCGTCGGCGCCGCCGCGTCGCAGCCGGCCGGCCTCGCGCTCGCCCTCGACGCCGGCGCGCACCTGGTCGGCGCCGCCGCCGCGATCGCCGCGCCCGCGCTCGGCGCGCTGGTGCTGGCCGATCTGTTCGCCGGCCTGGTGCAGCGCGCGCAGCCGGCGCTGGCGCAAGCGCTCGGCGCGCCGCCGCTGCGCCTGATCGTCGCCGTCGCCGCGCTGGCGCTCGGCGTCGCCGCCGCCGCGACGCTGCTCGCCTCCGCCGGCGCGCTCGGCGGCCTCGAGCGCGCGCTGTCCGACGCCGCGCGCTCGCTCGGCGCGCGATGATCCCGCGCAGCGTATACAATCATCGACGATGGCCCGTGTCGTCCTCGCGCTCGCGCTGGCCTTCGCGCTCGCTCCCGCCGCGCGCGCCGACGAGCCGCCGCCCGGCGAAGACGATCCCAAGCTCGATCGCCCGCGCCCCGAGCTGCACTTTCCCGACGAGGACGATCCCAAGCTGGCGCGCGGCACGATCCACAAACGCGTGTGGCCGCATCACGACGTGCCGCGCTTCAAGCTGGCCTACCGCTTCCTCATGGCCGCCGGCCTCGAGGGCGGCGAGACCACGTTCCACGCGCTCGAGTTCGACTATTACCCGTCGTCGTTCCGCTTCTTCCGCTTCGGCCTCGACAGCGAGCTCGGCTTCGCCGGCGGGCCGTTCAACCTCTTCTACTTCACCGTCGGGCCGGTGGTCGGGTTTCAGTGGCCGGGGCGGGTCACGCCGTTCGTCGACGCGCGCTTCGTCGCCGGATTGGCCGGCGCGGTGATCCAGGGCATCGGCGTGGTGAGCTACATGTACACGGGCGGGCTCGAGGCGGGCATCGAGCTGTACTACGCCAGCCGCTTCTACCTGACCGCGGCGATCGGCTGGGCGCACCCGGTGTACTCGGGCGCCGACGTCGAGTACGTGCGCGCGCACCCGACGCTGCAGCCGGTGCGCAAAGAGTTCGCCGACGATTCGTTCACGTTCAAGATCGGGCTCGGTTTGTGAGCGCGACGCTGCCGCCGACGGAGAAGCGGCGCGACGAGGCGCGCGCGGCCGGACGCGTGCCGGTCACGCCGCTCGGCTCGGCGGCGGCGGCGCTCCTCGCCGGCGGCTTGATCGCGTGGGCCACGAGCGCGAGCGGCGCCGGCCGCGTGGTGGCGCTGGCGAAGCAGGCGTGGACCGGCTCGCTCGACGGCGCGGCGGCGATGGGCCTGGTGCTGCCGGCGGTGGCGCGCACGGCGCTGCCGATCGCGCTCGGCGCGTGGCTGGCGGCGATCGCGATCGGCGCGCTGCAGACGCGCGGCCTGCTCGCGCTCGGAGCGTTTCGCCGCGCCGACGATCCGGCGCGCTTCGACGAGCACGCGCTCGCGCCGGTGGCGTGGGCGCTCGCCGCCGCGCTGCTCGCGCTCACGCTGTTGCAGCTTCGCTCGACGGCGCGCGGCCTGGCGCACGCCGAGGGGATCGCCGGCGCCGCGCAGGTGGTGCTCGCCGGCTTCGGCGCGATCGTCCCGCGCGCGCTCGCGCTGTTCGCCGCCGCCGCGCTCGGCGACTGGGCGTGGCGCCGCGTGCGCTACGAGCGCTCGCTCCTGATGACGCGCGCCGAGGTCGAGCGCGAGCGCCGCGAAGAGTCGGGCGACCCGCGCCTGCGCGCCGAGCGCCGCCGCCGCCACCGCGCGCTCGCCGCCGAGCCGCGCCGCCCGCCGTCGGACACCGAGCGCTGATCGCCGCGGCGCGCCCGCCCGCGCGCTGCTAAAATTCCGCCGCATGACCGGCGAGCGCATCAAGCTCACCAACTACAACGTCGCCGCCGGCAACGTCGGCTTCGCCATCCTCGTCGGCGCGCTGCTCGGCGCGTTCCTGGCCGCCGGCCTGGCCGACTCGCTGCCGGTCGTCGCCGCGCTGATCGTCGGCGGCGGCGTGCCGATCGCCGCGTGCGTGGCGCTGGCGTCGCGCACCGTCACGTCGATCGTCATCACCGATCGCGTGCTCGTGCACCGCGTGTTCGGCCGCGTCGAGCTGCCGCTCGCCGATCTGTACGAGATCGAGCTGGGCGTGCGCTCGGAGCGCGCCGCGCTGCGCGGCCACTCCGTCGAGATCGGCAAGTACCTGGTGGCCACGCTCAAGTTCCGCGCGAATTACGTCGAGCGCACGTTCACCATCAAGATCGATCGCGACGAGGTGGCGACGCTGCGCGCGCTCGTCGGCGCCGAGCGGGTGACCACCGCGCCAGAGCTCGCCGGTCTGCGCTGACGGCGCGCGCCGTGCTACTTTGCGCGCCATGCGCCCCGTGCGAAAAGCCGTCATCCCCGCCGCCGGCCTCGGCACGCGCTTCCTGCCCGCCACCAAGGCGGTGCCGAAGGAGATGCTGCCGATCGTCGACGTGCCGACGCTGCAGCTGGTCGTCGAAGAGGCGCTCGCCTCCGGCATCGAGGAGATCGTGCTGGTCACTGGGCGCGGCAAGTCGACGATCGAAGATCACTTCGACGCGAGCTACGAGCTCGAGCGCACGCTCGCCGATCGCGGCAAAAAAGAATTGCTGGAGCAGGTCGAGCGCATCTCCAAGATGGTGCGGCTCATCAGCGTGCGGCAGAAGGAGCCGCTCGGGCTCGGCCACGCGGTGCTGGTGGCGCGCCAGGCGATCGGCGACGAGCCGGTGGCGGTGCTGCTCGGCGACGATCTCTACGACACCGACGGGCGCGCGCGTCCCGCGATCGGCCAGCTCGCCGACGCGTACGCGCGCCTCGGCGGAAAAGCGGTGATCGCGCTGATGGAGGTGCCCGCCGGCCAGGAGCACCTCTACGGCGTGGTCGCCGCCGAGGCGACGGCGGACGATCCGTCGCTCGTGCGCATCACCGACATGATCGAGAAGCCGCCGCCCGGCACCGCGCCGAGCCGCCTGGCGATCGTCGGCCGCTACGTGCTGCCCGCCGAGATCTGGCCGATCCTGGAAAAAACCAAACCCGGCAAGAACGGCGAGATCCAGCTCACCGACGCGCTCAAGGTGCTCGGCGAAAAATCGGGCGCGTACGGCCTCACCGTCGACGGCGTGCGCCACGACGCTGGCGACAAGCTCGGCTACCTCGGCGCGTGCCTGTCGTACGCGCTCAAGCGAAAAGAGCTCGCGCCCGGCCTGATCGCGCTCATGAAGCGGCTGATCGACGAGCATCGCTGACGCGCGAGTGTCATGTTGACGGTCGAATGATCGCGCGCGTCGCGGTGCTCCTGCCGGTGGCGAAGCCGTTCGACTACACGGTGCCGCCGGCGCTCGCGTCCGGAGTGGCGATCGGCACGCGCGTGTGGGCGCCATGGGGCGCGCGCTCCGTCGAGGGCGTGGTGGTGGCGCTGGATCCGCCGGACGCGGCCGAGCGGCTCAAGGCGCTGCACCGCGCCGTCGACGCGCCGCCGCTCGCCGCCGAGCTGGTGTCGCTCGCGTCGTGGGTCGCCGACTACTACCTCGCGCCGCCCGGCGAGGTGATGCGCCTGCTCTTGCCCGCCGGCGGCGGAGCCAGCGCGCGCCGAACCGCCGCGCTCACCGTCGAGGGCGCGCGCGCGGCCGAGTCGCTCGCCTCCGCGCTGCCGCCGCTCGCGCTCGCCGAGCTGCCGGCGAGCCAGCGCGCGATCCTGCGGCTGCTCGCCGATCGCGGCCCGCTCCTCGACGAGAAGTTGGACGCCGAGGTGCCGTCGTGCGCCGCCGCGCTGCGCGTGCTCACCGAGCGAGGGCTGGTGGCGATCGACGAGGCGGTGCGCACCCGCGCCGCGCGCGCGCACGTGATCCTCAAGCCGGCGCGCGCGCCCGCCGACGGAGAATTGGATCGCGCGCCGCGACGCGCGGAGGTCTTTCGCCGCGTCGCCGAGGCCGGCGCGCTGGCGCTCGACGAGCTGACCGCCGCCGACGCGCGCGCCTCGGCGCACGTGCGCGCGCTGGTCGAGGCCGGCCTCGTCGTCGAGGAGCGCCGCGAGATCGCGCGCGATCGGTTCGCCGCGCTGCCGCGCGACGAGGGCCCGCCGCCGACGCTCACCTCGGCGCAGGCCGCCGCGCTCGCTGCCATCGAGCCCGCGCTCGCCGCCGGCGCCTACGCGCCGTTCCTGCTCCACGGCGTCACCGGCTCGGGCAAGACCGAAGTCTATCTGCGCGCCATCGCCACCGCGCTCGCCGCCGGCAAGCGCGCGCTCGTGCTGGTGCCGGAGATCTCGCTCACGCCGCAGCTCGCGGCGCGCTTTCGCGGGCGCTTCGGCGACGCGGTGGCGGTGCTGCACAGCGCGCTCTCGGACGCCGAGCGCGCCGACGCGTGGCGCCGCATCCAGCGCGGCCAGGTGCAGATCGCGCTCGGCGCGCGCTCGGCGGTGTTCGCGCCGCTCGAGCAGCTCGGCATCGTGATCGTCGACGAGGAGCACGACGGCTCGTTCAAGCAGCAGGAGGGCGTGCGCTACCACGGCCGCGACGTGGCGCTGGTGCGCGCGCGCGCGGCCGGCGCGGTGGCGGTGCTCGGCTCGGCGACGCCGTCGCTCGAGACCTTCGCCGCCGCGCGCGAGGGACGCATGCGCCTCGTCGAATTGCCCGAGCGCGCCACGCCGCGGCCGCTGCCGTCCGTCGAGATCGTCGATCTGAAATTGCACAAGCTCGCCGAGGGCGGCCTGTTCTCCGCGCCGCTCACCGCCGCGCTCGCCGCCACGCTCGCCGCCGGCGAGCAGGCGATCCTGTTCCTCAACCGCCGCGGCTTCTCGACGTTCATCTTGTGCAAGACGTGCGGCCAGGCGGCGCGCTGCCGCGACTGCTCGGTGGCGCTCACCTATCACCGCGCGAGCGATCGGCTGATCTGCCACTACTGCGGCTTTCGCACGCCGCCGCCGCCTGTGTGCGCCGGCTGCGGCGGAAAAAAGATCGAGCGGCTCGGCTACGGCACCGAGCAGGTCGAGGCGCAGGTGAAGCTGCAGTTCCCACAGGCGCGCGTGGCGCGGCTCGATCGCGACACCGCGCAGGGCGCCGGGCTCGAGCGCGTGCTCGACGGAATTCGCGCGCGCGCGATCGACGTGGTGGTCGGCACGCAGATGATCACCAAGGGCCACGACTTCCCGAGCGTGACGCTGGTGGGCGTGGTGCTGGCCGATCATGGGATGCACCTGCCCGACTTTCGCGCGGCCGAGCGCACGTACCAGCTGCTCGAGCAGGTGGCGGGGCGCGCCGGGCGCGGCGAGCGGCCGGGACGCGTGCTGGTGCAGACGTACAACCCGAAGCATCCCTCGGTGACGTGCGCGCGCGACCACGACTACCTGCGCTTCGCCGAGCAGGAGCTGGCGGCGCGGCGCGAGCCGGCCTATCCGCCGTCGACGCGGCTGGCGTGCCTGCACGTCGACGGCGCCGATCCGCAGGCGGTGCGCGCGATCGCCGCCGCGGCTGCGTCCGCCGCGCGAGCCGCCGCCGCGCGCGCGCCCGACGACGCCGGCTGCGCGGTCATCGGTCCCACCGAAGCGCCGCTCGGCCGCTTGAAGGGCCGCACCCGCTGGCAGGTGTTCGTCAAGGCGCAGCACCCGCGCGCGCTGCGCACGCTCGCCCGCGCCGCGCTCGCCGTCGAGGCGCCGCGCTCGGTGCGCCTCAGCGTCGACGTCGACCCGATCTCGATGCTTTGAGCTACAATCAGCGGCCGTGCAGCCCCCGGTAGTGATCGCGGCCAATCCCTACGAGGGAGAGCTCTGCCGCCGCGCGCTCGCCGACACCGGGCTCGAGGTGCAGCTCGCCGAGGATCGCGGCCACGCGCGCGAGCTGGTGCAGTCGGCGCGCCCGCTGGTGGTGGTGATCGCCGCCGGCTGGTACCACGCCGACGCGCTCGAGCTGATCCCCGAGCTGCGCGAGCTCGCGCGCGACGTGCCGATCTTCTTGCTCGGCGATCGCGACGGCGCGATCAACGACGAGAACGCGGCGGCCAAGGTGGGCGCCAATCGGCTGTTCCTGCGGCCGATCGAGGTGGACGCGCTGGCCGACGCGATCGAGAAGCTGGCGGTCGAGGACGAATTGCACGGCGAGGTGTCGGCGCAGCTCGAGGCGGTGTCGCACGCGCCGCCGCCGGGCGAGCCGGCCGTCGAGCTGGAGGCCGACTACGGCGCGGAGTGGGAGGTGCATCCCGCCACGCCGGTCGCGCGCGCGCCGACCGAGGTCCTGCCGCCGGCGACGACCGCGGTGGAGATTCCCTCGGCGCTGGGCGCGCTGCCGGCGCCGCCGCCGACGGTGACCGTGCCGTCGAAGCTGCCGCTCTCCGACACCGATCCCGGGCGCCTGTTGCGCGCCGACGACGTGCTCGCCGAAGCGGCGGGGCTGCGCATCCAGGCGCTGGCGTCGGCCGACTTCGCGGTGCGCTCGGAGAACGGCGACCCGCCCGCGCCGCGCGCGCCGGCCGGCGCGCACGCCGAGCACTTCGCCGATCGCTCGACGTTCGCGCGCCGCCTCGATCGCCAATTGTCGGAGGTCGAGCGCCGCCTGTTCCCCGACTCGACGCCGCAGCACGCGCGCGGCGGCTACGACTACGACGACGCGCTCGGCGACATCGATCTCGACTCGCTCGGCATCGACACGCTGCCCGGCATCGCCGCCGACAGCCTCGATCAAACCTTCGATCGCCGCGAGCGCGAGCGCGCGAACGAGAGCGACACCAACGCCAACGCCGCGGTGAACGCCACGTCCTCGTCGCTGCTGCGCCTCGCGTCCGAGCGCAGCGCCGGCGAGTCCGAGCTCGCCACGCCGCCGACGCTGGAAGAAGAGGGCGAGCTGTCGTCGGTCGACATCGCCGAGCTGCTCGCCGGCCTGCACGCGTCGGGCTGGAGCGGCCGCTTGTCGCTCGCGCGCGGCGACGGCGAGAAGGCCATCTGGTTCGACGCCGGCCTGCCGGTGTTCGCCACCTCGACGTTCCAGCACGATCGCCTCGGCGATCTCCTGTTCCGCGAGGGCAAGATCACGCGCGAGCAGCACGCGCGCACGCGCGAGCTGGCGGTCGAGCCGGGGCGGCGCACGGCGGCGGTGCTGGTCGAGCTCGGCATGCTCAAGCCGCGCGAGCTGTTCACCGCGCTGCGCCGCCACGCCGAGGAGATCGTCTACTCGTGCTTCGCGTGGGACTCGGGCCACTTTCGTCTCGCCGCCGCCGACGCGCCCGCCGAGGACAAGCTGCGCCTGTCGTTTCATCCGTGGGCGCTGATCCTCGAGGGCGTGCGGCGCAAGTACGGGCTCGAGCGGCTGGTCGAGCGCGTCGGCGCGACCGACACCGTGCTCACGCCGACCACCGGCATGGAGCGCGCGCTGGAAGACTGCGAGCTGACGCCGCCCGAGCGCGTGGTGGCGGAGATGTTCGACGGCGAGCGCTCGCTGGCCGACGTCGCGCTCGCCACCTCGGGCTTGCCGGGCGCGACGCTCACCGAGACCGGCCTGTACGCGCTCGCGTGGGGATTGTGCGCGGTGGGCGCGGCGCGCATCGGCGCGCAGGGCGTGGATCGCGTCGGCGTGCGCGCGGCCTCGACGCTGGTGACGCCGGTCGGCGCGCAGTCGGTGCGCGAGCGGCGCGCCGGCAAACGCGACGGCGAGGCGGCCGAGCGCCCGGCCGATCGCGCGGTCGATCGCGAGCGGCTGCTCGCCAAGCGCGCGCAGGTCGCCGACGCCGACTACTTCGCCATCCTCGGCGTCGATCGCCACGCGTCGACGCACGAGATCGAGCGCGCGTTCGAGCGGCTGCGCACCGACTTCGCGCCCGAGCGCTTCGCCGAGCCGGTGCGCGCCGAGCTGCACGACGCGCTCGACGAGATCCGCGAGGTGCTCGACGAGGCGCACCGCGTGCTCGCCGACGAAGCCGTGCGGCACGCGTATCGCGAGCACCTGATCGAATGAAGCTCGACGTGGTGTTCATGGGCTCGCCCGAGTTCGCCGTGCCCTGCCTCGACGCGCTCGTCGCGCGCGCCGACGTTCGCGTGTGCGCGGTGGTCACGCAGCCCGACAAGCCGGCGGGCCGCGGGCAGAAGCTCGAGCCGCCGGCGGTCAAGCTCGCGGCCGAGCGCGCCGGGCTGCGCGTGCTGCAGCCGGCGTCGGTGCGCAAGCCGCCGTTCCTCGACGAGCTGCGCGAGCTCGCGCCCGATCTGTGCGTCGTCGTCGCGTACGGAAAGATCTTGCCGCCCGAGGTGCTGGCGACGCCGCGGCTCGGCTGCTGGAACGTGCACGGATCGCTGCTGCCGAAGTTTCGCGGCGCCGCGCCGATCCAGTGGGCGATCATCCGCGGCGAGCGCGAGACCGGCGTGACGCTGATGCAGATGGACGCGGGCATGGACACCGGCGCGATGCTGCTCAAGCGCGCGCTGCCGATCGACGACGCGGTGACCGCGGGCGAGTTGCACGAGCGGCTGGCGCCCGTCGGCGCGGCGGCGCTCGCAGAGGGGCTCGATCGTCTCGCGCGCGACGGCGCGCTCGCCGGCGAGGCGCAGGATCCCGCGCTCGCGACCATGGCGCCGATGCTGACGAAGGACACCGGGCGCGTCGATTTCTCGTCGGGCGCGCGCGCGGTGCGCGATCTCGTGCGCGGCTGCGATCCGTGGCCGACGGCGTTCACCACGCTCGGCGGCGAGCCGCTGAAACTTTTTCGCCCGAAGATCGTCTCGGGCGCGGGCGAGCCGGGCGTGGTCATGGGCGCCGATCGCGACGGCCTGATCGTCGGCTGCGGCGCCGACGCGATCGCGTTCGGCGAATTGCAGCTCCCGGGCAAGCGGCGCATGCCGGCGCACGCGCTGCTCGCCGGCCGCGCGATCCCGACGCGCACGCGCCTCGGCACATGAACGCGCGCGAGGTGGCCCGGCGGGTGCTCGCGCGCGTCGACGAGGGCGCGTACGCCACGCTGGCGCTCTCGGGCGAGCTGGATCGCGCGCGCGGGCTGCACGAGAACGATCGCGGGCTGGCCACCGAGTTGGTGTACGGCGTGCTCAAGCGGCGGCTGCGGCTCGACTGGGCGCTGGGCGCGCTGGCGCCGCGCGGGCTCGACGCGCTCGACGCGCGCACGCTCGACGCGCTTCGCCTCGGCGCGTATCAAATTTTGTTTTTGCGCATCCCCGCGCACGCCGCCGTCGACGACGCGGTGGAGGCGGTGAAGCACGCGCGCGGCGCCAAGCTGGCCGGCTTCGCCAACGCGCTGTTGCGCCGACTCGCGCGCGAGGGCGAGCCTGCGCCGCCGCCGGAGAAAGATCTCGCCGCGCACCTGTCGGTGGTCGAGTCGGCGCCGCGCTGGCTGGTCGAGGACGCGCTCCGCCGCTTTCCGCCCGACGAGGCGCGCGCGTTTCTCGCGTCGCTCAACCAGCCGGCCCCGCTGTGGCTGCGCGCCTCGTCGCTGCGCGGCACGCGCGACGAATTGCAGGCGCTGATCGCCGCCGATCGCCCGAACGCGCGCCTCGAGCCGTCGCCGCTCGTCGACGAAGCGCTGCGCGTCGAGGGCGGGGGCGATCTGTTCCACACGCGCGCCTACGCCGAGGGGCGGTTCCTGGCGCAGGACGTCGCGGCGCAGATCGTCGCGCGCCTGGTCGAGCCGCGCGCGGGCGAGTCGCTGCTCGACGCGTGCGCCGGCGTCGGCGGCAAATCGACGCACCTGGCGGCGCTCACCGGCGACCGCGCGCGCATCGACGCCGCCGATCTCTCGGAGCGCAAGCTGGAGCTGTGCGCCGATCACGCGCGCCGCCTCGGCGCGGCGTCGATCGCCACCATCGCGTGCGATCTCACCGACGAGCGCGCGCCGCTCCAGCCGGGCTACGACCGGGTGCTGCTCGACGCGCCGTGCACCGGCCTCGGCGTGCTGCGCCGCCATCCGGAGGCCAAGTGGCGCCGCGAGGCGGCCGACGCGGTGGCGCTCGCCGAGCTGCAGGCCGAGCTGCTCGCCGCGCTCGCCGGCCGCGTCAAGCCGGGCGGCCTGCTGGTGTACTCGGTGTGCACGTTCAGCGACGAGGAGGGGCCGCGGCAAATTGCCGCATTCGCCGCCGCGCACCCCGAGTTCGCCGTCGAGCCGCCGTCCGAGCCGCGCCTGGCCGCGCTGTGCGACGAGCGCGGCGCGCTGCGCACCTGGCCGCATCGCCACGACGCCGACGGCTTCTTCGCGGTTCGGCTGCGCCGCAAAACGTTGTAGAGTTTTTCCCGTGAAACCGATCATCGCGCCGTCGATCCTCTCCGCCGACTTCGGACGCCTGGCCGACGAGGTGCGCGCCGTCGACGCGGCCGGCGCCGACTACATCCACGTCGACGTGATGGACGGCCGCTTCGTCCCCAACCTGACGATCGGACCGGTGGTGGTGGCGGCGATCCGCAAGGCGACCAAGAAGCCGCTCGACGTGCACCTCATGATCGAAGATCCCGATCGCTACGTCGACGAGTTCGCGCGCGCCGGCGCCGATCTGATCGGCGTGCACGTCGAGGCGTGCCGCCACCTGCACCGCGTCGTGCAGCAGATCCGCGCCGCCGGCAAGCGCCCGTCGGTGACGCTCAACCCGCACACGCCGATCGATCACGTGCAGCACGTGCTCGAGGACGTCGATCAAGTCTTGATCATGTCGGTGAACCCGGGCTTCGGCGGGCAGAGCTTCATCCCCAACGTGCTGCCGAAGATCCGCGCGCTGCGCGAAGAGCTGAGCGCGCGCGGGCTGGCGGTCGACATCGAGGTCGACGGCGGGATCAAAGTCGACAACATCGCCGAGGTCGCGGCCGCGGGCGCCAACGTGTTCGTCGCCGGCTCGGCTGTCTTCGGCGCGAGCGACTACCGCGCGACCATCGCGGCGCTGCGAAAAAACGCCGAGGGCGCGACGCTCACCGCCGCGTAGCCGCTCGCGCTAGAAGTCGCCGAACAGCTCGGTGATGCGGACGTCGAGCGCGGTGGCGACCTTGAACAGCGACGACACCGACGCCGACGATTCGGCGCGCTCGATCTGCGAGAGCAGCGACACCGACAGCTTGGTCCGCCGCGACATCTGCTTGAGCGTGAGCCCGCGCGTCTTGCGCAGCTCGCGGATGTTGCGCCCGATGGTCTGGTGCAGCTCGTCCTCCTTGCGCAGGACGAGGCCCTTCTTGCGCGCGATGCGCTCGATGATTCCGCGGAATTCGTCGACGGAGAACGGCTTCTTCACGTAGGCCGAGACTTCGTGCTCGATCGACGCGGTGGCGGTCTCCAGCGACGGGTAGCCGGTGAGGATGATGACCGCGAGATCGTTGTCGACCTTGCGGATGTGGCCGAGCAGGTCGATGCCCGAGAGCTTCGGCATCATCAGGTCGATGATGCAGATGTGGAACTCGCTCCCGCGCAACACGTCCACGACTTGCGTCGGGTCGCTCACGGTCACCACGCGGTAACCGTCGTGGGTCAGGAAGTCTTCGAGGTACTCGCAGACGTCCTTGTCATCATCGACGACCAGCAGGCTGAGCTGGGACAACAGCTCCCCCAGTTAGAAGTGTAGTCGGGGCGAGAGGATTTGAACCTCCGACTTTTCGGTCCCGAACCGAACGCGCTACCAGGCTGCGCTACGCCCCGAGTGAAACCCGACGTTCCTACCCCGCATGCGGCAGCTTGTCAAACCCAAACTGTCGTACTCCTTCGCACCGGGGGTAAACCGACCGATCGGGGCGCGCGCTCCCCGCGTTGCGGCCGGGCGGTCAATGGCGCGGGCAGCCATTTCGAGCGGTTCCAGCCGAGCGGATGGCGGCCCCCCGGTTGCAAAGTGCGGGCGGCATGCGCTTCATCGCGGTCCTGGGGGTGCTGGTCGCGGCGGGCTGTCTCGGCGACCTGGTTCCGCTGCACGCGACGCAGCAGTCGCAGATCGCCGACGGCGGCGCGCCGTCCGACCTGGCGCCGGCGCCGGATCCGAACCCGGGGCCGGCCGCCGATCTCGCGCCCGCGCCCGCGCCCGCGGACCTCGGCACGCTCTCGGCGTGCATCAACAAGACGACCCCGCTCACCGACGGGCACCACAACGTCGGCACCAACTGCATGACGTGTCACAACAACGCCAATCCCAACATCCCGCAGTTCACCGTCGCCGGCACGCTCTACGACGCGGTCACCGGCGGCAACCCGGTCGCCGGCGCCACCGTCGAGATCACCGACGCGGCGGGCAAGATCCTGCCGATCATCTCATCGACCAACGGCAACTTCTACTCGGAGCAGCCGCTGACGTTCCCGGTCCACGCGCGCGCCACCGCGTGCCCGGCCGACCTGCACATGAACGCCGCGCAGGTCATCGGCGCGTGCAACTCCTGCCACACCGCGGCGAACCAGGTCCACGTGCCGTAGCGCGCCCAATCTGTGGTGAACCGACCCTGCCTGGGGAGCGAAGTCCCGGTGCGACATCCGAAAAAGCGAAGAATTCCGTCGGTGGCACCGGGCCCATCGGTTGCACAAAGCACCCCCATCATGGTCCCCAACCGCCGACTGCGTGAGGAGCTGGCCCGGGCCGAGCGCGCGCGCGCCCGCCGCTCGCGCGAGGACAGCCAGGTCACCGTGGTGCCGATGGACGACCCGGTGCCGGCCGGCAATACGCCGCACCCGTCGGAGGTGTTGGCCATGCCGTCCGAGGAGATCGAGATCCTCGACGGCGAATCGCAGGGCATGCGGATGCAGGACGCGACCGTGCAGACGCCGATGCCGCACATGCCGAAGACCATCAGCCTGGACGAGGACGATCTCGACTGGGCGGCCGACGAGGAGCAGACGCGCATCGATCCGCCGTCGGATCCGATGATCGAGATCAGCGAGGTCGAGGAGATCTACGAAGTCGGCGATCGCCACGCGGTGAAGTCGGAGCGCGTGACGCTCAAGCGCCCCGATCGCGGCGACGAGAAGAGCGTGGTGCGCCGCTTCCTCGACAGCGTGATCACCGCGGTGCCGCGCGCCGTGAAAAAAGCGGTGGGCGCCGCCCCGAAAGCGAAGGCCAAGCCGGCCGCCGCCGCCGCCGCGCCGCGCCGCGATCGCACGCCGGCGCGCGCGCCGCAGGTGCAAATCGATCAGCGCGCGTGGCGCGAGATGCGCACCGCGCCGATCTTCGACGGCCTGCCCAACGAGGCGCTCCGCGACGCGCTGCTCTCGGGCGACGCCAAGGTCCTGCGCCTCGAGCGCGACTCGCTGGTCCCGCTCTCCGACAACGGCGGCGCGCTCGGCCTGGTGCGCGTCGGCCAGGTGGCGCTCGGCCTGTTCGCCGCCGACGTGCTCAAGGCCGAGCGCGAGGCCGCGGTGCGCATCGCCCGCGCGGGCAAGATCGACAAGAAGGAGCGCAACCGCCGCACCAAGCAGGGCCCGATGATCCGCCTCGCCGACAAGAACCTCGCCACGTTCGAGGACGGCGACGTCGTCGAGACCGCGGTGTCGGCCGGCGACCACTCGACGCTCGCGTGCTTCGCCGTCACGCCGGTCACCGTCATCACCATCGCGCGCAGCCGCGCCGATCTGTGGCGCCGCATCTACCCGTTCATGGCCGATCGCTTCCGCCGCGCCGCCGCCACCGCGCGCGCGCGCCTCGACGCCACCGACGGCGCGAAGGCGCTGGTCGCCGACTTCTTCATCCGCCACGGCCTCTCGGTGTCGATGACCCTGCGCGTGCGCAAGCTCGACGCGTGCATCGAGTGCGGCGCGTGCGAGCAGGCGTGCGAAGATCGCTACGGCGCCAAGCGCCTCTCGCTCAACGGCCGCATCCTCGGCGGCCTCGACTTCGTCGACGCGTGCCACACGTGCACCGATCAGCGCTGCATCGATCCCTGCAACTTCGACGCGATTCGCTTCGACGTCGAGCGCCGCGAAGTCCTGATCAACGAAGCCAACTGCACCGGCTGCACGCTGTGCGCGACCAACTGCCCGTACGACGCCATCGAGATGCACGAGCTCGACGACAAGCCGCTGCTCAAGCTGCGCCTCGACAAGGCCGGCGCGCTGGCGTTCGGCGACGGCACGCCGCGCAAGGCGCGCCTGCGCCGCATCGCCTCGAAGTGCGATCACTGCGCGTTCTACGAGGACCAGGCGTGCGTGAGCGCGTGCCCGACCGGCGCGCTGATCGAGGTGCTGCCGCAAGACGTGGTCTCGACGCTGCCCGATCAAGCGCGCGCCACCGCCAAGGCCGGCTTCGATCGCACGACCACGATCGACGTCCGCAAGCTCAACGAGACCTCCGCGTTCGTCAAAGGCCTCGACAAGCTCCCCGAGCTCGGCCGCGCCCGCGCGCCGCGCGCCAAGATCCTCATGGGCGTGTGGTGGACCGTCGGCCTGCTCGCCGTCGCGCTCGCCGGCCTGGAAATTCTCCTGCGGAAATATTTCCCCGCGTGGTCGGCGCAGTTCTGGATGGCCACGCACGTCGACGGCATCGATGCCGATCTCGCGCTCAGCCGCATCGACTATCGCCCCGGCTGCGAGCTGGCCGTCAACCTCGGCTACGCCGGCACCGCGGTCATGCTCTCGGGCATGGCGTACGTCTGGCGCCGCCGCATCGGCTTCATGCGCAACTGGGGCTCGCTGCGCGCGTGGTTCGACTGGCACGTGATGACCGGCGTGGTCGGCCCGGCGTTCATCCTCATGCACTCGGCGGCGAAGCTCGACAACTGGGTGTCGCTCGCGTTCTGGTCGATGATCCTGACCGTGGTCTCCGGATTGCTCGGCCGCTACCTCACGACCGAGCTGCCGGAGAAAGCGTCGACGGCGATGGTCGAGACGCTCGAGGTCGATCGCAAATTGGCCGAGCTGCGCTCGCAGCACCCGGGCGTGCGCGTCGCCGACGGCTGGTTCGAAGGCTATCGCCGCCGCGTCGCCAACTGGGACAAGCGGCTCTCCGGCGGCAACAAGGAGAAGAAGCCGACGTTCCTCGGCGCGGTGGCGACGTTCCTGTGGGTCGTCAAGGACGACGCGATGCGCGGCCGCCGGCTGCGCGCGCTCAATAAGGCGCTCAAGGTCGCGGTGCGCTCGCGCAAGGCGCGCAAGGACGCGCTCCGTCTCGCGCAGCGGCTCGCCACGCTCGAGCGCCGCCGCGTGCTGCTGCCGCGCCTCGAGCCGCTCTTCAGCCAGTGGAAGGCGGTGCACGTGCCGATGGCGATCACGCTGACGATCATCGCGGCGATTCATATCACCTTGGCACTTCGCGCCGGATAGGCGACGATACGCGCCAGTGCGCCGCGTCTCGCTTGTCTTACTCGCCGTCGCTGTCTGCCTTCCCGCTATCGTTCGCGCGGACTTTTTCTCGTCGAGCCCGGGCCCGCTCACGCAGCCGCACGCGCAGCTCGACAACAAAGATCATTGCCAGGATTGCCACGTCGGCTCGCGCGACGTCTCGGGCGACAAATGTCTGAGCTGCCACAAACCGATCGCCGAGCGCCAGCGCGAGCGCATCGGCGTGCACGCCAGCCCGAAGGCGATGGGCAAGCCGTGCGAGCTCTGCCACACCGATCACAAAGGCCGCGGCAAGGACATCCTCGGCTTCGCCGCGTTCGGCGGCAAGGAGCGCTTCGACCACGGCGCGTTCACCAACTTCCCGCTCGACGGCAAACACCAGACGACGCCGTGCGCGAAGTGCCACACGCAGAAGACGCCGTCGGGCACCGTCACGTACTTGAAGTCGCCGGTGCCGTGCGCCGGCTGCCACGCAAATCCGCACGGCGATCTGCGCGAGCCGCTGCGCCGCTGCGAGCGCTGCCACGACGCCAAGAGCTGGCACCTCACCGAGAACGCGCAGTTCAACCACGATCGCGACACGCGCTATCCGCTCGAGCGCAAGCACGAAGGCGTGCAGTGCATCGCCTGCCACGCGACCAAGAAATCGGGCGAGCCGCCGAACGCGAAGTCGATGCCGCCGCCCGCCACCGGCGGCTACCAGAAGATGACGTTCCGCTGGGCGACGTGGGCCACCGACTGCCAGCCGTGTCACGACAACGTGCACGGCTCATCGCTGTTCGGCCAGAAGGCGTGCAAGCTCTGTCACTCCGCGCGCGTCGAGTTCACCAAGATCAATTTCGATCACAACCGCCGCACGCGCTTCCCGCTCGACGGCGCGCACGCCGATCCCAAGAAGGCGACGTGCGCGACGTGCCACAAAAAAGACGAGCGCGGCAAACCCGACCGTCGCTGCGAGACGTGCCACGACGACGTGCACAAGACGCGCTTCGACAAGGTCTCGGGCAAGGACTGCGGCGTTTGCCACACCGCCGCCAACTTCAACGTCGACTTCAAGTTCGATCACTCGGGGCGCACGCGCTTCCCGCTCACCGGCGCGCACGGAAACGCCGACTGCCGCGCGTGCCACCGCGGCAAGGGGCCGACCGATTGGGAGCATCTGGAATCGTTGATCGTCAAAGGCAAACCCGTTCAATGCATGGGCTGCCACCAGCACGAGAACGTGCACCAGAAGCAATACACCGACGACAAATGTCTCGATTGCCACAAGATGGCCGGCGTCGTTCAAACCAAGCCGCGCGCGATCAACGAGTTTCACGGCCCCAATTCGCGCTTCCCATTGACCGAAGGCCACCGAAACGTCGAATGCGGTAAATGCCATCCCAATGACGTTTTCACCAATACGCCATTGCAGTGCGGGCCCAAGTGCCACGCCGACGAATTGCACAAAGGGACGCTCGGCAATGACTGTTTGAATTGCCACACCGGCGGCAAATGGGAGGCGCGGCTCTTCGATCACGACACCAAGACGCGCTGGCCGCTCGTCGGCAATCACAAAGACGTCTTGTGCGAAGGCTGCCATCCGCGCCGCGACTTCGCCGCCAACGTCGGGCAGGGCTCGGCGTGCGTGAACTGCCATTTGAAGGACGACGCGCACGCCGGCAAGCTCGGCCGCAAGTGCGAGAACTGCCATATCCCGACGGGCAAGCTGCTATTCGACCACAACGATCCCAAAGTCTCCGATTGGCCGCTCACCGGCGCGCACGTCAAAGTGCGCTGCGGCGATTGCCACACGTCAATCCATTTCAAACCGACGGCGCGCGAATGCGGCGGCTGCCATCCCGAGCCGGACGTGCACCGCGGCCAACTCGGCACCTTGTGCGCGTCGTGCCACGTCGACAGCGATTGGAAGATCGTGCGCACCGGCCACGACGTGCCGACGCCGCGCTTCGGCGGCGCGCACGATCGCGTGCCGTGCGTGCAGTGTCACTCGGGCGGGCGATTGCTCGCCGGCACGTCGCAGCTCTGCATCACGTGCCACCGCAACGACGACGTGCACCACAACTCGCTCGGGCCCAACTGCGGCGAGTGCCACACGCAGCGCACGTTCGCCGGCGCGCACTTCGAGCACACGCGCGTCGGCTGCGAATTGACCGGCGTGCACCGATTATTGCCGTGCGTCGATTGCCACGTCGGCGGCAACTTCACCGCGCTCGCCACCGAGTGCGCGGCGTGCCACCGCAAAGACGCCATTCGCGGCGCGCCCGCGTTCGGCTCGCCCGCGCACAAGACGTTTCCCACCTGCGCCAATTGCCATAATCCGAACTTCTTCGGCCCCGCGTCCACGGCCTCGAACCGCGAGTCGGTGTGCCGATGAAGCGGATTGCCGTCGCTGCGGCGCTCTTGTGCCTGGCAACCACGGCGCGCGCGCAGGATTTGAAAGACCGCTTCAATATCAAGCTGACTTTGACGGGAATGTATTTGACCGAGCAGCAGGCGGCGGCAAAACCGGAGCTCAATGAAGCGTCGGGCGGTTTGTCGCTCGGCTGGGTCGATCTGCGCACGGTGATGGACGCGCGCCGTTTGCCGGGTCAATTCGAATTGCACCTGGACGGCCGCGTGCGCATCACGCCGGACGAATTCTCGACGGACAAAGCCACCGCCGGCGCGACGCAGATCTTGTCGCGCGGCTATTTCGGCGGGCGCGAGTACGAGGTGCGCCAGGCCTACGCGCGGCGGCGCGGCGAGCGCGTCGACTTCGCGCTCGGCCGCATGATCGTCAATGAAGCCGACGCGCTCAAGATCGATGGCGCGCGTCTATGGGTTCGTTTCGGCAAACATTGGGACGTGAGCGCGTTCGGCGGCTCGTATCCCAATCCCTATTCGCGATCGATCTTCACCGACTACAACGGCTTCACCTTCGCAGGCGGCGCCGATACTTCGTATACGTACGATAAAATCTGGGGCTCGGTGTCGGCGGTGGGCGCGTATCTCGGCGGGCTCGACGACGGCGGGCCGTTCGATCCGGCCAATCCGAACGGCAAACCCTCGGCCGAGACCCCGCGCGTGTTCTTCACGTGGACCGACTTCGTGCGCCTGGCGTCGTGGCTCGACTTCTTCAGCGACCTGGTGGTGGACGCGACCGGCGCCGCGGGCGCGCAACTGACGCGCGCCGATCTGACCGCCACCGGCCGCCTCGGCAAACACCTGACCCTGCGGATCGGCTACGACCATTTGTCGTCGCTGGCGATCGAGATGTATTTAATCAGCTTGATCTCGAACAACGTGCTCGGCAGCTTCGCTTTGAATCGCGCGCAATACGTCCCGACCACCATGATTGAAAACAATTTGATCATCTCGCGCACCGCACGCGATCAGGGGCGGCTGGCGGCCGACGTCACGTTCGGCAAGCTGTCGATCTTCGCCGAGGGGCGCATTCGGCACCGCAGCCTGGCCAATCCCGGCGAGGATCCGCAGTTCAACGGCGCGCCCACGCCGACGCTGGCGCTCGACGGCACGATCGGCCTGCGCGACCGCGGCTCGCTCGCCGGCATCCGCGCCGGCACGTGGATCTCGTATATCGCCGATTACCGCGCCAATTCGATCATCTTCGATTTGGATATCGGCCGCAGCTTCTGGGACGAAAAGCTCTCCATCGACGCCGCGTTCTTGTATGCGCGCACCAAAGACGCGGGCGCCGGCCCGCCGCCCGGCCAACCGCCGTGCATCAATCCGGCGGCCAATCCATTCTCAAACGCGTTCTACCTCGGCACGTGCACCGGCACCCGCGATGGCGCCGAGTACGAATTGGGTTTCACCGTCAGCGGCTCGCCGTGGAAGAAGTGGCTCGGGCTGCTCGACTACCGATTGGTCGTAGACGAAACCGGCGGCAAACCCGACATTCTCACGCACATGCTTTTGCTACGGATTGAAGCGCGTTTTTAAGACGACAAACGCGAACGTAAACGTAAACGTGAACGCCAAACGATTGAACGACGAACGATTGAACGTGGAACGATGAGGGTGGCTGCGTCTTACAGGGAATCGCAGCAGCACCCGCGCCAGCCGCAGACGGCTGACACGGGCGCTGCAAAATAATTGGCCACTGCGCGGCGAGGCTCGGTCGACAGTTCGCCATCGCCGCACCTCCTCGGTAGGTCGTGAAGGAGGTGCGGCGATGGCGAACTACCTTTTCGAGAGACTCGATGTTTATCGCGTGGCGCGGGAGGCGCTGCGGGTGGTCATTGCGTATCGCAGCCGGCTCAAGGGGCTGCCGGGCGAGGTTGCGAGTCAGTTGGAGCGGGCTACCGTCTCGATGGTCGCGAATATCGCTGAGGCCACTGGTCGCAATTCGCCGGCGGATCGGCGGAATCGATTCGCGATCGCCAGGGCCGAGGCGAACGAGGCTGGGGCCATGGTCGAGATCGTCGTGTTGTACGGCGTGTTCTCCGACGAGGATTACGCCAAGCTGCGGTCGTCGTTTCAGCGCGTCACGTACATGCTCACGGCGCTGATGCGCCGCTGAGCGAACGGGCGCCGGATCGTCGGGATCCGGCGCCCGCGGTTTCATCGGCGGCGAATCATCGCCTTGAGCATCTGCACGACCCGCAAGAGCCGCGACGTCATGGCCACCTGAACGTCCTGCGGCAAATTGCCGTAGAGCGCCGCCAGATCCAGACAAGCCCCGACCTCGTTGGCGCTGCCGCAGGCGATTTGATAGTGCCGCCGCTGATCGGCCGCGCTCCATCGCCCCGCGCCCTCGGCGATATTGAGGACCACGCTGGCCATGGCCCGTTCGAGCTGCGGTCCCAGCTCCCCCGGCAATCTCCGCCAGCACCCCCGGTGCTCGATGCTGATAGCGAGCGCCTCCTTGGCGACCCGATATACATCGAGCCTCTGAAAGCTAAAGTGGTTGTCGTTCATCGCTGCGCCTCCTTTCACCTCGCCGAAGGAGGCGCAGCGATGAACGACATCCCTGTAACGCGAGATATCACCCCAGCGAGCCGTGCAGCGAAAGTGCCAGCCGTCTTCGGCTGGCGCGTCGCTGCACCGCCAGCGACACCGTTCCCGTAAACGCAAACGTAAACGCAAACGTAATCGTAAACGATTAAACGATTAAACGATTAAACGACGAACGCTTTAAACCCGCTCAGCGAAAGATCCGAACCCGGCGCGCCGCGATATCGAGCAGCAATAAAACCGCCACCGCCCACAGCAGCCACGACCACAGCTCGCGGTGGAACGGCACGCGCTCGCCGGCGGCGTCGAACAGCGCGGCCCCTCGCGCCTGCGCCTTGCCGCCGGTGATCTCGGCGACGCGCCTCAGCAACGCCTCGTCCGGCGGCAGCGCGAGGTATTCGCGCGGATACGGCAAAGACACCGTCCCCGCCGTCTCCGCCACCTCGCTCCCGTTCTGCTTCAAGACGGCGCGCAGCAAAAACGATCCATAACGATCGATCGCGAACTCGCCCTCGTACCGTCCCGCCGCCGTCGGCGAGAGCGGCAGCTCCATCGGCTTCTGCGGATGCTCGGGATCGATCACCTGCAACGTCGTATCGAGCCCCGACAGAAACCGATCGTCGGCCGCGATCGCGTCCACCGCCACCCGCGCGCGCGGCGGATCGACGTCGACGTGCAGATCGAAGCTGGCGCCCGTCGCCCCGCCCGACGTGCCCGGCGTGTGGCGCATCGTCGAGCGCACCAGGTGCGCCCAGAACTTGGCGTAGCCCGGCCAGCGGATCCACTCTGCCGCCCATCGGTTCTTCACGTCGCTGGTGAACGCCGCCGTCTGCCCCAGCCCGACGCGCCAGCGCGCCAGGATCGGCTCGGACAGCGTCGACTCGAGGATCACCTCCGACATCGGCTTCGGCTTGGTGGTCACGTAGCCGCGCAGCGGCGGCGCGTCGTTGATGCCGACGCCGTCGAGCAGCTCGGCGTGCTTGACCACGCGCAGGCCGATCGGCTCCTCGACCAGCGCCGAGCGCGCCACCTGCGTCGTCTCCTTGGTGAAGATCTTCGGGATGTTTTGCGCGTCCTGCGTGTAATAGAAACGCCCGCCGCCGTCCTCGGCCATCTTGGTGAGCAGCGTCTTGTCCGCGCCCGCGCCGACGCCGACGGTGGTGAGCGTGATGTTGTGCTCGGCCATCTCGGCGACCAGCTCGAGGATGCCTTCGTAGTTCGCCTGGCCGTCGGTGAGCAGGATGACGTGCTTGCGCTTGGCGGGCGTCGGATCGAGCCACTCGAACGACATGCGCAACGGCGGCAGGAACGAGGTGCCGCCGCCCGCCTGCAGCTTCGAGATCTCCTGCACGATGTGCGTGCGGTTCGACGCGCGCTGCAGGCGCACCGTCGGCACCGCCATCGAGTCGAACGCGATCACGCCGAGCAGGTCCTCGCCGCCGAGGATCTCGGCGGTCGCCTTGGCCGCGTCTTTCGCCAGCTCGATCTTCTCGCCGGTCATCGAGCCCGAGCGATCGATCGCCAGCACCAGCGCGAGCTGCGGCTGGTCGCGCTTCTTCTCCACGTCGAAGCGCACCGGCAGGATCGACTCGACGCGCGAGCCCGAATAGCCGCCCGAGCCGAAGCTGTTCTCGCCGCCCGCCATGATGAAGCCGCCGCCGAGATCGCGCACGTAGCTCTCGAGCGCGGCCATCTGCGCCGGCCCGACGAACATCGCCGGCACGTCGGAGAGCAGCACCAGGTCGTAGCGCGCCAGCTCGCGCGGCGACGACGGCAGGCCGTACGGGCCGCGCGTCTCGACGTCGATCGACTCCTTGCGCAGCGCGTTCGTGAGGTACGCCGACGACTGCGGCTCGCCCTCGACGTACAGCACGCGCGGCTTGCCGCGCACCGCCACCGACGCGACCGCCTGATTGTTGGCGGCGAAATGATCTTTGAGCTTGGTGCTGAGCACCGCCTTGAACGTCGTGAAGCCGGGCTGAAGGATCTCGGAGCGCCAGCGCACGGTGTTGGCGCCGGCGCGCAGCTCGAGCTCCTTGCGCCCGTCGAGCGGATTGACGAACTCGTCGCGGTAGAGCGTCACCGTCGCGCGGCCGGCGCGCGAGGCGTAGACCTGCGCGGTGACCTCGAACGGCGCGCCCACCTTGACGTCGGCGGGCAGTTCGAGCGAGCGCACCAGCACCTCGTCGTCCTGCTCGGCGGGGAAGCTGGCGTAGCTCACGCGCACGCCGCGGTCGCGCGCCGCGAACGCCTCGGCGGCGAGGTTGCCGGCGGTCTCGTTGCCGTCGGAGATCAGCACCGCGCGCGCGAGCGTGCCGGGCGGGAACAGGCCGTAGGCGAGCTGCACGGCGGCGGAGAGATCGGAGGTGTCGCCGTCGTGGCGCGCGAGAAAGTCGGCGGCGAGCGGCGTGCCGTCGGGCGGCAGGTCGAGCGCGCGCGGATGTTTGCCGAACGACACCACGCGCAGCACGTCGTCGCCGCGCCGGGTGGCGCGCGCCTCGTCGATCAACTTGCGCGCGTCGTCGAGCTGGCGATCGGAGATCGAGTCGGAGACGTCGACCAGGAGCACGGTGGCGACGGTCGAGCGCTGGCCCACCGTCGACGGGCGGGCGAGCGCGAGCGCCAAGAGCGCGATCAAGAGCGCGCGCAGCGACGCCGAGAGCCACTGCTGGCGGCGCGTGAGATCGACCAGCGAGAAGCGCAGCGCGGTGAACGCGAGCGGCGCGCCCACCAGGAGATAGAGCGCGCTCGGCCGCAGCAGCTCGAACGCGCGCCCGCCGAGCGAGAAGTGGACGAGGTCGCGCCGCCCGACGGCGAGCGCCAGCGCGAGCGCGAGCACCGCCGCCGCGAGCGCGGGGATGGCGACACCGAGCGCGCGCCTCATGGCCGCGGCCTCACACCGTCACCCGGCGGTTGTAGGTCCACCACTCGACGAGCGCGATCGCCAGCGCCACCAGGATCAGGTACGACCACAGCGAGCGGCGCACGCCGAGCCGGCCGGGCTCGGGCGGCGGGAGCTTGCGGCCGTCGACGATCAGCTCGGCGCGCGGCGCGATGCGCGACTCGCTCGACGACGCCAGGTTTGCGGCAAATTGCCGCATGGCGGCCGGCGCATCCGACGGCGGCAGCGGGCTCACCTGGTAGTAGCCGGCGCTCGAGCCGTAGAAGCTGGCGCGGCCGTCGTGCACCGGCGCGCGCTGCGTCTTGCCGTCGGGCGCGGTGACCGCGAGCTCGCTCGCGCCCGGCGGCGCCGGCAGCCGCCACGGCTGGCCGGTCGCGTAGGTGGCGAGCAGCCCGGTGTCGGCGCCGGCGAACCAGTCGAGCGCGTTCACCACCAGCACCGGGAACGCGACGCGCATCGGCAGGTCGCTGCGGCGCAAGTCGAAGCCGAGCGCCACCGTCTTGCGCCCGTCGCGCTCGCGCGCCGCGATGATCGGCTGCTTGAGCGCGGCCGCCACCGCCACGTCGCCCGGCGCGAGCGCGAAGCGCGTGGCGTGCGAGATGTTCAGATCCTTGAGCGTCACCCAGCGCATGAGCGGGTGATCGGCCGCGACCTCGGTGACCAGCGGCGCGTCGAGCTCGCCGGCGACGGGAAACGGGCTCGCCGGCCCGCGCGGATCGAGGTAGAGCGCGTGCGTGCGCGGCTCGCTGCCTTTCGGCGGCGTGAAGGCGTCGAGCACCACCGCGTCGTACTTCGCCGTCGCCGCCGCGTCGTAATTGCCTGGCGCGAGCTTCTCGACCTGCAAATTCTCGTCGAGGAGGAGCGCGCCCTCGAGGAACAGGTTGCCGGCGGTGATCAGCTCGACCTTGAGCTTGTGGCGCGGCGGCAGCAGCGCGTAGGCGCGATCGTCGACGGGAAACGCGTCGAGCGGCTCCTTGGACGTGGGCGACTCCGGGCGCAGCCGCGCCTCGAGCCGCGTGCCTTCGCCGGCGAGGTTGGGATACAGCCGCTCGACGCGCTCGCCCGCGCCCAGCTCCAGCCGCTCGACGTTCACCACCTCGCCGTCCTGCACCAGCTCCAGCCTGGCGACCGACGCGTGATCGCGGAACGACTGCACCTCGACCAGCACCTCGTAGGCGGTCTGGTTGGCGCGGTAGCGGCGCACGGCGAACGCGGTGATGCCGACGTTGTCGCCCGATTTGCCGACGGGAGCGAAGCGTACGTCGACGCCACGCAGATCGATCGTCGACAGCTTCTCTTTCTCCGTCGAGTCGGCGAGCCGCACGCGCGCCAGCACGCGATCGTCCCACGCGCCGTCGCCGAGCAGCACCAGCGTCGGGCGCGTGCGGCCGCGCAGCGCATCGGCGGCCAGGCGCAGCGCGCGCTCGAGATCGGCCGGCGTGTCGGTGGCGGCCGCCGCGTCGACGGCGCGCAACAGCTCGCGGTCGTCCGACTGAAAACCGGAGATGGGCGCCGGCCGCCCGTCGAGCGACAGCACCATCGCCACGTCCTCGGCGCCGAAGCCGCGGATCAGCCGCCGCGCCTGCTCCTGCGCCTCGGCGAGCCGCGTGGTGCCCGCGGCGCCGCGGCCGTCGGTCGCCTGCATCGACGCCGAGGTGTCGAGCAGCAGCACGATGGTGCGCCCGCGCGACGAGGCCGACAAATGCGGATCGCCGATCGCGCCGAGTATCAGCGCCAGCATCGCCAATTGCAGCAGGAGCGAGATCAGCCGGCGCAGCTTGCGCCACAGCGCGGTGGTCTCGGTGTCGCGCAGGATCTTCTGCCACAGATCGGCGAACGGCACCTCGACGCGCTGGCGGCGCAGCTTGAGCACGTAGAGCGCGACCACCGCCGCGCCGAGCACGGCGAACGCCGGCGCGAGCAGCCCGAGCGGCGCGCCGGCGAGCGTCACGACAAGAAACCGCCCGCGCGGAAGATGCGCAGCACCAGCTCGTCGAACGGCACCGTGGTGTCGGCGCGAAAGTAGGGGATGCCGCGGCCGGCGCAGAAGGTGGCGAGCTGCTCGCAATACGCCGCGTGCGCCTTGGCGTACGACGAGAGCGCGCGCTCGGTGATCGTCACCTCGCGCAGCTCGCCGGTCTCCACGTCGACGAGCTCGACGTCGCCGCGCAGCTTGGGCCGCGCCTCGCGCTCCGACCAGATCTGCACCACCGTCGGCTCGAAGCGGTGGTAGCGCAAGAGATTGAGCCCGTCGGCGTAGCCGGCCGGATCGTAGAAGTCGGAGATCACCACCGCGAGCCCGCGCCGCTTGGTCTGGTGCACGAACGACTCGAGCGCGCGCGACAGCTCGGTGCGTCCCTCGGGCGCGACCTCCGAGAGGAAACGAAACACCTTGAAGATGTTTCCCTTGCCGCGCGACGGCGGCAGGCGATCGCGCGACGGTCCGCCGAACGGCACGATCGACACGCGATCCAATTTCGCCAGGCCGACGTACGCCAGCGCCGCGCACACCGTCTGCGCGTAATCGAGCTTGTCGTTGGCGCGCATCGACGCCGACGCGTCGATCAAAATATAGATGTGTAGATCTTCCTCTTCCTCGAACAGCCGCAGCAGCAGCTTGTCGAGCCGGCCGTACACCGACCAGTCGAGGTAGCGCAGATCGTCACCGACGGTGTAGTTGCGGTGATCGGCGAACTCGACGCCGGAGCCGGTCTTCTTGGTGCGGCGCTCGGCGCGCATGCGTCCGGAAAATACCTTGCGCGAGACGACGTAGAGATATTCGAGCTTCTTCAAAAAGCTTTCGTCGAATTGAGCGCGCATGAAGGGCTATTCGGGGATCTCCGCCAGGATGCTGTCGATGATGGTGTCGGGATCGATCCCCTCGGCCTCGCCTTCGAAGTTGAGGATGATGCGGTGGCGCAGCGTCGGGCGCGCGACCGCCTTGATGTCGGCGCACGAGGCGGCGAAGCGCCCGTCGAGCAGCGCGCGGATCTTGGCGCCGAGGAGGCACGCCTGCGCGCCGCGCGGCGAGGCGCCGTAGCGCACGTACTTGCGCGTGAGCGGCGGCGTCGGCTTTTTGTCGTCGGCGCCGACCGGCGGATGCGTCGCCTCGAGCACGCGAATGGCGAAGTCCTGCACCGCGCGCGCGACCGGCACCTGCCGCACCAGCTCGCGCAATTCGAGCAGCCGCGCGCCCGAGACGACTTTTTCCGCGCGCACGTTGTGCTCGCCGGTGGTGCGATCGAGGATGGTGTGCAGCGACTCTCTCGACGGAAACGTCACCTTCAGCTTGACGAAGAACCGATCGAGCTGCGCCTCGGGCAGCGGATACGTGCCCTCCATCTCCAGCGGGTTCTGCGTCGCCAGCACGAAGAACGGCGGGTCGAGCTTGTAGGTCGTCTTCGAGACGGTGACCGACTGCTCCTGCATGGCTTCGAGCAACGCCGACTGCGTCTTCGGCGTGGCGCGGTTCACCTCGTCGGCGAGGATCACGTTGGCGAAGATCGGCCCGCGCTGAAATTGAAACCGCTTCTGCCCGCGCTCGTCCTCGACGATGACGTTGGTGCCGAGGATGTCGGCGGGCATCAGGTCGGGCGTGAACTGCACGCGCGAGAACGAGAGATCCACCGCCTCGGCGAGCGTGCGCACCAGCATGGTCTTGCCGAGTCCGGGCACGCCCTCGAGCAGCGCGTGGCCGCCGGCGAGCAGCGCCATCACCACGCCCTCGACGATCGCCTCGTGGCCGACGATGACTTTGCCCACTTCGTCGCGCAGCCGGCGCACGTCGCGCTGGAAGCCGGCGACGCCCGCCTGCACGTCTTTTTCGGTCATGACGTTCTAGGATAGCAAGGATGCGTGCGAGCGCACGCTCGTCCGCCGCGGGCGGCTAGAAACGCACCGTGAGCGAAAGCGATCCACCCGCGGCGCCGCGGCCGCTCGACGGAGGCGCGGGCGCGAAGCCGAGGCGCAGGTCGCGCTGGATCGCGCGCAGGCGGCGCGAGCCGATGGCGAGCAGCGGGATGCCCGCGCCGAGGAGCGCCGCGCTGCCCGCGCCCGCGCCGATGGCGCCGAAGCTCTGCGGGCCGAGCGGCTTGTCGGGGCCGAACAGGTTCCAGCGCTCGAGCGAATCGACCACGCCGACAGAGACGGCCACGATCGCCAGCGCGCAGCCGACGGCGGTGAGCACCGCGCCCGAGATCTTCATCGCACGAGCCGCCTGCGCGTCGTCGTCGCGCGTTAGCTCGCGATCGTAGCGATAGGGCGCGGCGGACGCCCACGCGCCGGTTTCGCCGGCGCGCGCCGCCGTCGAGGACGCGAGCGAGATCACCATCAGCAAGGCCGCGGTCGTTTTCATGGCGCGCGGTTGTGCAGTCGGCGTGCCTCGCCGCGCGCCGCGGCGATCGCCTATTAATGGTGGTGAAGCTTCGACACCTCGCGCGCCGAATGGCAAGATCGCGACGATGACCGGCCTCCTGCTCGTCAACCTGGGCACGCCCGACGCGCCGCGCACGCCCGAGGTGCGGCGCTACCTGCGGCAGTTCCTGTCGGACCCGCGCGTGCTCGACATCAATCCAGTCGGGCGCGCGGCGCTGCTCGAGCTCGTGATCCTGCCGTTTCGCCCGAGCAAGAGCGCGCACGCGTATCAAAAGATCTGGACCGAGCGCGGCTCGCCGCTGCTGTTTCACGGCCAGGATCTCGCCGCCGCCGTCGCTGCGCGGCTCGGCGCCGATTGGGCGGTCGAGCTGGGCATGCGCTACCAGAATCCGTCGATCGACGCGGCGCTCGAACGGCTGCGCGCGCGCGAGTGCGATCGCGTCGTGGTGTTTCCGCTCTATCCGCAGTACTCGGCGGCGTCGACCGGCTCGTCGGTGGAGGAGGTGTTTCGCGTGGCGTCGCGCCGGTGGGTGACGCCGAGCCTGTCGATCGTCGAGCCGTTCTACGACGACCCGGCGTTCATCGACGCGTTCGCGTCCGTCGGCGCGCCGCTCGTCGGCGCCGACCAGATCGATCACGTGCTGTTCAGCTTTCACGGCCTGCCCGAGCGCCACATGATCAAGAGCGACGCCAGCGGCAAGCACTGCCTGCAATCGGCGAATTGCTGCGATTCGATTCAATCGGTCAATCGACATTGTTATCGCGCGCAATGTTTCGCCACCGCGCGCGCGCTGGCCGCGAAGCTGTCGTTACCGACGGAGAAATGGAGCGTGAGCTTTCAATCGCGGCTCGGGCGGACGCCGTGGATAAAGCCTTATACCGATCACGTTTTGCCGGAATTGGTCAAAGCGGGCGTCAAACGCGTGGCGGTGTTCTGCCCCGCGTTCGTGGCCGATTGCCTGGAGACGCTGGAGGAGATCGGCATTCGCGCGCAGGCCGACTTCGTCGCCGCCGGCGGACAGTCGCTCACGCTCGTGCCCTCGCTCAACGCCTCGCCCGCGTGGGCCGACGCCGTCGTCGAGATCGTCCGCCGCCAGGCGTCGAGGTACGCGTGACGTCCGTGTTACACTGCCGTGATGCGCGTGCGAATCGCCTTTTTGCTCGTGCTGGTTTCACCGTCGGCGGCGCGCGCGGCGACGCGCGATCAGGTGGCGCAGCACTACGCGCCCGTGATTTACCAAGAGACCAATGACTCGGTAAAGGATCTGTTTACCGCGTTCGATTTCGACGGCGATTGGAACGGCGACAATCAAGCCGAGAACATGGAGTGCTGGTCGGACTCCACCAAGTGCAACACCGCCGACAATCCCAATTCGGCGTGCGCGGGGCAGAAGTGCCCGCTGGTCGCCACCGTCTATTACACGGTGATCGAGACGCCGACGCACTGGTTCGTTCAATACATGCCGTATCACCCGCTCGATTGGAAGGTCACCAACGGCCACGAAAACGACACCGAGAGCATTTTGATTACCGTCAATAAAGCGGGCGGGCCGCTCGGCGTTTTGCAGGCGATGGAGACCCGTTTTCACGACGTCTGGTATCAATATTCGAATGACCCGGCGATCGGCACCGCGGGCGACAACGTCGACGGGCCGGTGCACTTCACGCCGGGCGGGCGGCCGGCGGTCTATTCGCAGATGGTCGGCCACGGAATATGCGGCGGGTTTTCGCCGCCCAATTTCGCGTTTCCCGATTTGCAGCTCACCTGCAATCACTCCGATACGCCGCATATCGATACGCAAGGCGTAATCTATTCGCCCGATCTCGCGGCGGCGATGCCGGTGGTGGTGTCCGGCTCGACGGTGAACGCCGGTTATACGCTGGTCGAATTATTGAATTCGGTGTGGCCGCATATCCACGACATTGGCGCGGGTAAAACGTTTCAAGCGGCGATCGATTACAACGGCGAGCGCTGCGCGATGTTTACCTGCCCCAAACAATTCGGGGGAAATTGGGAAGGAAACGAGGGCGTGTCGCCGGGCGAGCCGTGGGCGCAGGTCGGCGGAAACGGCGTCAGCGCCGACGGAGATCAGTTCTTCGATCCGGCGTTCACGATGTCCAAGCGATTGGCGTTTCCCATGCCGTTCTCGCTGACGTATTGCTTCAATCCATATCTGGGAATCGCGGATACCTGCGGCGATACGGCGGACGACGGCGGCGTCGAGATCCCGGACGCGGGCGTCGGCGATTTGTCGGGCGAGCCGGCCGATGCCTCGCGCTTTCCCGGCGGCGACGGCCCGACCGGGCCGGGCGGGCACTCGTCGTCGGGCTGCGGCTGCCGCATCGGCGCGAGCGCGGCCGATTCCTCGACGGGCGCGCTGCTGATCTTGGGAGGCGCGCTGCTGGCGATCAGCGCCGCGACGCGAGCATCACGCCGGCGGGGCGCGCGCGCCGGGCTTCGCGAGGCGCGTTCGAGCCGTACAGCGCCGCGGTGAACGACACCGACCACCACAGATAGAAGCCGACCGAGCCCGCGAGCAGCGCGGGCGCGACCGCGCGCGACCACACGCGCGTCGCCGAGCGCAGCCACGGGCGCGCGGCCAGGCGCCGCTCCTCGTCGAGGATCGCCTGCGCGCGCCGCCGCACGCGCTCGCCGGTCAGGTCGTCGATCGGCCGCGCCGGCAAACGGGCGAGGTCGCGCAGCAGCGGATCGTCGTCTTGCTCGCTCATCGTCTTCCTCCCGCCGCGCGGCGTCGCTCGGCGATCTCCATTCGTTCGGCCAGGAGCGCGCGGGCGCGCGACAGCCGCTGCCGGACCGCGTCGTACTCGATCCCCAAGATGCGCGCCGCCTGCTCGGGCAAAAGTCCCTCGACGGCGATCAGCAGCAGCACCTCGCGCGCCGACGCGGGCAATGACGCCAGCGCCGCCTCCAGCACGTCGAGCGCGCCGCGCGCGTCCGCCTGCTCCTCGGCGTCGATCGCCGCCGGCGGGGTTGCGGCAAATTGCCGCAGCCGCTGATCGTCCAGCGCGTGCCAGCGGCGGTGGCTGCGGAACTGGTTGCGCGCGACGGTGTAGAGCCACGCGCCGAGCTCGGTGTCCTCGCGCAGCGTGGTGGCGTGGCGCGCCAGCTTGAGCCACGTCTCCTGAAACAGATCTTCGGCGAGATCGCGCCGCCCGGCCAACCGCGACAGGAACCCGAAGATGCGGTCGCGGTAGCGCGCGTACGCTTCGTCGAGCGCGGCCGCCTCGCCGCGCCTCAGCCCCGCCACCAGCTCGTGCTCGGAACAGCCCCGCACGCCTCGATCAACGCTCGCGCGCGCGCTTTGTGACAAGCGAAAAATTTTTGTCACACGCCGCCGCGCGCGCCGTTGTGCTCGTCGAGGAGGCTGCAACATGATGACCTTGATTCGCGAAGGTGGTTGGCCGATGTGGCTGGTGTTGATCTTCGGGCTGGTGTCGCTCGGCACCGCGGCGCGCTTCGCGTGGAAGCCGGCGCGCGCGCAGCTCGGGTTCATCTTCGGCATCACGACCGCCACGCTGTTCACGTCGGTGATGGCGATCTGCGCCGACCTGGCCGCGGTCGGACACAGCGCGATGGCGAACTGGGACGAGTGGAAGGATCAGATCGTGCGCGTGCTCTGCCAGGGCTTCGCCGAATCGATGAGCCCCGGGATCATGGGATTCAGCATCATCTCGATGGTGGCGCTGCTCGTCGCCGCCGGCGCCGCGCGCCTCGAGCCCGCCCCCGCGCGTTGACAAGCGTCGCGCTCGCCCCATCTTCCCCTGAACAATCGCGTTATCGACAATCGCGCCCAATTGGGGGAAGATCGCTGAGCGGGCACCTAACGAAGACAAAGGAGGCGGTGATGGGGATCCTTTTACAGAGAGCGGAAAAACCTCCGGTCGGCGTGACCAAGGATGCGACGGTGCTCCTGGCCGTGCAGACCATGGTGCAGAAGCGGGTGGGCGCGGTGCTGGTGTACGAGAATGATCGCGCCGTCGGGATCTTCACCGAGCGCGATCTCATGGCCAAGGTGGTGGTCAAAGGGCTCAACGTCGCGGAGACGCGCGTGTCGAGCGTGATGACGTCGCCGGTGCTGATGATCGCGCCGGCCACGCCGCCGGCGGAGGCGCTGACGCTGATGCTGGAGAAGCACATCCGCCACCTGCCGGTCGCCGATCCGCAGGGGCGCGTGCTCGGGATGCTGTCGATCCGCAACCTGCTCCAGGATCAGATCGACGATCTGAAGAACTCGGTCGATACGCTCGAGGCGTACGCGACGTACGACGGCGCCAGCGGTTAATCGCGCGGCTTGATCAGCTGGAAGTAACGCTTGATGTAGAAACGATAGCCGGGGGGCACGCGCTCCTTGGACATCACCTCTTCCATCACCGACGTGTAATCGGAGTAGACGCGGCGATAGGCCTTGGTCGAGAAGCCGCGCTCGGCGGAGCCGAGGATGGTCTCGGAGCGCGACGGGCCGGCGGCGTCCTTGCCTTCGACGCGCGTGTCGTGGCGCTTCGACGCCAGCTTGGTGGGATCGCCGATCAGGTTGGGATCGTGCTCGTCGCCGATGCCGTCGCCGGGGAGCTGTTCGCCCTGGCCGCCCTGGCCTTGCGGTCCCGGCTTCTCGCCGCCCGGGCCCATCGGCAGCGGCAGCAGCACCGGCGTGTTGCCCTCGCCGAGGATCAGCGTCTTCTCGCCGCCCGCGCGGTTGTTGAAGTCGCGCAGGAGTGACTTCGCGCCGCCCTTGCCGTTCTGATCCTTGCCGTTCTGTCCGCCCTGGCCGTTCTGTCCGCGCCCGTCGCGGCCGCTGTTCGCCTGCTGGCCCTGGCCGCTCTGCGGCTGGCCGTTCTGCCCCTGCTGCGAGCCGGCGCGCCGGAGAATTTCCTTCAGCTCGGCGATCTGCACCTGCGCCTTGGACATGTTGCCGAGCTTGCGGATCTCGTTCTCCATCTGGCCGAGCTGCTGCGCGGCGCGACGCAGCGCCTCGGCGGCCTCGGGCGAGAGCTTCTGGCGCAGTTGCTCGGCGGCTTGCTGAAGCTCGCGCTGCAATCGCTGGAGCTGGCGCTGCTGCTCGGCGCGCTGCTGCTTCTCGCGCTCGAGGCGCTGGAGCT
The DNA here is from genome assembly GCA_035652295.1 of Polyangia bacterium. GTDB lineage: Bacteria > Myxococcota_A > Polyangia > Palsa-1104 > Palsa-1104 > DASREC01. The sequence goes on from DASREC010000249.1 coordinate 42,257, forward strand.
CGCGCTGGTTGCGCTGCAATCGCCGCTGCAGTTCGCGATCGTTCGGCCGCTCGGCGAGCTGCTTCTGCAGGCGGCGCTGCTCCTCCTTGAGGCGCTGCTCCTCCTGCTCGCGCTTCTTCTGCTCGGCGGATTTTTCGGGCGGCTGCGCGGCGGCGTCGGCGGCGCGCTTGAGCGAGCGGGCCAGCTCGTCGCGCTTGCCCTCGTCGGGCTTCTTCTGTTTGTCGAGGCGCTCGGCCTCGGCGGCGAGCTTCTCCAGCTCCTGCTTCGCCTTGTCGAGGTCCTCTTTCGCCAGCGCCTGGCCGGCCTCGCGCGTCAGCTTCTCCTTGCCCAATTCGGCGCCGGCTTTTTGCAGCGCGCGCTCGAGCTCCTCGAAGTTGCCGTCCTGCGGCTTGAGCTGCTTCTCGATCTCGGCCAGCTTGTCGAACACCTGCTTGCGCGTGAGCGCCTCGGCGTCGAGCTGATCGAGCAGCTGCTTGAGCTGATCGGCCAGCTCCTTGGTCGCCGGATCGTCGCCGCGCTCGGCTTCGCGCTCGAGCTCGGCGGCGGCCTGGCGCTCGGGCGCGAGCAGATCGTGATCGACCACCAGGTGCGGCGTCGACGGAGGCGGCGGCGCCAGCACGTGCGCGCGCTCGGGAAAGCGCAACAGCGCGACGAAGCCGGCGACCGCGAGCACCAGCGCCGCCGCGCCCAGGCCCGCCGGGCGGAGGAACGGCGCGGCGCGCTTCGGCACCACGCGCGAGGCGTGGCGCGCGGCGTCGTCGATCGCCGCCAGCATGAACGGCGTGGGCGCGCGCTCGTCGAGGAACGCCAGCGCCGAGCCGAGACGATCGTCGAGCGCGTGGCTCACGTCGGCGCGCTTGGCCGCGCGCGCGAACGAGATGCGGCCGAGCGCGCCCCACAGCGCGCCGGCGGCGATCGCGCCCGCGCCGGCGAGCGCCGCGCGCAGGAGCCCGGTCGAGCCGAGCACGCCCAGCCTCCATAGATAGACGGCGATCAGGGCGAGCGAGGCGGCGGGGACGGCCGCGCGCGCCGCGCCGTCGAGGGCGGCCTGCGCCCGCATCCGGCGGCGGATGCGACGGAGGGGCGGAAGCACGCTGGCCGAGAGGGACGGGCGAGCCATCGGTCGAGTCTCAAGGATAGCCGCGGGTCGGCGAACGTGCCAGTCA
>DASREC010000250.1:0-10866 GCA_035652295.1 Polyangia bacterium
GACAGAAAGTTTGCCCGACGTCGAACAGCTGCATCCCGAACGCGGCCTGCTGCACCAGCGCCGACTGCCCGTTCAGCGGCCAGGCGTGCTCCGGCCCCGGCGGCACGTGCAGCTGCCCGGCGAACCAACATCCGTGCAGCGCCAACAACGCGTGCATCCCGAACGGCACGTGCTGCACCACCAACCCCGACTGCACCGTCGTCGGCCAGACGTGCGCGACGCCGGGCGGCTCGTGCTCGTGCTCGCAGGCCGGCTACAAAGTCTGCCCGTCGGCGAACCTGTGCATCCCCGGCTCGAGCTGCTGCACCACCGCCGACTGCACGGTGACGGGGCAGGTCTGCCCGACGGCGGGCGCCAATTGCTTCTGCTCGGGACCCGGCGAAAAAGTGTGCCCGCAGTCGAACAGCTGCATCCCGGGCGCGTCGTGCTGCACCAGCGCCGACTGCAGCGTGCTCGGCCAGTCGTGCTCCGGCCCCGGCGGAAGCTGCGCCTGCGCGCCCGGCCAGCGCGTGTGCCCGGCGTCGAACTCGTGCATCCCGAACGCGAACTGCTGCACCAACGCCGACTGCACCGTCAGCGGCCAGACGTGCTCCGGCCCCGGCGGAAGCTGCGGCTGCCCCGCGGGACAGAAAGCGTGCAGCGTCTCGAACACGTGCATCCCGATCTCGGCGTGCTGCACCTCGGCCGACTGCCCGGTGACCGGCGAGGTGTGCTCGGGCGCCGGCGGAAGCTGCGGCTGCCCGTCGGGCCAGAAGATCTGCACCGCGTCGAACTCGTGCATCCCGAACGCGACGTGCTGCACCAACGCCGACTGCACCATCAGCGGCCAGACGTGCTCCGGCCCGGCCGGCACGTGCGGCTGCCCGAGCGGACAGAAAGTCTGCGGCGCCTCGAACAGCTGCATCCCGAACGCGAGCTGCTGCACCGCCGCCGACTGCACCACGCCGCCCGACGCGTGTCACGTGCTCGCCGGCGCGACGTGCTCGTCGGGCGCGTGCGTCTATCCGCCGCTCGTGTGCCCGTTCAGCGGCCAGACGTGCTCGGGCGGCGTGTGCTCGTGCGCGAGCGGGATGCACACGTGCAACGCGTCGGGCTCGTGCATCGCCAACGGCTCGTGCTGCACCAACGCCGACTGCACCGCGATCAACGGCCAGACGTGCACCGGCCCCGGCGGCTCGTGCGTGTGCCCGGGGGGCACGCGCACGTGCGGCGCCAACGCCGCGTGCATCCCCAACGCCGCGTGCTGCACCAGCGCCGACTGCTCGGTCGTCGGCGAGGTCTGCTCCGGGCCGGGCGGCTCGTGCGCCTGCACCACGGGAAATCGCGTGTGCCCGCTCGGCAACGACTGCATCCCGAGCGGCAGCTGCTGCACCACCGCCGACTGCACCGTCACCGGCCAGACGTGCACCGGCATCGGCGGCGCGTGCACGTGCCCCGCGGGACAGTTCGCGTGCGCCGCGAACAACGCGTGCATCGCCAACAACCGCTGCTGCACCACCGCCAACTGCACCGTGAGCGGCGAGACGTGCTCGGGCGCGGGCGGCACGTGCAACTGCCCGGCGGGCCAGAAGGCGTGCAGCGCCAACAATGCGTGCATCAACAACGCGACGTGCTGCACCGGCGCCGACTGTCCGCTGACGAGCCAGGCGGCGTCGACGAGATGCTCGGGCGCGGGCGGCTCGTGCTTTGTGTCGACGTGCAACAGCGGCTTCGTCGACGTCGACGGCGTCTACAGCGACGGCTGCGAGTGCGCTGACATCGGCTTCGGCCAGACGTGCAACACCGCCACCGGCATCCCCACCATCGCGGTCGGCGGCTCGACGTCGCGCAACGGCAACCTGCCCGCTCCGAACGAGGAGAACTGGTTCGTCATCAGCTTCTCGTACACCACCGCCACGACCTATCACCCGCACATCAAGCTCACGCCGGCGACCGGCACGACCATGCTGTTCGACGTGATCACGAGCTGCGGCGCGGGCGTGCCGGCGTGCGGGCTCACGGGCGGCGGCGGGCTCGGCGAGTGGGAGGTGTTCGGCGGCGGCGCGCCGACGGGCCAGACCTACGCGCCCACGCCGTCGGTGGGAACCGTCTACGTCCACGTGTACCAGACCGCCGGCCCGCGCACGTGCGGCCAGTACCTCCTGCAGATCTGGAACTGATTACTTCGCGTCGGTGAACTTGATCGAGGCGTGCGAGCCGTCGCAGAACGGCTTGTTGCTCGAGGCGCCGCAGCGGCACAGCGTCACGCGGTTGCGCACCTCGTACTGCGCGCCGTCGGCGGCGACCACCGGAATTCCGCCGCGCACCCAGATCGGCCCGCTGACCTTCTGCGCGGTGTCCTCGACGAGCCCGATCGACTGCGGCAGGTTGGGCTCGATCGGCTGGCCGGTTTTTTTGTCGGTGACCACCAGCCGGCCGGCGGGGCAGTGGCCCGCCTCGGCGATGGTCCACTTGCGCGCCTGGTCGCCCTCCTGCGTGACCAGGCTCCACACCTGGCCGTGCGGATCGCAGAAGCGCCCGAACGCGCACAGCGACTGCTCGTCGGAGAGCGTGAGCGACGGTCCGTCGGTGACCTCGGCGCGCGACGCGTAGGGCTCGCGGCTCGCGGTCTCGGTGCCGTCGAAGCTCACCTTGCGGTGCGTGCCGTCGCAGAACGGCTTCTTGGCCGAGTGGCCGCAGCGGCACAGCGCGTACTGCGCGGCGTCGGGAAACTTGTCGCCTTCGCGCCAGTCGAGCGATTCGCCCTCGGCGTTGGTGACGATGTGCTGCTTGGCGAGCGGCACGCCGCCCGAGACTACGTACGGCCCATCTTTCATGACCGTGACCTTGAAGGTGCTCATCGGCGGGCTCCTTTCGCGCGCATCATGCGCTCATTTGAGGCCGGAGGCGAATGGCAGCGGCTCCTCGGCGGCGAAGCGCTCGACGTCGCGGCGCGCGCCCGCCGCGCGCGGATCACCGGTGCGCTCGTAGCAGTCGAGGCGGCCGAGGAGCGCGTCGTGCTTCCACAGCGGGTTGGGCTCGCGCGGGGCGAGCGCCTCGCGGCACAGGCGCGGAAAGTCGACGCGCACGGCGAGCTGCACGACGGCATTTTGCCGCTGCTCGTCGAACAGCGACACCGCGAACGGAATCTTCAGCGCGTGGTAGAGCCGCTCGCCGAGCGCGCGGTCGCGCTGCGCGATCTCGGCCGGCAGCTTGAGCGCGCGCGCGATCAGCGCCGGCAGCGGCCACGGATCTTTGCGGTACCCGGTGAACGCGCGCTCGAGCGCGTCGGTCGCCTCGGCCAGCCGATTCTGCTTGAGCCGCAGGCGCGCGATCACCAGGTCGGCCTCGATCGGCGGCAGGCGCGACGCCTCGTCGAGCGCGCGCTCGTCGCCGCCGTCGGCGAGCGACTCGGCCAGGAGCACGCGCAGCATCGGATCGCGCGCGGCGTCGGCGGCGAGGCGCGGATCGGCGCGCGCGTGCTCGAGCGCCTCGGCGAAGTCGCCGTCGAGCCACGACGCGAACGCCTGCCCGCGCGCGATCGACGCCGGCGGATAGCGGTAGGGCAAGCCCTCGGGCGGCGTCTCCTGCGCGGCCAGCATCGAGATGCGCCGATCGTCGACCAGCGCCCAGTCGATCGCGCCGTTCTCGACGAGCGCCGGCCGATCCTCGCCGCGCTCGCGCGCCGTCTTGCGCAGCTCGGCGGTGCGGAACAGCGACGCGCGCCGCCCGACGCCGCGCGCGAACCCGTACTCGATCAGCGTCTGATCGTCGGTGGAGACGTTGTCCGCGTCGGCGATCGCGATCGCGCGCGCCAGCGAGCCCTGCGCGGCGAAGTGCGCCAGCACGCCCTCGAGATCGCCGACGCGCCACACGCCGGCGAGCGCGCTCGCCCACGGCTCCTCGGCGATGCGCGCGCGCAGTTGCTGAACGTCGTAGCGGATCGGCTGGAGCGACGCGACCAGCACCAGGTCCGCCTCCTCGGTCACCCACGTCTCGACGTAGGGGAACACCGACGCCACCGTCGCGTACGCCGAGCGCACCGTCTCCGCGTCGACCGAGTACGCCTGCACCCACTGCAAGAACAGCCCGCCGTTTTCGAGTCGCGCCGCGCCCGCGCGATAGAAGTCCTGCGTGAACAAGCTCGAGATGCCCGCGCGGTAGGGATTCGACGGCTCGGAGAAGATCACGTCGTAGCGCTCGCGCCCGACGAGCAAGAGCTCGCGCGCGTCGCCGATCAGAACGTGGATCTTCGGATTGGAGAGCGCGTCGCGGTTCACCGGGCGGCAGAGATCGGCGACGTGCAGGATCGCCGGCTCCAGCTCGGCGACGTCGACGCGCTCCATGGTCGGCACCGCGCCGAGCCAGCCGGCCGTCGAGCCGGTGCCGAGGCCGATCACCATCGACTTCTTCGCGGCGGGGTGGAGCAGCGCGCCGATGAGGCCGCTCATGACTTGCGTGGGCGCGTCGTTGCGCGCGTTGCCGTCGACCTTGCCGTTGACCACGAACGCGTAGCCGGCGGCGTTGTTGATCGCCACGCTCGACTCGACGCCTTCGGCCTCCCAGATGATCTCGCGGCGCAGCGATGCGGCCCACTCGGCGAGCGTGTTGGGCGTGCCGCTCGTCGGCGCGCGGCCGGCGCCGACCGCGCCGTGGCGCCACGCGGCGGTCGGCCCGCGCGCCGAGAGCAGCGCCACCGCCAGTGCGGCGAGCGCCAGCGCGAGCATCCAACCGCCGCGCCGCTCGGGCGCGCGCTCGCGCCGCGCGGCGGCGAGCGACCACACCGCGAGCGCGGCCAGCATCACCACCACGAGCCGCCACGCGCCGGGCGCGGTCAGGATCGGCAGCGCGCCGAAGCCGCCGGCGAGCGAGCCGAGGATCGCGCCGCCGGTGTTCCACGCGTAGGCGAGGCCGACCTGCGAGCCGACCTCGTCGTCGCCCGCGCCGAGCAGCGCGATCAAGAGCGGGAACTGCACGCCGGCGAGAAACGCGGCGGGCAGGACGACCACCGCGCAGATCGCCGCCCAGCCGGCGAGCAGGCCCGCAAAGCCGATCGATCCCAGCGGGCGCAGGAGCGCGGTCCAGATGGCGATGCGATCGCCGAGCGCGTAGGGCAGGGCGATCAGCGCGGCCTCGGCGCCGAGCGTGAGCGCCAGGCCGTAGAGCGTCGGGCGGCGCGCGCCGCCGAACAGCGCGTACGCCGCGCCGCCGAGACCGATGCCGAAGAGCGCCGTGGCCAGGATCAGTCCGAAGGTGAACGACGAGCCGCCGAGCAGCGGCCCGAGCATGCGATACCAGACCAGCTCCATCAGCAGGAACGCGAAGCCGACCAGCGCCGCCGCCGCGAGGATCACCCGCGACGGCGCGCGCGCGAGCGATTTCTCGACGGGACGCGACGGCGCGGCGCGCTCGGGCAGCTTGCGGGCGAGCGCGCGCGCGGCCATCGCCACCAGCGCGTTGAGCGCGCACGCCGACCACAGCATGCGACGCGTGCCGAGGATCTCGAGCAGCGCGAACGTCGACAAGAGCGTGCCCGCCACCGCGCCGAGCGTGTTCACGCCGTACAGGATCGCGAGCCGCCGCCGCCCGATGTCGCCCTCGGTCTCGACGGCGCGCGCCGCCGCCGGCAAGGTGCCGCCCATGAGGAACGTCGGCACCGACAGCACCAGCCCCGCGAGCACCAGCCGCGCGACGGTGCCGAAGCCGAGTCCGAGCGCCTGCGTGCCGCCGACCGCGACGTACGCCGCGCGCGCCAGCCACACCGCGATCGGCGTGGCCGCGCTCGACAGCGCGATCAAGAATTCGAGCTGCGCGTAGAACGCGAGCGGCCGCGTCTTCGCCTCGACGCGCCGCCCGAGCACGAGCCCGCCCGCGCCGAGCCCGCCCATGAACACCGCCAGCACCGCCGCTGACGCCGCCGTCGACGCGCCGAAGATCAGCCGCAGCTCGCGCAGCCACGCCACCTGGTAGACCAGCGCGCACAATCCGGAGCCGAACAGCAGCAGCGCGACGCGCGCGACGGGAACGGGCATCGCGACATATGACCCGACGGCGCGTCGGTTTGCAATTCGTGCCAGACTCGCGTCATGACGCGCGCGCTGGCGCTCGTCGGGCTGTGCGCCGGCTGCAGCCTGACCTTCGACGACGATCCGCGCTTCCTGCCGCTCACGGGATCGCCGCCGTCGGCGAGCGCGCTGCAGCTCATCGACGAGCCGAGCGGGCACACGCTGCAGGTGATGACCGGGCCCGACGGCGTCGCGTGGGCGGCGCTGTTCGATCCGTCGGCGACCGCCGAGGTGCGCGTGGTGCGCCTCGCCGATCCGGTGCGCGAGGTGCGCTACCGGGCGCTGGCGGCGCTGGTGATGGCGCACCACCTCTATCTCTCCGACGGCGCCACGCTGCACGTGGTGAATCCCGGCGACGACGCGCGGAGCGGCAATGTGCCGGTGCCGCCGTTTCCCGGCAGCATCGTGCCGAACGACGCCGACAACGCGTTCCTCTATGTCGGCGACGCGGCGTTCGTGGCGTTTCGCAGCGACCTCACGAGCGAGCGCTTCTTCGCGCTCGACGCGTCGATCGGCGGGGCGACGCGCCTGCCGCTGCTGGCCTCCGACGGCGAATGGGTGTTCACCCTGGAGCCCGACGGCACGGTGGTCGCGCACTCGATGCGGTTCCCGACCGACTTCGCGATCGGGACGTGGCTCGACGATCCGAAGCCCGACGAGCGCGTGATTGTCGACGACACCGCCCACGCGCTGGTGTTCTGCGACGCGCGCGGGCTGGTGGTGGAGCCGTACGAGGTCGTCGGGCAGCACTTGATCGATCCGAAGTGCACGACGCTGCCGGATGACGTCCTGCCGCTCGCGCGCGGCGGGCTGGTCTACTACCGCAGCGACGCGGTCACCACCAAGGTCGCGCCGCTCGACGGCAGCGAGCCGCCGACCACGCTCCCCGCCGGCGCGCACCGCGTGTGGACGCCGGTGCGATCGTCGCTGGCGTACTCGCTCGATCCCGCCGGCCGCTTCTCCGGCGACGCGGGCGACGGCTGGGTCGGCGACTGGCGCTTCATGCAGCGCGGGCTCGATGTGCAGTTCAGCGCGGGCGGCCTGGCGCTGCGCTGGCTCGAGCTCGCCGCCGACGATTCGCACGCCGGCGATCTCACGCTCGCGCGCGAGCTGGGCTCGCTGCCGCTGCTCCTCGCGCGCAACGTCACCGAGTTCGACGAGCTCTCCGACGGGCGCGTGATCGCCGAGGCCAACCACGCCTACGATCACGAAGCCAACCGCGTGATCGTGATCGATCGCGACTCGCGCGGCGCGCGCTGGGTCGCCGACGGCGTCAAGCGCTACACGCTCATCCCCGGCTCCGACGCCATCCTCGGCGAGTTGGTCGGCGACGGCGATCTGCGCCTGGTGCGGTTTCCTATTCCGAGCCCGTGACGCCGGCGAAGCGCGGGCGCGCGGGGAACAGCTTCGCGGTCAGCTTCATCATCGCGAACGACACGAGCCCGATCATGAGGAGCTGATCGAGCAGCAGCGGCAGCGCGAAGTAGTAGCGGCGCGCCGCCCAGAACCCGGGGATGCTCCACAGCCCGGCGGCGATCACGAACGCCAGCACGATCGACAGCCACAGGAGCCGCTGCTCGCGCGCGCGGCGGTGGCGCGAGTCGATGTCGGCGAGCAGCTCGCGCACGTCGTCGCGGCGCGCGTCGAGCAGCACGTCGCCGCAGCGGGCGCACGAACCTTCGGCCGCGGCGGGCAGGGCGCAGGGAACGCAGATGAAGTGTTGCATGCGCGGAGCATACGACGGCGCCGCGAAGATCTGTCGCGCGGTCAGCAGCTCGCCGGCATCGACAGGCACGAGTCGGGGAAGCAGCCGCACTGACCGCCCTGGCACTGGCACGTGGCGCCGGTGCCGCAGTTGCCGCCCTGCTGGCAGATCATGGTGCAGAAGTGGAGCTGCGGATCGCCGAGGTTGGCGCACAGGTTCGCCATGCCGGTGCAGTCGCCGAAGCCGTTGCAATATTTTCCGACGCCGAGGTTGTTGCCGACGTCGCCGGGCTGTCCGCAGCAGAGCCCGGCGCCGGCGAGATCGCCGCCCGGCTGCGACAGATCGGACGAGCCGCTCATGGCGAGATCGCTCGAGCCCGACTGCGCGAAATCGGCGCCGCCGCCGCTCAGGTCGGTGCCGGGGCCGCCGCCGTCGCCGGTGGGAATTCCCGTCGAGCCACAGGCCAGGGCCGAGAGCACGGAGCAGAAGAGCACGACGCGCATGGAGCCTCCTTCAGCGGTGATGGTCGGCCGGCGCGACCGTGATGCGGCGGATCGGTTGATACGGGCGCTGGGCCGCCTCGCCCTTGCAGCGGGCGCGGCACGCACGCAGCCACTCGTCGGGGCGCTGCTCGAGGAGCGCGGTCTGCTCGCACTGATCGGCGCAGTCGTGCACCTGCGCGGGCGTGTGCGCGCGCGGCGCGGCGGCCGGCGCGGCCGCGGACTGGACCACGGTCTCCGCCTGCTCGCGCAGCTGCGCCAGGAACACGGCGCCGCCGATCAGCGCCAGCACGAGCACCACCAGCAGCACGCGCATCCGTGCAGCATACATTAATGAAGCGCGCGTTACGGGAACGTATAGCGCACGACCTCGAGCCCGCGCTCGCCGGCGACCATCACCAGGATCGAGCCGTCGTCGTCGACGCTCATCGGGCGGAACGTCTCGTCGGCGGTGGGGAAGGGCGGCACCGTGATCGCGCCGCGCGGCGCGCCGCCCGAGCCGAGCCGCGTGACCACGATGCGCTCGTTCAGGATCTGGAACGGCGGCGCGGGCGCCTCGTCGCCGACGTCGGCGGCGACGTAGACCTGGCCGCTCTTGTCGGAGTCGAGCATCACCAGGTGCAGGATCGGCGCGCCGCACGGCACCACCGTCGACCACGAGGGCTGGCCGCTCGCGCGATCGACGGCGCTCACGGTGACCTCGGCGGCGCCGCGCGCGGCGATGGCGGCGGTGACGAGCAGGCGCCCGTCGCGCGTCGGGCGGCCGAGCAGCTGCGGGCGGTTCGCGTCCGGCTTGCCGTCGGGATCGGCGATGCGCACCACGGTGGCGTGATCGCTCTCGACGTAGATGCCGCTGTCGTCGGCGAACACGCCGGTGACCGCGCCGCCCTCCTTGACGCCGGGCCCGACGAGCGAGACCTCGTTCGAGAGCTTGCCGCTCGAGTCGTAGACCTGCACGTTGCGATCGGCCAGGCGATCGAGGAGCAGCGTGCGGCCGTTCGGGCCGAGCGCGAGGTCCTGCACCGTGTCGCCGCCGATCGGGATGGCGGCGATCATTTTCCCGTCGTGGAAGCGCTGCACGCGGCGGTTGATCTGATCGACCACCGCGAAGTCGCCGCGTCCGCCGGCGGCGATCGCCATCGGCGCCTCCGGGTTCGACTCCTGCTCGCGGCGGCGGCCGAACTCGCCGGGGCCGGAGCCCCACGCGCCGCGCAGCACGACCTCGCCCGCGCTCTTGGTCGTCGGCGGCGGCGGGGCGATCCGGGGCGGCGCGCTGCTGCGGCGATTTGCCGCAGCTCCCGATTCCCCCGCCGGCGCGGCCGCTGCCCCCGGGGACGCGGCGGCCGGCTTCGCGTGCGGCCGCGAGGTGGTCATGAACCAGGCGACGCCGGCGAGGAGCAGGATCGCGGCGGCGATCAGGAGGAGCGCGCGCATGCGCTACAGCATACTAGTAGCCGTCGCGGCGGATGGCTTTGTAATACGAGTACACCATGCGCGTGTCGTGCTGGATGCCGTAGCTGCAGCCCTTGGCCTCGTACGCTTTCGCCCAGCCCCACGCGTCGCCCGAGTCGTAGAGGAAGATGTGGCCCTCGCTCCCGCTGTTGTGCACGAACGCGTCGCCGCGCTTGACGTTCGCGCGCGACACGTCGGCCCAGTGCGTGTGCTCGTTGTAGAAGTTGACCGTCGAGTACGGGTGCTCGCACGTGGTGAGCGCGCTCGCGCCCGGCACCTGCCAGATCTTGGCGACGTAGCCCGAGCAGTCGGCGCCCCACGTGCCCGAGTGCGAGCAGTTGGGGCACGAGCCGTAGCACGCGCCGTGCGCCGACGAGCCGGGCGACCAGCAGCCGCCGCCCCAGTGGTACGAGAAGCCGACGCCCGACTCGGCGCGCGCGATCGCCTGGTCCACCGCGCTCGAGCCGCCGGGCGAGCCGCCGCCGCCCGCGTCGGGCGAGAGGTACGTGCCCGAGCACCAGCCGGTGGTGCCCTTGTAGTTCACTTTGTACCAGCCGTTCGACACGGCCTCGACGGAGACGGTGGCGCCGCTCGGCATCACCAGCAGGATCGAATCGGAGGTGGACGGACCGGAGCGCAGGTTGAGGCCGTTCGAGGCGGTGACGGTGGCGTTCTTGCCGACGACCGCGCTGTCGGCGTTGACGATCACCGTGTTCTGTTGCGAGTCCGGATCGCCGTCGTCGGGCGGCGGGGCGCCGCAGCCTACGAGCCCGATCGCGATCGCCGCCGAGAGTCCGCGCAGGGTCATTCTGGCCTCCGCCGCGCGGACCATCGCAACCGATGTGCCACGTGAATCTCCGCGCGCGTCGTGGAGACGCGGCGCGCCAAGCTGCGCACGGCGGTTTGCGAAGTTGCAGTTTTCGGGGAGTGCGCCCCCAGGCGGCGCTCGGAGGCTAGCGGCTCGAGCGGCGGACGGAGCGCGCGATCAGGAGCAGCGCGAACAAGAGGATGATGCCGGCGAACGAGGCGCCGCTGCCGGCGAAGGCGCAGCCGCCGACGACGCGGCCGCCGTCGCCGCCGCCGCCGTTGTTGCCGTCGCCGCCGCCTCCACCGCCTCCACCGCCTCCACCGCCTCCGCCACCGCCACCGCCGCCGGTTCCAGCGT
>DASREC010000251.1:0-5477 GCA_035652295.1 Polyangia bacterium
GGTCACGTACAACAACATTGAGCTGACGCGGCTGTGTCTCGCCAGCGTGCAGCGCGCCTGCGGCAAAATGCCGTTCGAGGTGATCGTCGTGGACAATGCGTCCAGCGACGGGACCCAGGCGTGGCTGCGCGAATGCGTCGAGTCGAAGCTGTTGCCTTTGAAGCTGATCGAGAACGCGGACAATCGCGGCTTCGCGGCGGCCAACAATCAGGCGGCGAACGCGGCGCGCGGCGACGTGCTGATCTTTTTGAACAACGATACCGTGGTGACGCCGGGGTGGCTCGACGCGCTGGTGGCGATCCTCGACGGGGATTCGTCGATCGGGATCGTCGGGCCGGCGACCAACTCCTGCGGCAACGAGGCGCAGGTCGGCACGCGCTACGCCGATCTCGACGCCATGGCGCGCTTCGCCGCCGAGTACACCGCCGCGCACGCCGGCGAGCGCGCCGAGCTGCCGATGCTGACGCTGTTCTGCGCCGCCATGCGACGCGCGCTCTACGCCGAGATCGGCGGCCTCGACGAGCGCTACCAGGTCGGCATGTTCGAGGACGACGACCTGGCGATGGCGGTGCGCGCGCGCGGGCGGCGCGTGGTGGTGGCGCGCGACGTGTTCGTGCACCACTACGGCGGCGCGTCGTTCTCGCGGCTGCCGGGCGCGGCGTACCTGCGCATCTGGTGGCGGAACCGGCGCCGCTTCGAGCGCAAGTGGGGACGCGCCTGGGTCAAGCGCTGACGGCGGCGGCGTGCTATGACCCGAGCGATGTCGATTCACGCGCTCTGCCAATTGATCGACGGCTGCGACGTGCTGTCGCTCGACGTCTTCGACACGGCGCTCTTGCGCCGCGTGGGCGAGCCGGTCGACGTGTTCGCGCTGGTGGCGCGTGAATATCGCCACCGCCGCGGCGGCGCGCTGGTGCCGTTCGATTTTGCGGCGCGGCGAATCGCCGCCGAGCGGCGCGCGCGCGAGGACGTGTGGGCGCGGCACCAGCGCGGCGACGTCACGCTCGACGAGATCTACGCCGCGCTCGACGCGCCGGCCGGCTGGGACGCGGCCGAGCTGAAGTCGCTCGAATTGGCCGCCGAGCGCGCGCTGTGCGCGCAGAACCCGTACGTGCACGCCGCCTATCGCCACGCGCAGCGGCGCGGCAAGCGCATCGTCTTCGTCTCCGATATGTACCTGCCGCCGGAGTTCATCGCCGGGATGCTGCGTGACGGCGGGTATGACCAGGTCGAGCTGTTCGTGTCGTCGGCGTGCGGCGGCGTGTGCAAGTGGGACGGCGCGCTCTATCGCCACGTCGCCGCCGCGCTCGGCGTCGCGCCCGCGCGCATGCTCCACCTCGGCGACAACCCGCTCTCCGACGTGGTGATGGCGCTGCGCGAGGGCGTGGGCGCGCTGCTCTATCCGCGCTGCGCGCAGCTCGCGGCGCAGGCGGGCGCGGAGCCGGGCGGTGACGAGCCGGCGGCGGCGGTGTACCGCGGGCTGGTGCGCAATCGGCTGTTCGCGCACCGCGGCTTCGACGCGCTCGGCTTCTGGTATCGATTCGGTTATCGCGTGATGGGGATTTTATTCGCGGGAGTGGGGCGCGACGCGGCGGACGTGGCGGCGGCGTTCGGCGGCGACGCGGTGGTGGCGGCGCTGCTCGCGCTCGGCGAATCGGATCCGCGCGCGCAGCGCATGCACGAGGGGGCGCGCGAATTTCTCGCCGACCTCGACGGCGTGCGCGCGGCGTTTCCCTGGCTCGCCGTCGACGCGCGCACCGCCGCCGCGCCGATGCGCCACGTGCTCGAACGGCCGACCGCGGAGGAGGCGCACGAGCTGGGCGAGTTGCCGAGCGCGCTGGTCAGGCCGCCGCGCTGGCTGGAGGCGTTTCAGGATCCGCGGCGCGCGCTCGGCGGCTACCGGCGCTCGCTGTGGCGCGCCGGGTTTCGCGCGCGGCTCTTGCGCCACAGCTTGGCGCTCTCGTAGAGCTGAAACAGCCGGCACGCGAGCGGGCCGCCGGTGCGCAGCAGGTAGGCCGGCTTCCAGTACGACTCGTAGAAGCGATCGATCCAGCGGCGCGGCGTGAGCAGCGCGGCGGGCGACGCGGGCGCGGCCACCGAGCCCCAGCGCACCTCGGCCCAGTCGTCGGCGTGCGCCAGCGGCTCGAGCGCCTGCGCCTCGTCGGCAGTGGGCAAAAAGACGAAGCGCTCGATGCGGCGCTGCGCCTCGACGCGCAGCTCGGCGGCGGGCGGGGCGCGGCCGGCGGCGGCGTCTGCGGCATATTGCCGCACGTATTCGAAGATGCCGGTCTGCAGCGCCTCGATCGCCGGCATGGCGGCGCGCTCGGCCTCATAATCGGGGCCGGAGTTTTTAATGACGGCTTCAAAGTTTTCGCCGCGCTCGGCGTAGTCGAGGGTCATGCCCTCGTCGGTGCGCGCGGCCTCTTCGAACAATTGCACGAAGTGGCGCGGCGCCATTTCGGTGACCGTTGAACCGCGGCGTTGATCGTAAACCAGGCCCTCTTTGCGCTCGAACGAGGCGTCGTCGTCGTCTTCGCCGTAGAGGCCGAAGTAGAGGCCGCGGATCTCGGGCGCGCCGGGAACGCCGGCGAGGGCGACGGCGCGCTCGAGGTTGTCCTGGATCGTGCCGTGCCAGCCGACGTCGACCACCGCCAGCTTGCCGCCGTCGAGGAACAGGTGCTGGCGCAGATAGCCGACGAGGCGCGCTCGCGCGGCGCGGGCGCGCGCGGCGACGTGCGTTTGAAAGTCGGCGTCGTCGAGCAGCACGTGCAGCGGCGGGTGATCGCTTGCGCGCTCGAACGGATCGTCGAGCTCGACTACGCCCGCGCGCTCGACCAGCGCCAGCGTCTCGGCGTCGTCGAGCGAAAAGCTGCGCAGGATGCCGCGCAGCGTGCCGCGCGCCGGCGGGCGCACGCCGAGCCGCGTCTCGCGCGGGCCGAAGCGCTCGACCGACGCCAGCGCCGTCGAGCGACGCGACACGTGCAGGTACGCGTCCTCGGGCGGGCGGCGGCGGTGCAGCGGCGCGAGCACGCGGTAGAGCTGGCGCAAGAGCCAGCCGTCGCGCGCGAGAAAATACAAACGATCGAGGCGGCGCTGATCGGCGAGCTGCACCACGCGGTGCGCGTGCAGCGCGAACGCCGGGCCGAGCACGTCGCGGCCGATCGCGACCAGGCGCCGGGCGGGCGCGTCCATCACCAGACGGGCGGGCGCGGCTTGAGGCGCGCGTACGCGTGGTACAGGTGGCCGAGCACGCGGCCTGAGACCGGGCCGCCCGACGCGTGCACGAAGCCCGGCTTCCAGTACGCGCGGCGCAGCTCGTCGAGCCAGCGGCCGGGATGGCGCAGCACCGCGCCGCCGCGTACCAGGCCGCCGAACGTGTCGAAGCCCCAGTCGTCGGTGTGGTGCAGCGATGCGAGCGCGTCGAGCTGGCGGCGCGTCGGGAAGAACACGAAGCGCTCGAGGCGCGCGAGGACTTTTTCGCGATCGAAGTCGCCGCGCCGCCACGCGCCGGCGCAGTCGAGCACGCCGCGCTGCAGCTCGGCGATGGCGCCGTCGGCGCGGCGCTCGGCGGCGCGATCGTCGCCGCGCTCCTTGGTGATCGGCACGACGCGGCCGCCCTGCTCCTCGTAGCCGAGCGTGGTGCCGTGCGGCGCGCGCGCCGACTGCTCGAAGATCTCCAGAAAATAAAACGGCGCGCGATCGCGCAGGCGGCCGAGACGCGCGTGGTGCGCCAGCACGCCCTCTTTGCGGCCGCGCACCTCGGGCGAGTAGCGCTGCCACTGATCGCGCATCAGGCCGAGGTAGATGCCGCGCAGGTCGGGGAAGGCGGGATCGCGGGCGAACGCGCGCGACAAATTATTCTGGATCGTGCCGGACCAGCCGATGTCGACGAGGGCGGCGCGCTTGGAGGTGAACATGCCTTCCTGCGCGAGGTAGCGGCGCAGGAGCGAGCGCGCGGCGTCGGCGCGGGCGCGCACCTCGCGCTGGAGCGGCTCGTGCGCGAGCAGCCTGGTCACCGCGTCGGAGCGCCACCAGTCGTAGATCGGGCGCGCGGGATCGGCGACGCCGGCCTCATACACGAGCTCGAGCATGCGCGCGTCGTAGAGGCCGAAGACGCGCAGCACGGTGAGCACGCTGTTCTCCTGCTTGAGAAACCCGAGGCGCAGCTCGCGCACGCCCAGGCCGCGCGCCGACGCCAGCGACGTGGAGAGGCGCGACAGGTACAGGTAGCTGCCGGCGGGACGCACGCGCGGGTGCAGCTGCTCGACGAGCAGCGCGTGGGCGCGCTGGAGCAGGAAACCTTCGCGCGCGACGAACAGCAGGCGATCGAGGTCGTGCTCGTCGGTGCGATCGATGACGCGCTCGAGGTGGAGGCAGAACGCCGGACCGAGGACGTCGCGCCCGAGCTCGCCGAGCGCCGGCATCACGCGAGGACTTGCAGGTATTCGTCGAGGATCGGGCCGGGCTCGCCGTCGCGCACCAGGTGGCCGTCGCGCAGCCACAGCACGCGATCGCAAAGCTGGCGCATGGTCTCGGCGCTGTGCGAGACGAACATGATGGTGGTGCCGCCGTCGCGCAGCTCGTGGATGCGCGCGATGCACTTTTGCTGGAACAGGTGATCGCCGACGGCCAGCACCTCGTCGACCAGCAGCAGGTCGGGGTCGGTGTGCACCGCGACCGCGAAGCCGAGGCGCGCCATCATACCCGAGGAGTAGTAGCGCACCGGCGTCTCGATGAAGTCGTTGATCTCGGCGAAGCGCACGATGTCGTCGAGGCGCGCGCGGATCTCGTCGCGCGTGAGGCCGAGCGCCGTGGCGTTGATCTCGACGCACTCGCGGCCGGTCATGTCGGGGAGGAAGCCGGCGCCGAGCGAGAGCAGCGGCGCGATGCGGCCGCGCACCGAGATCTGCCCCTCGGTGGGAAAGCACGCCCCCGCTATGAGGCGCAATAGCGTGCTTTTACCCGAGCCGTTCTGCCCGACCAGGCCGACAGTCTCGCCGCGGCGGATCTCGAAGCTGACGGCGCGCAGCGGCCAGAACTCCTTCGGGCTGGGCGCGCGGCCGACGAGGCGCAGCACCAGGTTGCGCAGGAGGAACGGCTGGCGCTCGAAGCGGCGGAAGGCTTTGCCGACGGCTTCGAGCTTGACGATCAGCGGCTCGGCGGCGCGCGCGCCGGGATGGGGAACGATGGTCGCCATCGGCTCAGACATAGTCGAGCACCAGGCGCTCGTAGTAGCGGAACGTGAGCCACCCGACGGCGAACACCAAGAGCGTCGGGATCACGATGCCCGCCCAGCCGAGCAAGGACGGCCACTCGCCGAGCATCACCGCGCCGCGCAGGCCGGTCAAAATGCCGCACAGCGGATTGCAGCGCCACACGGTGCGGTACGGATAGGGGATGCGCTCGATCTCGTAGATCAGCGGCGTGAGCCAGTAGAGCAGCGTCAGGCCGGTGGTGACGAGGTACGCGACGTCGCG
>DASREC010000252.1:0-5131 GCA_035652295.1 Polyangia bacterium
TGGAAGGGTCTGCTTCGATCATACTCCACGTACTAGGCGAGTCGACAGGATTTAGCGCCGCTCAGTGAGCGGTCAAGCTGCCTTCGACGCGCGCGCGCAGGAGCGAGCGGGCGAACAGCCAGGCACCGAGCGGGGCGAGGACGGCGCAGGCGATCGCCAGGTGGGCGAGCGGAGCGCCTAGCTCAGTCGGACCGGCGCCGCGGAGCGTGGCGGCGCGCAGCGCGTCGAGCGCGGGGGCGATCGGCAGCGCGGAGCCGGCCAGTTCGAGCGCGCGCGGCAGGATCGATCGCGGGTAGAGCACGCCGCCGGCGATCGCCGCCGTCGCCGCCAAAAGCACGTTGAGCGGATCGGAGCGGCGCAGCGTCATGGTCAGCGCGGCGCCGATCAGCGCCAGCGACGAGAACGCCACCAGCGCCAGCGCCAGCACCAGCGCCACGCCGAGCGGATTGACCTGATCGACGCGCAGCCCGAACCACAGCCACCCGGCGAGCGCGTAGAGCGCGAGGCGCAGGAACGACAGCAGCACGTCGGGCAGCGCCAGGCCGAGCAGCACCAGCGGCGTCGGCGCGGGCGTCACCAGCAAGCCTTCGAGCGAGCCGGTGAGCTGCGCCTCGCGGATGCGGCGCGCCAGGCCCGACACCACCGCGTTCTGCAGATCGAGCAGCGCCACGCCGAGGATGAGGAAGGTCGTGTAGTGGCCCGCGTACGTGCCCAGCTTGGAGTTGGGCGACGCGTCGACCAGGCGGCCGAGGAACGCCTGCGAGATCAGGCCGAGCGAGAAGCTGGCGAGCTGCACCGCCGACGGCACCAGCTCGCTCGCCGACTCCAGCCACGCGCGGCGCAAGAACGCGCCGACTACGCCGGCGAACGACGGGCGGCTCACGCGCCGGGCCGCAGGCGCGCGCCGGCGCGATCGGGCGATTCGAGCGCGATCACCCGGCCGGATTCGAGGACGGCGACGCGCGTGCACAGGCGGCGCGCCTCGTCGCGGTCGTGCGTGGCGACGATCGCGGCGGCGCCGGCGGCGGCGAGCGCGAGCAGTTGCGTGTGCAGGCCGTCGGCGCCGGCGGGATCGAGGCCGCGCGTCGGCTCGTCGAGGAGCAGCACCGCGGGCGCGTTGAGGAGGCCGCGGGCGAGCGCGACGCGGCGGCGCTGGCCCGTCGACAATTCGCGCAGCGGGCGGCGCGCCACCGCGGAGGCGCCGACTTTTTCCAGCAGCTCGTCGGCGCGCTCGAGCGCCGCGCGGCGCCCGAGGCCGTAGAGCGCGCCGTAGAACGCCAGGTGCTCGCGCGGTGACAGGTGCGGCGTGAGGCCGCGCTCCTCGGCGGCGACGTAGCCGATCTTGCGTTTTAGCTCGACGGTGCCGCGCGTCGCGTCCTCGCCGGCGACGGTCACCGCGCCGCTCGACGGCACCAGCAGCCCGGCGAGGATGCGCAGCAGCGTCGACTTGCCCGCGCCGTTCGGTCCCATCAGCCCGACGATCTCGCCCGCCGCCGCGTCGAGGTCGACACCGTCGAGCGCCACCACCGGCGCGCCGCGCAAGCGAAAGCGCATGAGCTGCGACGCGCTCGCCGCCGGGCGAAAGCTCTTGCGCACGCCGCGCGCGCGGATCACGAGCCGTCGCTCGGCGCGCCGTGCCGCTGGTACTTGTCGACGGCCGCCTCGTGCTCGGCGCGCGTCTTCGAGAAGTGGTGCGTGCCGTCGTTCTTCGAGACGAAGTAGAGGAACGGCGTCTTGTCGGGCTCGAGCACCGCCTCGAGCGCGGCGCGCCCCGGGTTCGAGATCGGCCCCGGCGGCAGCCCCGCGTGCGTGTACGTGTTGTACGGGTTGTCCTTGTCCTCGAGATGGATGCGGCGGATGCGGCCCTCGAACTTCTGGCACGCGGCCGATTTCTCGACGGGGACGGTGCAGCCGTAGACGATCGTCGGATCGGTTTGCAGAAGGTGCGGCACGAAGCTCGGCAGCCGCAGCCGGTTCAGGAACACGCCGGCGATGCGCGGCCGCTCCTCGGGCTGCGCGGTCTCCTTCTCGACGAGCGAGGCCATCAGCACCACCTCGCGCTCGCCGAACTTGTAATTTTTTTGCAGCGCAGCAAAGCCGTCTTTGTGTTTGGCGAGCAGCTCGGCGACGATCTCCTTCGAGTGCTTGACCATCGCCTGGAGCACGCGGTTGGCGGGCGTGCCCGGGTGAAAGCGGTAGGTGTCGGGGAAGAGGTAGCCTTCGAGCGTGTCGCCGGGGACGCCGAGCTGCTCGGCGAACGCCGGCTCGCGCGCCAGGCGCAGGAGGTCGTCCTTCGACGAGACGCCGGCTTCGTCGAGGAGCCGCGTGACCTCGAGCAGGTTTTTTCCCTCGGGGATGGTGACCGCGACCTCTTCGAGCGGCACGCCCTCGACCAGCTTGTCGAGGAGCTGGCGCGGCGTCATCGCCGACGAGAGCGTGTACTGGCCGGCGCGGATCTTGGCGGAGAGGCCGCGCTCGTTGGCGTAGAAGCGGAACCAGCTCGGGTGATCGATCAGGCCGCGATCGCCGAGGCGGCGCGCGATCTCCTGGAGCGACGTGCCGCGCTCGATGACCACCTTGGCCTCGTGCGCCGGGCCGGACGCGGGCGTATTGGGATAGCGCGCCGCCTTGTAGCCGATCGCGCCGACCACCAGCACGAACAGCCCTACCGTCGAGAGCACGATGCGCGCGGCGCGCTTCATGTCCTTGCGGCTCACGTACGCGCTCCGCGCGACGTGCGCAGAGCGACATTGTTGATCGCAATTGCTTCGCAATTGCTCATGGCTTCCCGTGGCCGTGCTCGAGCCAGCCCTGCAGGATCATCTGCGCGGCCAGGCGATCGATCACCTTCTTGCGCTTCTTGCGCGAGAGGTTGGCCTCCAGCAAGACTTCTTCCGCCTCGACGGTGGTGAAGCTCTCGTCCCAGAATTCGACGGCCAGGCCGGCGGCGGCGAGCGCGTCGAAGAACACGCGCACGCGCACGGCGCGGCGGCCCTCGGTGCCGTCGGGCTCGTAGGGGAGGCCGACCACCGCGCGCTCGGCGCCGAGCTCGCGCACCAGCGCCATCACCTGCTCCACGTCGCGCGCGGTGCCGCGGCGGGCGAGCGTGGTGACCGCGTGCGCCGCCACCCCCAGCTCGTCGGTGACGGCGACGCCGATGGTCTTGCTCCCGACGTCGAGCCCCAACACGCGCACGCGCGAAATTTGCCACCCGCGGGCGAGGGGGTCAACTCACGCACCGAGAGTCACTTCGAATCCTTGGCGGCGCGCTTCACCGCGAGCACGTCGCGCAAGATCGGCAGCACCGCGAGATCCTTCTTTCGGCCCGCCGCGGTCTTGGAGCGGATCACGTCTTCCAGCGACGAGACGGTGAGCGCACGCTTGCCGATGCGCATCTTGGTGGCGCGCGACCGAACCGAGTTGAAGCTCAGCCCGCCGCCGATCTTGTCGAACAGCACATCGACGTAGATGTTCGGCAGGTGTATGCGCTTTCCGTTGCTCAAGTCGCTGAGGTCGGTGACGACGCCGCCGAGCGCCTCGACGAGCTCGTCGAGCTTTTGGCGATCGCTTCGGCGATCGATTCGAGGACGCCCGCGTCAGCGGACATAGCGCTTGCCCACTCGACGATGGAAGTAGCGGCGCTTCTCGAGCGGCGTGAGCATGCGCGACAGGATCAGGTTGAGATCGTGCGGGTCCACCTCCGGCACCAGCGGTTGGATGCGCGCCTGCAGCTTGGACACGCGCTCGACGAAACGCGCCAGCTCGTCGCGGCGGGACGTCTTCTCGGGCGGGCGATGCCGATCGCTCACGAGCTTGCGCACGTATTTGCCGAAGTCGAGGCCGGCGGCCTTGGCGTCGGCGCAAGCCTGACGATATTCGGCGTCGCTCATTCGCACCTGGCGCGGCCAGCGGCGATCCTTCCGGTCCATGAAGAGAGCGTGGAGGGGGCGCCGTGTGTTGTCAATACACGGCCGCCGGCGCGAACGTGGCGGTGCCGGTGGCGGCGTCGAGGGTGAGGGGGACGCCGAGGGGGACGGCGCGGTTGCGGGCGCCGTGGCCGATGGGCGCGCCGGCGAGGATCGGGATGCCGAGCGAGGCGAGGCGCTCGGCGATCACGTCCTCGGCGCTCGGCGGGGCGTTGTCGGGGTCGGCGCACTTGTGGAACTCGCCGACGAGCGCGCCGCGCAGGCCGTCGAGCGCGCCGGCGAGCAGGAGCTGGGTGAGCGCGCGATCGACGCGGTAGGGGCGCTCGCCGACGTCTTCGAGCAGCAGGATGGCGCCGTCGAGGCGCGGCTGCCACGGCGTGCCGCACAGGCGCGAGAGCAGCTCCAGGTTGCCGCCGTGCAGCGGGCCGGTGGCGCGGCCGGGCGCGAGCGCGCGCAGATTTTCCAGCGGCGCGGGCGGCGCGCCTTCGAGCAGCGCGAACAGCGCGGCGGCGTCCTCGGGGGGCAGCCCGCCGAGCTGGGTCACCACCGGGGCGTGCAGCGACTCGACGCCGGCGCGCGCGGCCCACACGTGCAGCGCGGTCACGTCGGAGAAGCCGACGATCCATTTCGGGTTGCGGCAAAATGCCGCAGCGTCGAGGCGCGCGAGGATGCGCGTGAGCCCGTAGCCGCCGCGCGCGCAGACGATCGCCGCCGCCTGTGGATCGGCCAGCGCGCGCTGAAGCTCGGCGGCGCGCGCGTCGTCGGAGCCGGCGAGGAAACCGGCGCGCTCGAAGATCCGCTCGTCGTGGACAAGCCGGTAGCGCGCTCCTAGAATCCGGGCACCGGCGGCGAACGCGTCGCGCGGCACCGGTCCGGCGGGCGCCACCACCGCCACCGCGTCGCCGGGCACGAGCGCGCGCGGACGAATCATATGGGACTCACCGAACAGCTGATCGCGCTGGTGGAGCACCAGGAGAACGGCGTCGGCTTCGCGCTGCTCGGCGCGGCGGCGGCCATCGAGTACCTGTTCCCGCCGTTTCCCGGCGATCTGATCGTGGTGTTCGGCGCGTTCCTGGTCACGCGGCGCGGCTGGCCGGCGCTGCCGGTGATGCTCTCGGTGCTGCTCGGCTCGATCGTCGGGTTCATGATCGACTATTACGCCGGGCGGCTGCTCGCTCGCACCGAGGGGCGCTGGACGTCGGGGC
>DASREC010000253.1:0-8206 GCA_035652295.1 Polyangia bacterium
GCGCCTCGCGCCGCGCGATCTCGCGCTCGAGCGCCGCGCGCGCGTCGTCGTGGCGCACGCGCAGCGCCAGCCGCTTCACGCCGAGCGCGAGCGCGATCGCGCCCAGCCCGTAGACCACGTCCTCGGCGCGCGCCGTCGCCAGCGCCCGACCGGTCGCGCCGAGCGGCGGGTCCGCCGCGCAGTCCCCGACGACGATCTGCTTCGCGCGCGGCGGCGGCCACATGGCGCTACTCGAGCGGATAGTCGCACGCGCAGTCGCGCTCGGCGGGCTCGACGTACTTGACGGTTTGATTGCGCCACGTGCGCAGCGTCCACTCGCTCGCGCCGGCGCCGAGCACGTAGTTGGGCCCGATGGGAATCTTTCCGCCGCCGCCCGGCGCGTCGATCACCAGGTGCGGAATGCCGAGCCCCGTGATGCGCCCGCGCAGGTGCTCCATGATCTCGATGCCCGCGCCGACGGGCGTGCGCAGGTGATCGGTGCCGGTCACCGGGTCGCCCTGAAACAGGTAGTACGGCTTGACGCGCATCTTGAGCAGCTCGCGATTGAGCTTCTCGATCACGCGCGCGTCCGAGTTCACGCGGCGTAGGAGCACTGTCTGGTTGCCGAGCGGAATCCCGGCGTCGGCCAGCTTCGCGCACGCGGCGCGCGCCTCGTCGGTGATCTCCTTCGGGTGGTTGAAGTGCGTGTTGATGTAGAGCGGATGAAAACGTTTGAGCGCCGCGCACAGCTCGTCGTCGACGCGCATCGGCAGGCACACCGGCACGCGCGTCCCGATGCGCAGGATGTCGACGTGCTCGATGGCGCGCAGCTCGCCGAGCAGCCACGCCAGCTTCTCCGTCGAGAGCGTCAGCGGATCGCCGCCCGACACCAGCACGTCTTTGATCGCCGGCGTGCGGCGGATGTAGTCGAGCCCGGCCTCCAGCTCGGCGCGCGCGACGATGCCCGACTCCTGCCCGACCAGCCGCCGCCGGTTGCAGTGGCGGCAGTAGATCGCGCAGCGATCGAGCGCGAGGAACAGCACGCGATCGGGATAGCGGTGCACGATGCACGGCGCGTCCTCGGGCGTGAGCGCGTCCTCGCCGAGCGGATCGACGTACTCGCCCGGCGCCACCTCCGCCTCCGCCGCCGTCGGCACCACCTGCAGGCGCACCGGGCAGCGCGGGTGCGCGCGATCCATCAGCTCGGCGTAGTACGGCGTGATGCCGACGCGGAACAGCGCGGGCGCGAGCTGCATGCCGCGCCGCTCGTCGTCGGTCAGCTCGACGAACTGCGAAAGCTCCTCGACGGTCTCGAGCCGGTGCCGCAGTTGCCAGCGCCAGTCGCTCCACTCGGCGGGCGTGACGTCGGCGCGGCGGAGCACGCGGCGCGACTTGCGGGTGGCGAGCGGGAGCAGCATGGCGGCAGTGGTTACCCGACGGCGCTCAAAACGTCAACGCCGCGTCAGCGCCACTCGACGGCGAACGACGCGACGCGCCCGCTCAACGACGGAAACGCCAGCGCGCGATACACGTCGTCGTCGCCGAGCTGCAACACCGCCGGCCCGCACTCGCCGAACTCGAAGCGATACGGCTCGCCGTTCGCCGCCAACCCCTCGAAGCGCGCCGGTGGCGAACCCGACGCGTCCTTGCCCGCCTCGACGAGGATCAGCGTGACGCGATCGTTCGTCTCGCGGCGCAAACGCGCGGCCAGCGCGTCGTACGCGTGGTCGTTCGCGCTCACCGCGCCCGCGCCGGCTGGAACCAACGGCGCCTGCCAGATGCAGCGCGCGGTCTTCCCCGGCCAATCGCGCGGCGCTTGAAACTCGAATGTGCCGCGCGAGAGCTGCACGGTGGCGCCGCTCACCGTCGAGAAACCGGGACGCGCGCCGACCGGTCGAAGCGCCTTGAGCCGCTCGAGCGCGCGCTCGATCAACCGCCGATGGCCGGGATCGATCTGCCGGTCCAGCTCGACGGTGATGCGCCGCGCGCGCACGTCGGGCGCCCGGTGCGCCACCTGCGCCATCGCCAGCAGCCGCTCCACCTCGGCCGCGTGATCCGCCGAGTCGCCCGACAGCTCGAGCGTCAAGGTGGGCGTAGACCGACATGCGCCTCCGAGGACCAGCACGAACGAGATCGTCACGAGCGCGAGCGAACGCATGCGCGGGCATGATATGCTGAAACCGGGCAGTCGCCTGCCTCACTGACCTTCGGAGGTGTCCATGCGTCTCGTGTCGCTCGCCTTCGCGCTCTCGCTCGTCGGAGTCACCGGCTGCCACGCGCCCGCGGCGTCGCTCGAGCCCGCGCTCTCGCTCGGCGCCGAAGAGCTCGACCACGCCACGGCGCAGTTCAAGCGCGGCTGCGACGGCGGCGATCCGCACGCGTGCCTGCAGCTCGGGCTCGCCTACGCGCACGGCCGCGGCGTGCGGCGCAACTTCGGCAAGGCCGCCGCCATGTACGAGCGCGCGTGCGAAGGCGGCGTCGCCGACGGCTGCTCGAACCTCGGCGGCCTGTACGCGCGCGGCCAGGGCGTGCGCCAGTCGGATCGCCGCGCCGCCGCGCTGTTCGGGCGCGCGTGCGCCGGCGCGAGCGAGCAGGGCTGCTACAACCTCGGCTTCATGTTCGCGCAGGGGCGCGGCGTCGAGGCCGACGACGGCAAGGCGGTCATGTTCTATCAAGTCGCGTGCGACGCGGGCCTCGCCGAGAGCTGCGCCAACCTCGGCTTGATGATCGCCGCTGGCCGCGGCGTCGATCGCGACGACGCGCGCGCCGTCGAGCTGTACCAGCGCGCGTGCACCGCCGGCGCGCTCGCCGGCTGCGACAACCTCGGCTTCATGATCGCCTCGGGACGCGGCGTCGGGCAGGACGACGCGCGCGCCGCCGCGCTGTTCCGCGACGCGTGCGATCGCGGCAACGCCGCGGGCTGCTACAACCTGGCGATGATGTACCGCCAGGGCCGCGCGGTGCCGATCCTCCCCGCCGAGCCGCCGCCGAGCGCCGCCGAAGATCTCACCGGCGTCGTCTCCAAGCGCTAGCCCGCCTTCGCGAACCGCGTATCATCCCCGTCGAGAAATGGACCCTCAGGGAGCAGCCGAGCTGTTTCGCGATCGCGCGCGCGCGCTCGGCTTCACCCGCATCGGCTTCACGCCCGTGGCGCCGTTCGAGCGTCACGCGGTGTATCGCGACTGGCTCGCGCGCGGCTACGCCGGCGAGATGGCGTACCTCGCGCGCGACGCCGACGCGCGGCGCGATCCGTCGGCGCTGCTCGCCGGCGCGCGCACGCTGGTGACGGTCGCGCTCTCGTACGCGCACGCCGATCCCGCCGACGTCCCCGCCGATCGCCTGGCCAAAGGCCCGCGCGGCGCCATCGCCCGCTACGCGCGCGGCGCCGACTACCACCTCGTGCTCAAGGAGAAGCTGCGCGCGCTCGCCCGCGGCGCCGCCGAAGCGCTCGGTCAAACCGTCGCGTATCAGCCGTTCGTCGACACCGCGCCCGTGCTCGAGCGGGAAGGCGCGCAGGCCGGCGGCGTCGGCTTCATCGCCAAGAACACGATGCTGATCGCGCCCGGCGCCGGCAGCTACGTGGTGCTCGGCGAGCTGCTCACCGCCGTCGAGTGCGCGCCCGGTCCTCCGCCGATCGCGCCGCGCTGTGGCGAGTGCCGCGCGTGCCTCGACGCGTGCCCGACCGGCGCGTTCGTCGACGCGTACACGCTCGACGCGCGCCGCTGCATCTCGTACCTGACCATCGAAGCCACCGGCGCGATCCCGCGCGAGCTGCGCGCGCTCGTCGGCGATCGGGTGTTCGGCTGCGACGTGTGCCAGGAGGTCTGTCCGTTCAACGCCAGCGCCCGCGACGGCGCGCCCGAGCTGGCGCCGCGTCCCGGCTACGCGCGCCCGTCGCTCGTGCGGCTGCTCGGCCTGGGCGCGGCGCAGTTTCGCAAGTGGAACCAGCGCAGCGCGCTCCGCCGCGTCCACCGCGCGCAGCTCCTGCGGAACGTCGCGGTGGCGCTCGGCAACGTCGGCGGCGCGGCGGAGCTCGAGGCGCTCGACCGCGCGCTCGACGAGAAGTCGCCGCTGGTGCGCGCGCACGTGGCGTGGGCGATCGGCGAGATCGGCCGGCGCGAGCCGGCGTGTGACACGCGTGCGCGCGCGCTGCTCGAACGGCGCCGCTCCGTCGAGGAGGACGGCGCCGTGCGCGAGGAGCTCGCCGCCGCGATCGCGCGCCTCGCCGGCTGAGGTATGCTCGGCCCAAATGCCGACCACGAGCTGGTTCACGCCCGCGCTGTTCGAGTTCTTCGCCGACCTCGAGCGCCACAACGCCCGTCCCTGGTTCGAAGCCAACAAGGCGCGCTACCTCGCCGACGTGCGCGATCCGTTCCTGCGCTTCATCGCCGCGCTCCAGCCCAAGCTGCGCAAGGTGAGCCCGCACTTCGACGTCGATCCGAAGCCGGTCGGCGGCTCGCTGTTCCGCATCCACCGCGACGTGCGCTTCTCCACCGACAAGAGCCCGTACAAGACGCACGCGGCGGCGCACTTTCCGCACGCGCGCTGCGACGGCTCGGCGCCCGGCTTCTACCTACGCCTCTCGTCCGAGGACGGCATGATGGGCGCCGGCGTGTGGCACCCCGAGCCGCCCGCGCTCGGCCGCATCCGCGACGCCATCGCCGAGAAGTCGGCGGCGTGGAAGCGCGCGGTCGCCGGCCTCACGCTCGACGGCGAGCAGCTCAAGCGCGTGCCCAAGGGCTACGACGCCGAGCACCCGATGGCCGAGGAGCTCAAGCGCAAGGACTTCATCACCGGCGTCGAGTTCACGCGGCGTGAAGTGTGCGCGCCCGACTTTCTCGATCGCTTCGTCGGCGCGTGCCGCGAGACGTCGCCGCTGGTGAAGTTCCTCTGCGGCGCGCTGGAGCTCTCGTTTTGACGCACGGCTCGCCCGAGCGGCCCGCGCCGGCTCGAGCGGCGCGTCCCGGGCGATGGTTTCTCGTCGTGACGGCGTTCGCGCTGGCGCTGTGGAGCGGCTTGCAGTGGCGCAAGCGCGCGCCGCATCCACCGCCCGTGACCGCGCATCCGCCGGTGACGTGGAGCTGGTCGAACCCGCGCCCCGCCGGCAACCTGCTCGGCGAAGTCTGGGGCGCCGCCGGCACGTACTTCGCCGCCGGCGCGAACGGCACCATCCTGCGCTCGCTCGACGGCAGCAGCTGGACGCTCCAGTCGAGCGGCACCACCAACGCGCTGTGGTGCGTCTGGGGCTCGAGCGCCACCGACGTCTACGTCGTCGGCGCGCACGGCACCATCCTGCACTCCGCCGACGGCGGCGACAGCTGGCGGCCGGAGTCGAGCGGCAGCGACGAGCAGTTGATGACCGTCTGGGGCTCGAGCGCCGGCGACGTGTGGGCCGTCGGGCAGCACGGCACCATCCTGCACACCGTCGACGCGGGCGCCACCTGGACGCTGCTCAAGAGCGGCGTCGACGTCGCGCTCAACGGCGTCAACGGCGCCGGCCCCGACGAGGTCTACACCGTCGGCGATCGCGGCACCATCCTCGCGTCGACCGATCGCGGCGTCACCTGGCGCGCGCGCGCCAGCGGCACGAAGCGCCAGCTGTGGAGCGCCAGCGCGTCGGCCGGCGCGATCTATGTCGTCGGCGAAGGCGGCACGCTCCTCGTGAGCCGCGATCGCGGCGCGACGTGGCGCGAGTCGCCGAGCCCGAGCGCGCGCGACCTGCAAGGCGTGTGGAGCGACGAGTTCGACGTCTACGCCGTCGGGCTCGCGGGCACCATCCTGCACTCGACCGATCACGGCGCGAAGTGGATCGCCGAGCCGAGCGGCACCTCGGTGGCGCTCGACGGCGTGTGGGGCTCCGCCGGCGCGGTGCACGCGGTCGGCGCGGGCGGCATCGTGCTGCGCGCGTTTCGCGCTCAACGCACAAGCGCCGAACACGCGGCGCATTGGGCGCAGCAGTCGAGCGGCGCCGACGGACGCGGGCTGTTCGGCGCGTGGGGCGATGGGCACACCGTCTTCACCGTCGGCGCCCAGGGGCTCGTGTGGCGCTCCTCCGACGAGCGCGGCGATCGCTGGGAGCCGTGCGCCGGCGCCTCGACCGCCAGCTTCGACGACGTCTGGGGCGACGGCCGGGGCACGCTGCTCGCCGTCGGCACCGCGGGCACCATCGCGCGCTCGACCGACGGCGGCGCCACGTGGCACGAACGTCCGAGCGGCACCACGCTCGAGCTCGACGCGATCGCCGGCGTCGGCGCGCAGGTGTTCGTCGGCGGCGCGGGCGGCACGCTGCTGCGCTCGAACGACAACGGCCAGACGTGGGAGCCGCTCACCAGCGGCACCACCAACGTGATCCACGACGTGACCGGCGTCCCCGGCTCGCTCTGGGCCATCGGCGCGCAGGGCACCCTCCTCCACTCCACCGACGGCGGCGATCACTTCAGCGCGGTCGACGCCGGCGTCGAGATCGGGCTGTGGAGCGCGTGGCTCGACGACGCCGGCACGCTGCACGTGGTCGGCGATCAGTGCTCGTACCTGCGCTCCACCGACGGCGGCGCGCACTTCGCGTCCCGCAAGCTGTGCGACGACGAGGTGCTCTACGGCGGCTGGGGCCCGTCGTCGCGCGACCTGTACGCCGTCGGTGGCGGCGGGACAATCCTGCACTCGCACGACGGCGGCCTGACGTGGCTCGCGCAGCCGAGCGGCACCAACCACAAGCTGTTCGACGTCTGGGGCGACGGCCGCGGCGCGGTCTGGGTCGTCGGCGACGCGGCCACCATCCTGCGCGGCCGCTGAGCGCTCGACGCCTGCCGGGCGCTCAACGCCAGCTCAGCTCGAACTCCAGCTTCACCGTCTGAACGCCGTGCGACTCGCCGTCGGGACGCGGCGGCTGCGCGGCGAACGCCGGCGCGCGCGCCCCGGTGCGCTCGAGCCCGACCAGCGAGAACCCTTCGGTCGCCGACAGCATCCACTCGGCTAAAAGGGCCGGGATCCCCGTTTGCGTCACGCGGCAGCGCTTCGCCCCGTCGAGCGCCGAGGTCGCCGCGCCGAAGTCGAAGTACCCCATCGCCAGCTTCGGCAGCTTGAGCGCCAGCGTGGTCGGCGACAGCAGGCGCAGCACCAGCCGCGCGACGCCGCGCAGATCCCGCTCGGCGGTCCAGCGCGCGCCGCGGCGGTTCAGCTCCTCGGCCGAGAGCCCCGCCAGCTGCGCCGCGGCCGCGCCGATCTTCGGCAGCGGCAGCACGTCGTAGTGATCGCGCGCCGCGAACCGCCGATCGAAGAACGCGCGCTCGGCCGGCGCGAGCGCGCCCAGCACCGCGGGGAGCCCGCCGGGGATCTGCTCGCGATAGAACTCTTGCGCCGCCTCGTAGAGCGCGCCGCGCGCATGAAACGGGCTCTCGCCCGGCGCCCACTCGGGCGCGTTCATGTCGGCTGGTAGATCTCGCCGCCCTGGTCGCGGAACTCGCGCGCCTTCTGCTCGAGCCCGGCCTTGAGCGCCTGGTCCTCGGAGATATTTTGCGTCGCAGCAAAATCCCGCACGTCCTGCGTGATCTTCATCGAGCAGAAGTTGGGCCCGCACATCGAGCAGAAGTGGGCGTGCTTGGCGGCGTCGGCGGGCAGCGTCTCGTCGTGAAAGTCCTTCGCCGTGGTCGGATCGAGCGACAGGTTGAACTGATCCTGCCAGCGGAACTCGAAGCGCGCCTTCGACAGTGCGTCGTCGCGCTCCTGCGCGCCCGGGTGTCCCTTGGCCAGGTCGGCCGCATGCGCCGCGATCTTGTAGGTGATGACGCCGGTCTTGACGTCGTCGCGATCGGGCAGCCCGAGGTGCTCCTTCGGCGTGACGTAGCAGAGCATGGCGGTGCCGAACCAACCGATCATCGCCGCGCCGATCCCCGAGGTGATGTGATCGTAGCCCGGCGCGATGTCGGTCACGAGCGGCCCGAGCGTGTAGAACGGCGCCTCGTGGCAGAGCGCGAGCTGCTTGTCCATGTTCTCTTTGATCTTGTGCATCGGCACGTGGCCGGGGCCCTCGATCATCACCTGCACGTCGTGCTTCCAGGCGATCTGGGTGAGCTCGCCCAGGGTCTCCAGCTCGGCGAACTGCGCGGCGTCGTTGGCGTCGGCGATCGACCCCGGACGCAGCCCGTCGCCCAGCGAGAAGGCGACGTCGTACGCCTTCATGATCTCGCAGATCTCCTCGAAGCGCGTGTACAGGAAGCTCTCGCGATGA
>DASREC010000254.1:0-3983 GCA_035652295.1 Polyangia bacterium
CTCGGTCGTCTACTGGGACAATTCGGGGTCGAGCGGCTACGACTTCACCATTCAGCGCGTCGAGACCGCAGCCGCGGCGTTCGCCGATTCCGATCCGGCCAACGACGTGCGCGCCGGCGCCACCGCGCTCGCGGCGCTGCCCGCGGTGGTCACCGGCGCCACGCTCACGTCGCTGCGCGATCACGACTGGTTCTCGTTCACCGCCGCCGCGGCCGACGTCGGCCGGAGCCTGCGCGTGCAGACGGTCGCCGGCGATCCGCGCACCGACACCGTGCTCGACGTGCTCGCCTCCGACGGCATCACCTCGCTCGGCGGCCCGTCGAACGACTTCGACTTCCACGAAGACTTCACGAGCGCCCCGCTCCCCGCCGCCGGCACCTACTACGTCCACGTCTACGCCTCGCCGACGTTCGACGCGAACTACCGCGCCTACCAGCTCGTCGCCCGCCTGCAATAGTTTGAACGGCGGTTCAAAGTTTTCCGGAGCGAGCGGTCAGGCGTTGAGCGGGGCGAGCAGGCTGAGCGCGTAGCGGCGTTCGCCGTCGAGCCACTGGGTCTCGATCGCCAGGCCGGCGGTGTGCGCCAGCGTGTCGATCTCCTCCTGCGAGTACTTGTACGAGGACTCGGTGTGGATCGCCTCGCCGGCGGCGAACGGCGCGATCAGGTTGAGCGCGCCGACCGGCACCGTCTGGTCGCGGTCGGAGACCAGCGCCAGGTCGATGCGCCCGGCGATGTCGTCGTAGTGCGCGCGGTGCTCGAAGCGCGTGAGATCGAAGTGGCCGGCCAGCTCGCGGTTGATGCGCGCCAGCAGGTTCAGGTTGAAGCGCGCGGTCACGCCGCGCGAGTCGTCGTACGCACGCTCGAGCTGCGCGCGCGGCTTGCGCAGATCGATCCCGACCAGCAGCCGATCCTCGACGGAGAGCTGCGCGCGCAGCCGCTGCAGGAAGCGCGCGGCGTCGTCGCGCGCGAAGTTGCCGACGTTCGAGCCCAGCCACAGGATCAGCTTGCGCGACGGATGATCGCGCAGCGCGCGCAGCCCGGCGCGGTACTCAGCCGACACCGCCGTCACCTCCAGCCCGGGATACGCCGCGAGCAGATCGCGCGCGCTCGCCCGCAGCATCGAGCGCGAGATGTCGACCGGCAGGTAGCGCAGCTTGCCGTGGCGCCGCAGCATCGCCTCGACCAGCACGCGGGTCTTGCGCGCGCTGCCCGAGCCCAGCTCGACCAGGCTGGTGCCGGCGGGAAAGCGCTCGGCCAGCTCGTCGGCGCGCGCCTCGAGGATCTCGGCCTCGGCGCGCGTCAGGTAGTACTCGGGCAGATCGCAGATGCGCTCGAACAGCTCCGAGCCGCGCTCGTCGTAGAGATAGCGGCACGGGATGCGCTTGGGCGCGTGCGTGAACCCGTCGCGCACCGCGCGCGCGAAGTCGTCGCGCGCCGTGCCCGCGGCCTCGATCCACGTGAGCCGCTCGTCGGTCGGCATTCCGGTCATCGGCTGCTCCTCCTCATCTGCGTGGCTCTTCATCGGCGATCCTTGGCCAGGCGCACGCCGCTCATCTGCCAGCGCGCGCCGGGTGCGAAGTAGTTGCGATAGCTCGAGCGCACGTGCGCGCGCGGCGTCAGGCACGAGCCGCCGCGCAGCACCTGCTGGTTGCACATGAACTTGCCGTTGTACTCGCCGAGCGCGCCGTCGGGCGCGCGGTAGCCGGGATACGGCTGGTACGCGCTCGAGGTCCACTGCCACACGTCGCCGTAGAGCGACGCGCCGCCGAGCGGGTGGAGCGCGCCCGACTCGACGAAGTTTCCATCGATGGCGCCGGCGGCGCCGCTCGCCGCGCGCTCCCATTCGAACTCGGTCGGCAGGCGCGCGCCGGCCCAGCGCGCGTAGGCGTCGGCTTCGTAGTAGCTGACGTGACACACCGGCGCGTCGCGCTCGACGGGACGCGGGCCGGCGAGCGTCATCACGGTGAAGTCGCCGCCGTCCGGCTCCCAATACAGCGGCGCCTGCCAATCGCCGGCGCGCGCGGCCGCCCAGCCGTCGGCGAGCCACAGCTCGGGGCGGCGATATCCGCCGTCGCGCATGAAGTCGAGGTACTCGCCCGCGGTCACGGCGCGCGACGCCAGGCGATACGGCTGGAGCAGCACGCGGTGGCGCGGCCGCTCGCAATCGAACGCGAAGCCGCCGTCGGGCGCGCCGATCGACGCCAGCGTCTCGTCGAAGTCGAGCCACTCGAGCGGCGCCGCGGGCCGCGCGCGCGGGCGAGGCGCCGTCGCTCCCGTCGCCGTCGTCGCGTAGGCGGGACGCAGCGGATTCTGCGCGAACAGGTGCTTCACGTCGGTGAGCAGCAGCTCCTGGTGCTGTTGCTCGTGGTGGAGGCCGAGCCACAACACCGGCGCCAGCCGCTCGCCGCCGCGATCGAGCAGCACGGCCAAGTGACGATCGACATGCGCGCGGTACTCGCGCACCTCCGCCACCGTCGGCCGCGCCAGCAGCCCCCGCCGCGCGCGCTCGTGGCGCTCCCCCAGCGCGTCGTAATACGAATTGAAAAGATAATTATAAAGCGGGTGATATTCGCGATATCCCGGGATCCCCGGTTTCAACGCAAACGTCTCGAAGAACCAGCTCGTATGTGCCAGGTGCCACTTCACCGGGCTGGCGTCGGGCATCGATTGCACGACCTGGTCCTCGACGGTGAGCGGGGCGCACAGCCGCTCGGTCGCGGCGCGCACCTTTTGAATCGGGATCTCGAGCACGGCTCAATGAGTTTTAGAGCCGAAATTAACGATTTGAAGCCGCGTCAAAGCGCGGCGCGGCGATTTTACCGAAACCGGGCGATTTCGACCGATCAGACGTAGTGGGTGCGGTGGGCGGTTTCGAGGAGGGCGTCGCGGAACTTCGGGTGCGCGACGGCGGCGAGCGAGCGCGCGCGTTCGGCGATCGAGCGCCCGTGCAGCTCGGCCACGCCGTACTCGGTCACCACCACCTGCACGTGCGCGCGCGTGGTCACCACGCCGGCGCCCGGCTGGAGCTGCGGCACGATGCGCGACACCTCGCCGCCGCGCGCCGTCGACGGCAGCGCGATGATCGCCCGCCCCTCCTCGGCCAGCGCCGCGCCGCGCATGAAGTCCATCTGCCCGCCGACGCCCGAGTAGATGCGCGCGCCGATCGAGTCGGCGCACACCTGCCCGGTGAGATCGACCTCGATCGCCGAGTTGATCGCCACCATCTTGCGGAAGCGGCGAATCAGCGCCGAGTCGTTGGTGTAGTCGGCGGGGCGCAGCTCGACCATCGGGTTGTCGTGCACGAAGCGATACAGCCGCTCGGAGCCGGTGACGAACGCGGCGACGATCTTGCCGCGGTTCACCTCCTTGCGCGCGCCGGTCACCACGCCCTGCTCGACGAGATCGACCACCACGTCGGTGAACATCTCCGAGTGCACGCCGAGGTCGCGCTTGCCGGCGAGCGCCAGGCCGACCGCGGCCGGCAGCTCGCCGATGCCCATCTGCAGCGTCGCGCCGTCGGGGACGAGGTCGGCGATCAGCGCGCCGATGCGCCGCTCCTCTTCGCTCGGCGGCGCGGGCGCGCGCGCGTACGGCGGCTGATCGTGCTCGACCGCGAGCTCGATCTGGCTCGAGTGGATGAAGCCGTCGCCGAGCGTGCGCGGCAGCGAGCGGTTGAGCTGCGCGATCACCGTCTTGGAGGCGCGCACCGCCGCCAGCACGACGTCGACCGAGGTGCCGAGCGAGCAGAAGCCGTGCGCGTCGGGCGGCGTGACGTTGATGAGCGCGGCGTCGAGCGGCAAAATGCCGCGCTGAAAAAGCTGCGGCACGTCGGAGAGGAACACCGGGATGTACTCGGCGCGCCCGTCGGCGATCGCGGCGCGCGCGTTGGCGCCGACGAACAGCGCGCGGTGCCGCAGGTGGCCGGCCATCGCCGGCTGGAGGTGCGGGCCGGGCCCCTCGCAGTGCAGGTGCACCACGCGCAC
>DASREC010000255.1:0-20310 GCA_035652295.1 Polyangia bacterium
GCTTGCGCTGCCCGACGTTGAGCGCCGGCGGAGGAGCCGGCAGGTTCGGCCGCTCCTTCAATTCCAGCGCGAGCCACGTCGTGACCGTCGTGCCCTGCGCGGTGGTGAACGCCGGCCCCTCGTGCTTGCCCTGGGTGAGCAGCAAGCTCTGCGCGGGAACGTTGTTCACGAAGCGCGGGTCGGCGACCAGCTTCCCGTAGTACTGCGAGCCGTCGGCCCCGAGGAACGTCGGGCCCTGAGTGGCGCCCGGTCCCGAGTGGCAGCCGGCGCAGTTGGCGAGAAGAATCGGAGCCACGGTCTGCAAGAACGTCTGCTGCCCGTCGAGGGCGGCCATCATTCCGGGCGTTCCCGGAGTGCCCGGCGTCCCCGGCGTGCCCGGCGTTCCCGGGCTCCCCGGGGTGCCTGGCTGAAAACCGCCCAGGCACCCCGAAGCCGCGAGACCGAAGACGAGCAGTGCGAGAGACCGGCGCATGATTAGCTCCACAACCGACGGCGAGCCACCAGCGCGACGAGCGCGAGCGAGAGGAACACGAGCGCCGCGGTCGACGACGTGCCTTCACCGCCCATCGAGCAGCCCGCCGCGAACCCGGCCGGCGTGCCCGGCGTGCCCGGCGTGCCCGGCGTTCCGGCCATGCCCGGCGTACCCGGCGTGCCCGGCTGATCCGGATTCGGCGCGGGAGCCGGCGGAGGCGGCGGCGGCAGATCCTTGTCACGCACCGCCGCGACGAAGGTGAGGAACAGCGCGTTGCGATCCTCGGGCAGCCCGTTCACCGTCGGCGCGGTCGTCGGGTCCATCGCCACGCGGCCGCCCCACGGCGCGACCACGAAGCTCTTCACCTTCGGCATGAAGCCGTTGGCGACGCCGTAGCCCGGGTTCGCCACGTCGGCGATGCAGCGCAGGTGCTCGCGTCCCTGCTGCGCCGGGTTGCGGCCCAGCATGTTGCTCAGGTAGCCCGAGTCGGCCTGCTGCGCGCTCACCGCCGCCTGCGCGGTCTGGGTCAGCGTCTTGGCGACCGGATCGTGCTGGATGAACGTCAGCGACGAGGCGGCGAACCCGGTGATGGGCGCGCCGTAGACGATCGCCTGGTGAACCGGCGCGTCCGAGGTGCCGACCATGCCCGAGCACAGCGTGATGTGCGAAGACTCCGCCGAGAGGCCGGTCGCTTCGGTGATCACGTTCGGTCCCGTGTCGGTCGGCGCGAACGAGAGCAGGTGCGCGGTCGACGAGCCCTTCTTGTTGCGGTTGCGCCCGCCGCCGTTCGAGATGACGTCGCTCATGTACACCACACCGCCGGTGCCGAGCGCGAGGATCGGCTGGCCCGGGTAGATGCCGTTTCCGCCGAGCGGACCCGGCAGGCCGTCGACGCCGCCGATGTTGTTCTGATCCGGCTTGGCCACGGTCAGGATCGACTTCCACAGCTGCGGCATCTTGCGCTGGCCGTTCTGGTTCACGATCGCGCTCGTGTCGGTGTTGAGCAGGCGGACTTCATCGCCGCCCTCCGACGGGCGCTGCTGGCCGCGCGGCGCCGCGAACAGCGCGCGCGAGTCCGAGATCGCGACGATGCTCGGGCGGCCGATGTTGGACGGAGTCAGCCGCTGCGGATCGGTCAGCGCCTCGGGCAGGAACTGGCCCGGCGTGTTCGGATCCGCGACGATGTGCACCAGCATGCCGTACTCGGCATCGTTGTTGGTGTAGTAGCCGAAGACGAACTTCTTGCCGTCCCAGACGGTGTACGGCGCGCCCTGGTTCTGGTTGGGATCGTCCGAGAGGCGGACGTGGTTCTGGAACCCGCCCGACAGATCCTTGCAGTTGGCGTCGACGACGGTGGCGTAGGTCTGCGTGTTGCCGCTGTCGATGTTGTTGGCGCCGTACGCGAGCAGGCAGTGGCCCGACGCCGGGTCGCACGCGAGCGCGGTGTGGCCGAGCCGATCGCTGTTCGAGAACGTGAGCTGGATCTGATCGGCGAGGATGGTCGGCGTGCCGGTCGCGCTCATCTGCACCGACGAGCACTTGACCGCCGACGGGCCGTTCGCGTTGTGCACGTTCGAGGACACGTACGCGACGACCGCGGTGGTCCCGAGCATCTGCACGACCGCGTGCTCGTTGCCGACGCCGAGGTTGCGGCGCGCGCGCACCTGGCCGGACGGCAGCACCTCGAGCGTTTGCCGCTTCGAGATACCGGGGGCCAGCTTGATGGTGACGACGCCGTGGTTGCCGCCGCCTCCCCCACCGCCGCCGCCGCCCGTGCCGCCGCCGCCGCCGCCTCCGCTCTGCGCGAACGCCGGCGCCGCCATCGCGCCCGCGAGCGAGAGGGTGAGTCCCCATAGACTTGCTTTGCTCCTGAACCTGCTCGCTTGTTTGTTCACGGCGACCATCCTTGTCTCGAGTGTTTTCCCCTCTACGCCACCCGCCTACAGCAAGCTCCGTTCCGTAGTCGTACGGACCCGTTTTCAGCGCCGTCCTTGGACTTTCGGCGCTTCGACCTGGGAGGTGCCCACCCCACCCGCGGTAACCGGGCCCCGGATCGTCACGGTCCGCATGTTCCGGGTCGGCGGCGCCAGCTTGCTATAGATGTTGATCGCGGCGACCGGGACGAAGTGCTGCCCGAAGTACACCATCATCTCGCCGTGCCGCTGCCTGGGCGCGGCGAACGCGATCAGCCCGCGCGCCTCTTCCGGTGTCGTGCGGATCACCCGCTCCTCGCGCGTGATCAGATCGATCCCGCGCACCGGCCCGAGCGCGATCTTCTGCGAGCGCAAGAACTCGGCGAGCGCGTAGCGCGTGGTGCCGTCCTTCTCGTCGAGCGGCGCGACGTTCCCGTCGAGCAGGTTGCGCTTGATCTGCGCCACCAGCCGCCCGTCGATGTTCACGCGCAGGCCGCCCTTCTGCTCCGCCGCGAGATACGGAATCCCGTCGATGGGCTCGCCCTTGTCGTCGTAGAGCGTCCACGCGTCCTTGTCCCAGCGCGGCGGCTTCTTGTGCACGTAGATGGCGAGAGCCGAGACCAGGTCGACGTGATCGTTGGTGCGGACTTTCGCGCTCCACTCGACGCGCGGCTTGCCGGCCAGCTCGCGCGTGAAGTTGAAGAACAGCGTGTCCTTGTTCCTGCGGATCTCGTCGCCGGTGATGATGGCGATGCGGCTGCGCCCGGCGTACCAGTGCGTCTCCTTCACGTCCTTGCAGTCGACGCCCAGCGCCTTGAAGTAATCGCAGACGAGAAAGTGGGAGTAGAACTCGCCCTCTTCCCACTCTTTCTGGTAGACCTTCACGCCCGGCGGCATCTCGTTGTACGTGAACGCCACCGTCGGCACGCCGTCGACGAACACGGTGGCGTTGTGGAAGCGGCGCTGCTGCCCGTTGTCGTCCTCGTCGCCGTCCTGGCCCTGGCCGCCGCCGCTCTCGGCTTGCGGCTCGGGCGCGGGCGCCGCGGCGGCGGGAGCGGGAGCGGCCGCGCGGCGCTTGCAGCCCGGCGCGACGGCGAGGATCGACAGGAGGGCGAGGGCGGTTCGGCTCATGGCGCTGCCAACAGCAAGAACCAATCCAGCATTTGGACCAGGTAGAACGCGGCGAATCGCCCGGGCGCGCCACCTTGCTATGGGGCTCGTCTCCCCAAAGTGGGGCCTCGCGCGCCGCAGCCCCTGCTATGCTGCGCGCGTGACCCGCGAGCGGTTCGCGCCCGGCAAGAGCCCGTTTCACCTCAAGGGCGTGGTCTATCGCGGCGTCATCGAGTACGTCGAGCGCACGCTCGCGGGCGGACGCGGCCAGCTCGCGGCGGCGCTGCGCGACGAGCCGCTGCGCAGCTTCTTCGCGCAGCCGTTTCTCGACGGGAGCTGGTACGACGC
Organism: Polyangia bacterium; assembly: GCA_035652295.1. Lineage (GTDB taxonomy): Bacteria > Myxococcota_A > Polyangia > Palsa-1104 > Palsa-1104 > DASREC01. The sequence continues at coordinate 3,844 of DASREC010000255.1, forward strand.
GCTGCCGCTCGAGGCGCTCTGCCAGGCGATCGCGCAGCTCGAGCGGCGGCCGATGCTCGAGCTGGTGCGCGACCTGTCGCGCGCGCAGGTGCGGCGCGACACGCGCGGCGTCTACAAGCTCCTGCTCAAGCTGGTCTCGCCCGAGACGGTGCTCGAACGCGCGCCGCGCGCCGCGCAGCAGTACTTCGACTTCGTCACGTCGACGTCGGACCGGCTCGACGAGCGGCGCTTTCGGCTGACGGGCAGCGGCATCCCCGACTTTCTCGCGCCGGTGTACATGGCGATGACCGAGTCGTTCCTGCTGCACGCGCTCGAGCTGGCCGGCGCGCGCGAGCCCGTGCACCGCTGGCTCGAGCCGCGGCCGGCGGGCGAGCGCCACGGCGTGCCGCTGGTCAAGGTCGAGCGCGAGATCGTCTGGCGGTGAGAGCGGCCGACGAAATTTCGCCGCGCGGTGGGATCGTGCGCGCCGCGCGACGGCCGCCCGGTTGGGCCGCGCCCGGCCCGCCTCCGGCGGCGGGCGAGCCGCGCGCCGAGCTATGGCCCGCCGCGGGCGAAGATCTGTGCTGGCTGGCCGGCGACTGGCGCATCCTCCAGCGCGTCGACGGGCACCGCTGGTCGCTCGACGACCTAGTGACCGCGTGGCTGGCGGCGCGCGAGAGCGCCGCGCCCGAGCGCATCCTCGATCTCGGCTGCGGCATCGGCACCGTGCTCTTGTTCGTCGCGTGGCGTTTTCCGCGCGCGCGCGTCACCGGCATCGAGGCGCAGGACGTGAGCGTGGAGCTGGCGCGCCGCTCGCTCGCGTGGAACGGCGTCGAGGATCGCTGCCGCGTGGTGCACGCCGACTTCCGCGAGGCGCCGCTCGACGAGAAGTTCGAGCTCGTCACCGGCACGCCGCCCTATTTTCCCGGCGGCAGCGGGCTCGAGTCCGATCGCGTGCAGCGCGCGCCGTGCCGCTTCGAGCACCGCGGCGGCATCGAGGCCTACTGCGACGCCGCCGCTCGCCGCCTCGCGCCGGGCGGGCTGTTCGTGGCGTGCGAGGCCACGTCGCAGGCCGCGCGCGTCGACGGCGCCGCCGCCTCCGCCGGCCTCGCGGTCGAGCGCCGCCTCGACGTCATCCCGCGCGCCGGCAAACCGCCGCTGCTCTCGGTCTTCACCTTCCGCGCCGCCCCGCGCGCGACGCTCGTCGATCCCCCGCTCATCGTCCGCGACGCCCACGGCCGCTGGACCGACGCCTTCCGCGCCCTCCGCGCCGACATGGGCATGCCCCCCGGCACCGACAGTTTCTGAAGAACAGAGATTTGAACCGCCAAGGCGCCGCAGACGCCAAACAGACACATAAATAGATTTAAATATTTTTATATTCCAATTTCTGGATTTTTGGCGTCTGCGGCGCCTTGGCGGTTCAACCCTCTGTGTATGTCTAGAAGTAGTTTCAAAACTGCCGGTCTGAAAGTCTGATCAAATCGATCGGTTGCACGTCGAGCGCGCGGATATTTTGCGGTCGGTCAGCGGCCGTGATCTATCGTTGTCATGGAGCGTCTTACCGACGAGCAGTGGGCCAAGATCGAGCCGTATCTACCGAAATGGAAGCCGGGCAAACGCGGCGGACGGCCGCCAGCCGACAATCGACAGTGCTTCGAGGGAATCCTCTGGGTGCTTCGCACCGGCGCTCGTTGGAAGGATCTGCCCAAAGGATATCCGAGTCCGTCGACGTGCTGGCGTCGCCTCGGCGAGTGGGAGCGCAAAGACGTTTGGCTCGATCTGTGGCGAGCCTTCCTCGCGCAGCTCGACGAAACCGCTCAGCTCGACTGGAGCGAGGCGTTCATGGACGGGACTTTCGCTCCCGCTAAAAAGGGGGGCCTTGCGTCGGAAAAACACGCAAAGGTAAGGGGACAAAGCTCATGGTACTGGTCGACGGCCAGGGTATTCCTCTCGGAGTGCTCCTTTCGTCTGCCAGTCCATCCGAGGCGCGACTTGCCGAAGCGACGCTCGACAACGTAGCCGTTCCTCGACGGCGCGGTCGTCCACGCAAGAATCCCGAACGCATCATCGCCGACACCGGCTACGACTGGCGGGCGCTCTGGGAGCGCATGAAAAAGCGCGGCATCGACCTCATCGCTCCGCATCACCCGACTCACACCAATCATTTCCAAGATGGTCGCAAGCTTCGTCGCTACCGTCGGAGATGGATCGTCGAGCGCACCAATGCCTGGCTCTTCAACTTTCGACGCCTCGTCGTGCGCTACGAGAATAAGCTCGAGAACTACCGAGCGTTCTTACATCTCGCCTGCGCCCTCATCGCCCTGCGGCAGTTTTGAAACTGCTTCTAGCAGGCGCACGCTCTTTGTCGAGCACCGAGCCGAGCAGGATCAGGCCGTAGTCGACGGTCTCCTCATCGTGAGTGATCTGGCAGGGGATGAACACGCGGCGAAACGCCTGCACGAGCTTTGGACGGCAAGCGTCGCGATACCTCGGTGGGATGGTGCAGTAGAGCTTCTTCGCCTCGCGGTAGACGTATCGGAAGTTCGAAGTGGACCATCGAATCTTCTCGGCGTGATCGCGCGACATCGCGCGGCCGATGGGATTCTCGAGGTACGCATCGACGAGCACGCGCGTGTACTCTCTCAGTGTAACGGGCCGCGAGTGCTTCCCGATCCTGAGATACATCCGCTTGCCGCTGACGGAGAGAAGGCAGTCATCTCCGTGACCCGCTTCGAGCTCACGGGCGTGCTGGATCAGCCAGTGCCCGAGCAGGCGCGCGTCATTGATGAGGTGCTCATCATCAGTCGGCGGGTTCATCGGGGGATCGTGGTAGCACAACTATTTGCCTGCGGCACTTTGCCGTAGCTCGTCTAGCGAGCGAGCGACGAACGTCATCTACTCTGCGAGTGCACGCGCACCATCTGCTGTCATCTTTTGTTGGATCTTTTTTCGTGGAGAGAACTCGAATGGGCTACCGCCTCCACGTGGGCTACGCGCCCCATCGCGAGCAAGCTCGGTTTCACGCCTCCGGCAAGCGCTTCTTGTGCGCGGCCGCCGGCGCGCGCGGCGGCAAGACCCTGTGCGCGGCCGTCGAATTTGGGCGCCGAATTGCTCGCGACGACATCGCCGGCAAGGGCAATAAGGTCTCCGGCCACGGCAGGACCCGGCGTCCGCGTCTCCACTATTGGGTGGTCGCGCCGACCGAAGCGCTCCTGCGCGAACCTCTACGCTATATGAATGAGGTCTTTCCGCGTGCGGCGATCGAGAACTACTACCGTTCCGACAACGCGCTCTGGATCAAGCGCGACATCTTGATCGAGTTCAAGACCGCGGATAACCCTCTCCACCTCGTCGCCTCGGGACTTCACGGTCTGTGGATCGACGAAGCCGCGCGCGTAAAAGGCGATGCTTGGCACGGCCAGCTCCGCCAACGCCTGAGCGACCACCAGGGCTGGGCGCTTTTCTCGACCACGCCGCTCGGCCGCAACTGGTTCTACGACGAGATCGTCGCCAAGTCCGGCGTCGATCCGGATTACGAAACCATTCACTGGAAGACCGAAGACAACCCTCGTATCCCGCGCGAAGAGATCGAGGCCGCGAGGCGCCAGCTTCCCTGGCGCTACTTCGCGCGCGAGTATCTGGCGTCCTTCGACGCCTTCATCGGAACGGTCTTCGACGAGTGGGACGAGTCGATTCACGTCACGACCGAGCAGGCTCTCTCTCGCGAGCTAAACGTCGGGACCAATCGCCCGCTTCGAATGGCGTTCAAGAAGGTTGTCGCCGGTGTCGATTGGGGCTGGAACTCGCCCGGCGCGATCGTCGTGGTCGGCGATCTCGGCAACAACAATCGCTACGTCGTCCTCGAGGAGTCCTACGCGGCCAACCGGATCGTGTGCGAGCCGCGCATGATGGACAAGACCTGGGTCGGCGAAGCGCGAAGACTCCGAGACAAGTGGGGCATCTCGATGTTCTACTGCGATCCGTCGCAGCCGCAGAGCATCGCCGACTTCCAGCGCTGGGGATTACCGGTGGCCTCGGCCGACAACGACATCTTGTTCGGCATCCGCCGCTGTTCCGAGGTGCTCCACCCCGAGAATCGAGTCCCGCGGCTGCGTGTGCTGTCGACGTGCACGAACCTCATCCGAGAGATCCGCGAGTACCAATGGGCGCAGAACAAGAAGGTCGACGGCTACATCGACATCCCGGCGCAGAATCAGAACGACCACGCCATTGATGCCCTGCGCTACGCGCTCGTCGAGATGGCGCGCTACGAGACGGGCGAGGCCAACAACAACGGCTTCAGGCAGAAGAAGGGTCCCATGTATTGACCAGTTTCTTCTCGCCGAACCAGCGGTGCGACAGCGTCGCCCGCCGCCCAAAACGCGCCCGTCGAACGGTGTCAGTTATGCTGTGGGCCATGCGGCCGCTCAGCCCAAAGACTCGCGCGTTGATCGAACGTCTCGGGCGGCCACGTCCGCTGCGGACTTGGCTCTTCGGCGTTGACGACCGCGAGCAGTTGATTGAAGCCATCGGCGCGAGTGGAGAGGTCGCCGCGATCGTTCATCTGATCACGTTTCTCATGGCCGATCAGCTCCTGGCCAACGCGGCGTCGCGGGCGATCGCGTGCATCCTTCGCAACCAGCCGATTCGAGTCTTGGCACAACTCGAACAGCTGCGGCGCTTCGGGGGCGAATGGAGCCACCCGCAATGGCATTCGCTGACGCCGGGCGGAACTCGGCGCCTCGCTCGGCTCGCCGACGGCTGGGCGGCGCTCGGCATGGCTTCGTTCCATTCGAGCGGGTTCGTACGCGAAGCGGCCGTGCGCGAGCTCGATACGCTCGACGGATCGGAGAAGCGCGAGCTGCTGTTCCTGGTGCTGCGCCTCAATGACTGGGTCGCGCAGGTGCGAAAGGCAGCGCTGAGCGCGATGGAGAAACGACTGTTGGTCCGATATGCCGACGCGCTTTCGTGCTGCCGCTGATCCTCGCGCTGCGGCGGCAGCGACGGGCCGACCACCACGTCTTCATCGACGCCGCGCTCGCGCTGCTGCGCTCCCCCGAGGCGCCGCCGGCGCTGCTGCGAAGTCTCGCGGCGAAAGAACCGACCGTGCGCCGCGAGGCTTTCAAGCTGGCATTCGAAAGCGGTTCGTTCGACGCCGAGTTGTTTCATCGCGCGCTCGATGACCGGGACGTGATCGTACGCGTCGAAGCCGCCAGACATCTGCCGCGCGTGGTCGAGGGTGCGGCTCGACGGGAGCTGCTCGAACGAGGGCTGCGCGATGGCTCGGCGCTCGTGCGCGGAGCGGTCGCGAAGCTGCTCGACGGCGAGCCCGAGGCGTGGCGCCGCGCTGCGTACGACCTGCTGCTCTACGACGCGCGCCCCACGCTGCGCGCGTCCGCACGTGCGGCGCTGGCCGCGCTCGTCTCGGACTTCGATGCCGCGCGCAGTTACCGCACGGCATTGACGACGGCTACCACCTTGTCGCGACTGCGAGGCGCGATCCTCGGCCTGGCCGACTGTGGCGTCGAGGAAGACGTGCTCCTGTTCGCGCCTTTCTTCCTCGATCGGCGCGTGAGAATCAGAGTCGCAGCGCTTCAGGCCGCGGCGGCGCTCGATCGCGACAGCGTGAGCCCGTTCCTGGAAGCGCTGTCGGATCCGTCCAAGCGGGTGTCTCGAGCGGCGGCTCGCGTGCTCGAGAAACGTTCGCGCGCCGGCGTCGCCGACCTGTTGCTGGCGGTGGCGGAGAACGCGGACGCGCCGCAACACGCGCTCGTGCACGCCGTCGACGTCCTCTGTTCATTGGCGCCCTGGACTCGCCTGCTGTCGCTGCTCCGTGCGACCGCGTCGCCGCAACGTGACTTCGCCGCGACCGCGACCAGGCGAATCGACTACTCCACGACGACGGTGGTCGTGGGAACGATCGAAGAGATCGAAGCGATCGAGCGCGCGCTGGCGAACGCCTCGTTGTCGACGGAACACCGCGCCTGGATCGAGCAACAGCTCCGATTCTGGCGTCAGCGAATGCGCTGACGAGGCATTTAGAGCTGTCTTCGTATTCGATTATTATCGGCGCATGGGGGACAGAGTTTGCCGCGGCGAGTACAAGGGCTCTTTGACCGGCTACCTGGTTGCCGTGGCCCACGACGGCAGCTTCATGGTCACGCCGCTGTATCCGAAGTGGGGACGACAGCGGTTCACCGTGTACTCGTCGGAAGAGGGCGATCCCGATCAACTCCACAAGTGCGAGCTCATTCTCGACGGTGATGCGCTCATTCGTCGAGCCCGGGAGCAAGGCTACGGCATCGCGCTCGATCCAGTCGTAGACCTGGACACCGCCACGCTTCATTTCACCGAGGTCACCCGCGATCCCGACGTGGATCCGCCCGTCGACAAGGAGGCCGTCGGCGTCGCGCTGCTCGCTCCCGACGGCGACGTCGCCGGGATCATGGTGATCGGGCTGACGAGCGACGACGATCTGCGGGCTGCGGAGCGGCACGCCCGTGCCCGCGGATTCACGCTTGTCATCCAGACGCCCATTGGCGTCTGCAAGAGCGAGGTGGAGCTGAGGCGTGCGATCAGCGAGGAGGTGCCTGCGTGAGCGACCCCGACGACGGAAAAGGCGACGGTGAGGCGTCTGCGCCACGTTCGCCCGGCCGGTGGAGGTGGGCGGCCCCTGGTGCGGTCCTGCTCGACGGCTCCGGCCACGTCCGCAAGATCTTCCTCCTGACGTTGGACGTCGACGACCTCGCCATCCAGCGGACGAAGCCGCTGCTCCTGTCACTCGGCCGCAGGCTCGTCGTCGAATCGCCGGCGCTCTGCTGCGACACCGGACGCCAGCTCACGCGCGAGATCGATCGATGGATCGAGAAGTGGCACGCGCGGTAGCAGTGCATGGCAGCTTGCGCCCGAGACGCTCTAGCGGTTTGTTCGCGTAGACGGCCAACTCCGCAACAACTCGTGCGCAGTGCGCAGCGCCTCGATCGTGGCGTCGCGTGACACATCGACGAGCGTGTGTCGCAGCGATTGTTCGGGAAACGTGAACAGGTCGAGCACGTCGACACGCAATACACGTCCGAGCTCCGGCAGCCGGTTGAGGCTGAATGCGTGGACGCCGCGCTCAATGTTGTAGATCGCGCTGGCGTGTACGCGCAGCTCGGCGGCGAGCTCTCGCGCCGCGAGGCCGCGCTCGATGCGCAACTGCTTGAGCCGGCGCGGGAAGGCCGCGAGCAATCCGGTTTGCGCCATGGGCCGGCAATACAAGCCATCCGCCGTATGCCGCCGTCGACAGAATTCGACGAGAACGGCTTCATCAACGTGCCCGCGTCTGATCAAAGCGATCGGCGGGCGCCTCAGGCCGGCGAGGCGCGAAGCGGAACGCGCTCATGGGCCCACCGTGCGCAATCTACATCGCGGCTCAGCCAGGATCAGGGACGGTGAACCAGTCGATCGTCGCGTCGGCGAGCAGCAAGCGCACCGCCTCCGCCGTCGCGCGCCGGTCGGCGAACAGCCGCGACGAGTCGTGTAGATCGAGCACCGCCGCCAGGCCGTCCGCCTCTTGCCGCGCGACGTGCGCGCGCATGCGCGCCGCCAATTCCGCTGGTGACGGCGGCGGATCGCTCCAGTCTTGAAAGTCTCCCGTCCAGTGCGTGTGCGTGCGCCCGAGCGACGCGAGCGCGGCCAGGCGCACATCGTTCGGTGCCGGACCATACGGCAGCCGCACCGGGATCGGTGCGCGCGACACGACGCCCGCGTCGTGGCACACGTCGATGAGCAGCGCGTCGGTGCGTTGGATCTCGTCGACGAACTGCGCGCTGGCGATCGCGTCCGGCCGCGCGTGCGTGAAGCTGTGGTTGCCGAGCACGTGCCCGTCGCGCGCGATCCGCACGGCCACCGCGCGCGCTCTCTCGACGTTCGCGCCGAGCAGGAAGAAGGTCGCGTGCACGCCGCGCTCCGCCAGGGCGTCGAGGAGGAGCGGCGTTGCGGGGCCCGGTCCGTCGTCGAACGTCAAAGCGACTCTGGCCACGCCTCATTATTATCGTTTGGAACAGCCGAGTCCACGCAGAGGCCAAGGACACCGTCCGCTGGGGCACGGTGCTCAACTCACCCCCGGTCACACGCCTTTGAGGCGCACCCGCTTGTCATCGAATACCGCGCTGACCTCGAGCTTTCCGCCCAGCGCTTCGATGTACCGACGTAGCACGCTCAACAGGTGATCGTCGCGGCGCTCGAATTCGCTCACCTTGGCCTGAGCCATCTCCGCGGTGTCGGCGACCTCGAGCTGGGTTTTGCCGAGCACTTTGCGCAGCTCGGCCAGATTCATCTCCAGCGCCGCCTCGGCCCGAGCCTGTGCCCGTAGCCGGTCCAACTTCTCGGGACCAACGCGCCGGCGCGCCAGGTCGTTCCACTTGTGCAGTTTCATGGCGCCTACTCCTCTTCGTGCTCGCCGCGTTTCTGCTCGGCGATGTATTCCTTCCATATCTTTTCGCTCGAAGCGATCATCTCCACGTAGAAATCGTCGCTGTTCCGTCCGGTCTTGTCGCCGCCGACGATGAGTACCGCGTCGCGCTCGGGATCGAACGCGTAGAAGACTCGGAGCGCATGGCCGCTCGATTTGATGCGCAACTCCCGGAGAGCAAACGACGCCCCCTTGATGGCGCTTGATGCAGGATGACCGAGCGCCACACCCGCTTGCTCGAGCTTCGACACCGCGATGATGACCGGATCCACATGCACTTCCTCGAGGCCTTCGAACCAAGCCGCAAACTCATCGGTAGCGATGACCTCGATCATTTGCTTACGTGAAGAGTATACGGCCAAGGGGATATCCCGTCAAGGGGATGCCACCTCTTCGCGGTCCAGCAGACGCCACCGCCGGGCCATGCGAGGGACTGGAAACTGAGCATGCGTTCGGAGCGAATCTGCTGGATTGGCGTCTCTGCGATCTTCAGCGATCACGTAACGCATAGATTGCGGGTAACATCGACGGCGTGAGATGTCGCGAGCTCGACCGCGCCGACCTTCCTGCCCTGCTTGCCCTTCAGCACGCAATCGCAGGCTCGGGCCCCGAGTGGAGTATGGACACACTGCAGTCGCAACTGTTCTCGCCCGCGCGCGGCGGCGGACGAAACGTGCTCGTCGTCGAGCGAGACGGCGCCGTCGTCGGCGCTGCGGGATGGGTCGACGCTGGCCGCGAGTTCTTCGGCTCGCCCATGATCGCTCCGGATGCGGACGTCGCCGGCGTTCTCATCGACGCGCTGGCCGCGCGCGCCCGCGCGGGCGGTACAGCCTGGCTTCGTATTGGCTGTGGCGATGGCGAGCCCGGCTTGCACAGCGCGCTCGTCACTATGGACTTCCGTGTGATCAACTCCTTCTTGACGCTCGTGCGCAAGCCGGAGACAAAGACCTCGCAGATTCCAGGTGGCCTCGTGCGAGTCCCACTCAGCGAGCTCGCGATCGGACGGTTGCGCGATCTTCACAATGACACCTTCGCGGGTCTCTCCAACGCCGTGGCCATGGATGTCGAGCAGACTCGCCATACGCGCGAGCACGCGTGGAGCGACGGGTCTGGAGTCTGGCTCGATGCTGGTGGTCATGACCGAGCCTTCGTCTGGGCTCTGCTGGATCGTGATCAGCGAGGCAAGCACGTATTGGTCGACGCGATTGGCGTGCGCGCTGAGTCGAGAAGACTCGGCGTAGCGGGCGCGATTGTGGATTGGGTGATGGACGCTTCCTTCCGAGCCGGCGCGGCAGAAGTCCGCGCGCTGGTAGCCGCCGACAATGCGCCCTCGCTCGCCCTGCATGCGCGCGCAGGCTTTCGTGAGCGCTCGCGTCGCGAGATGTTCCAGCTCGATCTCACTACGGTCATTCCCATTCGATCGTAACGTCGGGCGGGAGTGGCACCGAGGGAAGCGACGCGCTCGAGGGAAGGCGCGCATATAACCGAATGCAGCGCCGCCCATCGTGACGGAGAATGACCGCGGGCTGCGTTGTGGCGGTGATGGCGGCCACCGTCGAGAGTGGAATGCGGGAGCCGTCGGGCGCAGCGAGCGTGACGGTGCGCAGGGCCTCGGCGCGATCGTCGCCCTTGCCGGCGTGCAACACGATGTCGAACGAGTCGGCTGCGGCGCGGAGCGAGCCGACGACGCTTCCGATGGTCGCCGCTTCCACCGACTGTTCGAGCTCGGCGACGTTGAGACCATAGCGCGCGAGCGCGGCGCGATCGGGCACCACTTCGACGGAGGGCGCCTCGGCCGCGCCATCGACGGCTGCGCCGCCGAGCGATGCGGCGACCGCCTGCGCGGCACGGCGCAGGCTCGCGAGGTCCGGCCCGGTGACGCGCACGACGCGCGCGCGCAGCGAATCGCCGGCGGTGCCGTCGACGTCGAGGATCGCGACGCCGGGGATGGCGCGAAGCTGTCGATCGATCTCGGCGGCTCGGCTCGCGCTCGACGAGGAGACGATTACCTGCGCCTCTCCGGGCGCCGGATCGAGCTGGCCCTCGTCGGCGCGCAAGCCGGCTTGTGCGAGCGCGGGCGGCGACGCGTCGGCTCCGCTGCCCGCGGCGTGGCGCAGCATGAGCACGAGCCGCCACACGTCGTCCGGTCGCGCGCCGGCGGGAAGCGCGATTCGCCAGCGCGTTTCGTCTTCGCCGCCGAACAGCCGCAAATGCACGCTCGGCGGAAGGGGCGCCGCTGATAGTCGCGTCTGCACCGCCGCGGCTACCGCGCGCACGTCGGCGCCGTCGCGCGCGATCACCTGGCCGACGACGGACTGCCCAACGCCGTCGAGCGTCGCCAGGCAATCGGGCGGCGCGGCGTCGATCTCGACGCGCGCGAGATCGCGCACGAGCACCGGCGCGCCACTGCGGACCGCGACCCGCCGGAGCCCGAGCTCGTCAGGAGACTCCGCGCTGCGCACGCCCAAGGCGACTCGCTCGGGTGCGAGCGCCGCGCGCAGATCCGCCACCGTTACGCCGGTCGCCGCCATTCGCGCCTCGTCGGCCCACACGTCGATGCGCCGCCGCGCGCCGCCGCAGCTCGTGGCCTCCACGACGCCGGGAACCGTGAGCGCAGCGCGCCGCAGCTCCCAATCGACGAGGCGCCGCAGCTCGACGAGCGGCAAGCTCGCGCTGTCGAGCGCAAAGCGCACGGCCGCGCGCCGCCCGTCGGGCGCGATCATCGGTTCGACGTCGCTCGGCAGCGTCGCGACTTGCAGCCGCGCGTTCACCTCGGCGCGCGCCGCCGCTCGATCGGTCGCCGGCTTGAACGCGAGCCGAAGCTCTCCCGCGCCAGGCCGCGACGCGCTGTCGACGTGATCGAGCCCCGGCATGCCACCGAACGCGAGCTCGAGCGGAACGACCAGGTAGCGCTCGACGTGCTCGGCGGTCGCGCCCGGCCAGAGCGCGACGACCCTCACCTCGGTCGGCGCGGACCGGCAGCCACGCGCGCATCCGCCGGCGACCAGCGCGGCGATGAGCACGATCGATGAACGACGCGCGAGCACGCCCGATGATACGGCGCCTTCCGTGCGCTCCGTCGAAAGATTCCAAGCGAAGGAGGAGCCCCGCCCCCTCGGTCTACCTCATGTTCGACCTTCCGCGACGAACCGACGCGAATACCCCCATGGGGTAGAATCGCGCCATGCGCTCCGCACTCCACAGCTGAGCGAGCCGATCTACTTCGACGTCGGCAAGGCCACCATCAAGCTGGTCTCGTTCGGCTTGCTCGACGAAGTCGTCGTCACGATCGATCGCCATCCGCAGCTCGAGGTGGTCGAGGTGCAGGTCCACAGTGATGAACGCGGCAACGATGAGTACAACCTGCGCATGAGCGGCGAGCGCGCCGCCGCCGTCAAGACGTACCTCGTCGGGCACGGCGTCGCGGCCGGCAAGCTGCACAACGAGAGCTGCTGGTCGCGAAACCGCCGGACGGAGCTCGTCATCGTGCGCGCTCGGTAACGCAGGATCCAGGCGGGCGTGCGCGACCCATCATGCCCGTCGTGGTTCACTCCTGCAGAATGGACCATCCGCCGCTGTCGGCGCCAGCGCGAGCTCCGCTCCCCTTCAGCGCGCGCGCGCGCGCGGACGAGACGAAAGCCAGCCCGGAGCGACCCGCATCGCCGCCGCGCCGAGAAGGAGCCCGACGAGAAACGCGAGCAGCCAGCGCGAGCGGCGTGGGCGCGCGGCCGGCAGGTGAAAGGTCACCGGCTCGACGGTCTCGGCTTCTGCGTTGACGAGCAGCACGCCGTCCACCGCGAACGCGCATCCGTACTCGAGAAGCTGCCGGCGCGTGGCGCTCGAGTCGAGGCTCGGCGCCTCGCGACCCGTCTTGACCTCGACGACGAATCGGCGCCCGCCGCGCTCGACGAGGTAGTCGGCGCGCAGCTTGAACCGGTGCTCGTCGCGCCCGCGGCGCACGCTCCACTCCTCCGTCGCCTGGCGCGCGACCACGACGAAGCCGCGCTGCTCGAGCAACGCCTCGGCCCGCGCCTCACCCGCCTGCGCCCGCGCCGCCCGCGCACGCAGCCGTCGGCGCGCGGCGACCTCGCGCCAACCGAGCCGCGCACTCTGGCCGTGCGCGACCATCGCGCCCGCCGCCGCCAAAGCCCACGGCACCGCCCGCGGAAGTTGGTCCATCGAGCTCCATTAGAGCGCCGGCCCCCCGGCGGCACAACAAAGCACGCGCGTTCGTCACGGCCGACTGCGTGCTGAGAATGCAGCGCTTCGCACTACTTCGAGGTCTGTCCGTTACGCCGCCTCCAACCTGCCGATTGGAGTCAGAGCCCGAGCCGCTCCAAATGGTTCAGCACGCCGCCCGCGGCTCTGACAATGTCGAAGAAGGCATTGGAAGCGACTTTGCGCAGCGCGCGGACGACACGACGGGCGCCATCCACGCGCGAGCGCCCGCCCGCTTCGACGGTTTCCGTTCAGCGTAGCGCGCACTCTTTCGGCGTCGCTTGGTGATTCGGCGCCGCCGGCAGGTCGCGCACGATCGCGTTGATGCATTTCTGCAAGCCGCCCACGTACTCGTCGCCGACTTCGTCCCAGACTCTCTTGAACGCTGGGCGTATCATGAACTTGTTGTAGTACTTGAGCCAGCCGCTCCATTGATCGTCGGCGTCGGCGCCCAACGCCTTGAGGAAAACGGGATCGTGGTAGCGCTGATACGCGACCTCAAAGAGATCGATCAGCATCGTGTAGACGACGCGCTGCCGCTCCTTTTCCAGCGGTCCGAGCTTGAACTCGGCCGATTGAAGCTGCGCGGCGTCAAGCGAGCGGCTGTTGCAGTCGATCTCGGGATGATCCGCGCACGCGTGCAGAAAGTCCACGAAGCGCGCGTCTACGTCGTCGTACGCCTTGTGCGCGGCGGTTACGCGATCCTCCGTCTTCTTATCGTTCCACTCGAAGTAGGCGACGATGGCGCCGAGGATGATGCAGACGAACGAGATCGCCTCGAGCCGATCTTTCCACCATTCGAAGGGTTTCATCGCCTCTCCGCCTTTGGGCGCATCAGTGATCGGCCTTGGTGCGCAGCTCAATGACCTGCCCGCTTACGTGATCGGCCGAGGGCGAGACCAGGAACGCGATCAGGCGTGCCACATCGACGGGCGCGAGCGCTCGCGCTGCCTCGGCCGGATAGAAGCGGCGCACTGGCCCGGTTGCGACGAACCAGGGGGCGACCGCGTTCACTTGGATCTCGTTTGGCCGCGTCTCTGCCGCCAGCCCCTCGACGAAGTGCCGCACCGCGAGGTTGGCGACGTAGTAGTGGAGCCAGCCCACGGCCTCATGCGCGCCGGCGAAGCCACACGACATGCAGACGATTTTTCCCGCGCGCCGCAGGATCATCGCCGGCAGCACGAGCCGCGCGAGCAAAATGGGCGCGCGTAGGCCGACGTCGAGCACGTCGTCGACGACCGCGGGCGGCGTGTCCTGAAGCAGCGGCCCCTGCAGCCGCGACCCGCCGTCGTGCCAGACGCCGGCGGCGTGGACCAGGACGTCGGGATCCCCGGCGCGCTCGACCACGCGCGAGTGCAGCGACTCGATGGCGGTGCCGTCGCGCAGATCGGCGGCGAACAGCTCGACGCCGGCAGCGCCGTCGAGATCTGCGCGCCGCGCCTCCAGTGGCTCCAACGAACGGCCCACCAGCGCCAGCCGCGCCCCCGCGCGCGCCAGCAGCTTCGCGGTCTCGTGTCCGATGTCGCTGCTGGCGCCGGTGATGAGGGCCGTACGGCCCCGCAGCTCGTCCATGTCGACTTCGTATTCTAACATGAAGCGCAACCACGCAATGTGCGGCATTTTGCCGCAGTTCGGCTCATGCGAGCATCCTCGCCGAGCCTCTGGCGGCGCAGGCTCGTGTGGTGTGGCTGGACGCGGCGTATGGGCGCCGCAACGGCGCCGGATTCGCGCGGGATAGTAGTGGAGGCGCCGGGAGTCGAACCCGGGTCCGAAAGTGCTGCGTAGCGGCCCCTACGTGCATGTTCGGCGGATTTGGATTCGACGGCGGCTGTGCCCGCCGACGGGCCCTGCCGCAATCTAGCCCGTCCTGTTGTTTCGCCCCCGCCGCGACGAGCGCTCGGCGGGGACTAGCTCACTGAATTGGCGCCCCATCGCGGACCGTGAGCACTTCCGCGGGAGACGGCTCTCTACTGTGGTTTAGGCAGCGAGAGCGTACGCGTTGTCGTTCGCGTTTCTACGTTCCCGTGGATTTACGAGGTGACAGGAGCCCTCGGCACGCGACCTTCTACGAAGTACACCTCCGTCGAAACCGTTTCGCCCCCGGTTCCACGCGTAATCTGCGCCGGCGGAGGCGCGGGGTCAACTGCTATCGGGCGGCCGGCCGCTCGGCGTGCGGTGCGCTTGCACGGGCGCGCGATTCGGCGTCTATCATTAATAGTGCGTCGGTCGCCGATGGTGCGCGTGTCGCTGCTCGCGGCGTTGGCGCTGTTCGCTTGCTTCTGCGAGAACGACGCCGGCGCGCCCGGCACCGATACGGTCAAGACCACGCGCGCGATCAAGTTCACCTACAACCCCGGCGACAGCGTGGCCATGCTCTCGGCCGCGATCCGGGCCGCGCTCACCGCCGCGGCCGCCACCGAGCCCAACGCCTTCCTGAAAAAAATGATGGCCGACCTCGCCGGCACCGACGGGGCGGCCGACGTGATGTCGTTCGCGCAGCAGATCCGCAACGACCTCGACAACAACACCGGCTTCACCGACTTCACCTGGATCAACGAGCACGGCGAGGCCGAGGTCACGCACACCGCGCGCGACACCTGCTACGGGCTGATCAACCTCGAGGCGCTCCAGCCCGCCGTCTCGGCCAAGCTCCTCGAGCACGAAGACTTGCACGCGCTCATCGCCGACCAACTGGTGGCGCGCGTCGAGCCGAGCTGCGGCAAGGCCTGGCGCGACGACGCGGACCTCGGCGTCAACCAGGAGTCGGGCGCGGCCACCATCGGGCGCGTGCACAACGCCATCGCCGCCGCCGAGGAGGCGTTCGACGTGCTCACCGATCACAGCCGCAACGACGCCAGCCAGCCGCTGGTCGCGCAGCAGCTGATCGACGGCTACAGCGACGGCGGCTGTCCGTGACGGCGCGTCGAAGCGCGGCGCGCGATTATTCGCGTGTACCGGTTTTGATATGGTTTCGATCGGTTTCGCGCGCGCGTCAGGGGACGCCGCCGCCGCTCGGGCACGCGAACGAGGCCGGCTCGTAGGTGGCGTCGTCCTCGACGAGGAGCTGGCTCACCGCGAGCTGGAGTTGGTGGCCCTCGGCGTTTTGCAGGATCACGGCCGGCACCTGGAGCGCGAGCGCCAGGCGCGCGTCGACGGCGCGCGGGAGATGTTGCGTGTCGACGGGAAAATTGCCCGACGACGCGACGACCGAGATCGCGGCGCCGGCGCCGGCGAGCGGAAAGCGCAGGTCGCTCGTCGCGGTCACGAACGCGCGCGCGAACGCGTGCGGGCAGAACGAGTCGAGCGGCGCGGTGACCGCGTGGTTCAGGTCCACGTCGTCGGGACATTGGAATTCCAGCGCCGGCGCCGATATGGAAAAGCCGGGCGCGCCCGCGAGGCCGCCGACCATGACGACGTCGAGCTCCTTCGGCGAGACGTCGCGCCCGTCGAGCTGCGCCGAGAAGCGCGCGAAACTGGCCGGCGGGCTGCTGCCCGAGACCTGCACGCCCGAACATCGGTTGCACGCGGGCGCCGTCGCGGCGAGCGCGGCGAGCGCGGCGACGAAGATCGCGCGACTCAGCGCGGCCAGCCATCGATCCCTGCGGCTCATCGCGCGGCTTCGCTGCAAAGAAAACGCCACGCGTCGGACGCCGCGATCTCGCCGGTTTGCGCCGGCCGCCGCGTCTCCGCCATGACAAGCGCGCCCGGGGCCGCGCTCCCACCTTTTGCACCGGTTTTGATATGGTTTTGAATCGTTTCGATCTCGCGTATCATTGACTGCATGCCGGGACAGGGACGACTCGGAGACAAGG
>DASREC010000256.1:0-8792 GCA_035652295.1 Polyangia bacterium
GCTCGGGCAGAATCACCCGTTTGATCCCGGCGCGGTGCGCCGCCAGCAACTTCTCTTTGATGCCGCCGACGGGCAACACGTTACCGCGCAGCGTGATCTCGCCGGTCATCGCCACGTCGCCGCGCACGCGCCGCCCGGTGAGCAGCGACACCATCGCCGTCAGGATCGCGGTGCCCGCCGACGGGCCGTCCTTCGGGATCGCGCCCGCCGGGACGTGCAGGTGCAGATCGATCTTCTCGAGGAAGTCGGGCTCGAGCCCCCACGCGCTCGAGTGCGAGCGCACGTACGAGAGCGCCGCCTGCGCCGACTCCTTCATCACCGCGCCGAGCTGCCCGGTCAAGTTGAGGTTGCCCTTGCCCGGCATGCGCGACGCCTCGATGAACAGGATGTCGCCGCCCGTCGGCGTCCACGCCAGGCCCGTCGAGACGCCCGGCTCCTCGGTGCGCTCGGCGATGTCCGAGAAGAAGCGCGGCGGCCCGAGGTACTCGTGCACCTCGGCGGCGCCCAGCTCCGCCTTGATGGTCTCGCCCGACGCCACCTTCACCGCCACCGCGCGAATCACGTTGGCCACCTCGCGCTCGAGGTTGCGCACGCCCGCCTCGCGCGTGTAGTGGTCGATGATCTCGTCGAGCGCGTGCGCGGTCACCGCGATGTGATCGCGCGTGAGCCCGTGCTCGGAGAGCTGCTTCGGCACCAGGTAGCGCTCGGCGATGTGCCGCTTCTCGGTGCGCGTGTAGCCCGGCAGCTCGATCACCTCCATGCGATCGCGCAGCGCCGGCGGCACCGGCGTCAGGTCGTTCGCCGTGGCGATGAAGATCACCTCCGAGAGATCGAACGGCACCTCCAGGTAGTGATCGCTGAACGAGTTGTTCTGCTCCGGGTCGAGCACCTCGAGCAGCGCCGCCGACGGGTCGCCCCGAAAATCGGCGCCGAGCTTGTCGATCTCGTCGAGCATGAAGATCGGGTTGTGCGTGCCCGCGCGCTTCATCCCCTGGATGATGCGTCCCGGCAGCGCGCCGATGTACGTGCGGCGATGGCCGCGCACCTCCGCCTCGTCGCGCACGCCGCCGAGCGAGATGCGCACGAACTCGCGGCCGAGCGCGCGCGCGATCGATTTGCCGAGCGACGTCTTGCCGACGCCGGGCGGACCGGCGAGGCACAGGATCGGCCCCTTCTTCTTCGGCGCCAGCTTGCGCACCGCGAGATACTCGAGGATGCGCTTCTTCACCTTCTCGAGATCGTAGTGGTCGGCGTTGAGGATGTCGCGCGCCGCCGCCAGCTCGAGCTGGTCCTCGGTGCGCTTGGACCACGGGAGCTCGACCAGCCACTCGAGGTACGTGCGCGTGACGGTGTACTCGGCCGACGCCGACGGCATGCCCTTCAAGCGATCGAGCTGCTTGCGCGCGGTCTTCTCGACCTCCTCCGGCATGCCGGCGCTCTTGATCTTCTCGTCGAACTCCGAGACGTCCTCGCCGTCGTCGAACTCGCCCAGCTCCTCCTGGATCGCCTTCAGCTTCTGGCGCAGCACCGCCTCGCGCTGGTGGCGCGAAAACTCCTCGCGCACCTGCGTGTCGATCTTCTCCTTCACCTGGAACACCTGCACGCGGTGCTGCAGCGCCTCGAGCACGCGCTTGAGGCGCGCGGTCACGTCGAGCTCGCCGAGCAGCGCGATGCGCTCCTCGGTCGGCAGCTCCAGGCTCGCCGCCGCCAGGTCGGCCAGCCGCGACGGCTCGCGGACCGCGTCGAGCACCTGCGCGTTCTCGTCGGGGATGTCGGGCGAAAGGCCGATCACCTGCTTGGCCGCCTCGCGCACCGCCATCGCCAGCCCGTCGGCCTCGGGGCTCTTGCCCTCGGTCTCCTCGATCGCGTGCACGTCGGCCTGCAGGTACGGCTGCACCTGCGAGAACACGCCGAGCCGCCGCCGCTCGAGCCCGCGCACCACGATGGTCACGCGCGTCTCGGAGAGCTTGACGACCTTGAGCACCTCGGCCTCGACGCCGATCGGGTACAGCTCGTCGGGCGACGGCTCCTCGTTCTGCGGATCCTTCTGCGTCGCGATCATCACGCGCGCCGGCTGGCGGCGCACCACGTCGTCGACCAGCTTGAGCGAGCCGGGACGCCCGACGTCGACGGGCAGCACCACGCCCGGGAACAGGACCAGGTTGCGCAGCGGCAGCACAGGCAGCGTCTGCAGTTCGTTTCTAGACATGACGACAACGTAAGACGCTCGGAGGCGGTAGCAACTACAGCGGCCCGGGTCTTGATCAGCGACGAGCGGTGCCTATCAGTGAGGGCAGCGGAGCGCGTCGCCGATCAATTTCATGATGCCGCCGCGATCTTCCGGCTCGCCGACCACGAGCAGGTTGGCGCCTTGCGCTTTCGCCTGCTCGCCGAGCAGGCGGACCGCCGCCTTGTAGCGCACGCGCGCCGACGGGCCGGTCGAGCCGGCCTCGATCTGCGACACCGCCTGGCACTCGCCCGCTTTGGGCGCGTCCCTCAGCGTCACGGTCGCGATCGGCGACGCGGGCGGTTCACTTTCCGCGCACACCTGTCGATGCGCGCAGCCGGAAATTGCTGCGATGCACAAAAAAAACGGTGCTGCGTATTTCATGGTTCCTACTTCTTGGTCAGCTTGGCGAACTCTTCAATCAGCTCCCGCGCGCGCGGCGAAATCTCCGACGGGACCTGCACTGAAATATTAGCATACAGGTCACCGCGCGCATCCTTGGACACGTGCGCACCCTTGCCGCGCAGGCGCAGCTTGCGGCCGCTCGACGATCCCGCCGGCACCGTCAAGTTGACCACCGGCCCCTCCAGCGTCGGCACCTGCACCTTGCCGCCGAGGATCGCGGCGTCGACGGGAACCGGCACCTCGACCTCGACGTCGGGCGAGCCGGGCTGCACGCGTTTGAAGCGCGGGTGCGGGCGCTCGTGCAGCTCGATCAAGAGATCGCCGGGCGGAACGCCGCGCCCGCCGGGCTCGCCCTGGCCGGCGAGGCGGATGGTCTTGCCGTCGGTGACGCCGGCCGGGATCTTGACCTTGAGGTGCTTGCCGTCGACGACGATCTCCTTTTCGCTGCCGAGCGCGGCCTCGGGCAGCTCGACCTCGAGGCGCGCCACCACGTCCTCGCCGCGCGCGCGCCGCGGCTCGGGACCGCCGCCGCCGCCGAACATCTCGAACAGGTCGCCGAACCCGCCGCCTCCGCCGCCGCCCTGGTTGAACGGCGCGAACGGATCGGCCGCCGCGCCGCCGCTCGCCTGCTGCTGCCGCGAGCGCCCGCGCGACGCGCGGACCTCGCCGCGCATGCGATTCAAGATCTCGTTGAGGTCGACGTTCGCGCCGCCGCCGGCGAACGGCCCGGCGCCCGGCCCGCCGCGCGGCATTCCGCCGGCGAACGGATTGCGCCGGAGCTCGTCGTACGCCGCGCGCTTCTTGTCGTCGCCGAGCGTCTCGTACGCCTCCGACACCTCTTTGAAGCGCGCCTCTTTGGTCTTGTCGCCGCCGGTGGCGTCGGGGTGATAGCGCTTGGCGAGCTTGCGATACGCCTTCTTGATCTCGTCGGCGCTGGCGGTCTCGGAGACGCCGAGCTGTTTGTAGTAGTCCTTCGGAGCCGCCATGATCTTTTACGCCGCCTCGTCGGTGCCTCGCTCATTGCCGGCGAAGAGCACCTTGCCGAATGCGATCGCGTCCCCCTGTCGTTTGCCTTGAATGACGTCGCCGGGCTTGAACTGTCCGGCGATGATGGCCCGCGCGAGCGGGTCCTGCAAGTAACGCTGGATGGCGCGCTTGAGCGGGCGGGCGCCGTAGGCCGGATCGTAGCCGCGCTCGGTGAGCAGATCGACGGCGTCGGGCGTGAGCTCGAGCTTGAGCCCGCGCTCGTGGAGCAGCTTGCGGAGGTGCGCGAGCTGGATCTCGACGATCACGCGCAGCTCGTCCCTGCCCAGCTTGTGGAACACGATGATGTCGTCGACGCGGTTCAAGAACTCCGGCTTGAACGCCGCCTTGAGCGCGGCGTCGATCTGCGCGCGCACCTCGGGCGTCGACACGTCCTCGACGTCGCGGATGAACTGCGAGCCGACGTTCGAGGTCATGAGGATGACCGTGTTCTTGAAGTCGATGGTGCGTCCCTGCCCGTCGGTGAGCCGCCCGTCGTCGAGCACCTGCAGGAGCGTGTTGAACACGTCGGGGTGCGCCTTTTCGATCTCGTCGAACAGCACGACGGAGTAGGGACGGCGCCGCACCGCCTCGGTGAGCTGCCCGCCCTCTTCGTAACCGACGTAGCCGGGAGGCGCGCCGACCAGCCGCGCCACCGTGTGCTTCTCCATGTACTCGCCCATGTCGAGCCGCACCATGTGCGACTCGTCGTCGAACAAAAACTCCGCCAGCGCGCGCGCCAGCTCGGTCTTGCCCACGCCCGTCGGGCCGAGGAAGATGAACGAGCCGATCGGCCGCTTGGGATCCTGCAGCCCGGCGCGCGCGCGGCGCACGGCGTTCGAGATGGCCTCGATCGCCTGCTCCTGCCCGACCACGCGCGTGTGCAGCCGCTCCTCCATGCGCGATAGCCGCTCGAGCTCGCCCTCGAGCATCTTCTCGACGGGGATCCCGGTCCACTTGGCGACGATCGCCGCCACGTCCTCCTCGGTGACCTCTTCGCGCAGGAAGGTCGCGCCGCCCTTCTTCGCCGCCTCGAGCCTGGCGTTGGCCTCGGCGAGCTGCTTCTCCAGCTGCGGCAAAATGCCGTAGCGCAGCTCGGCCGCGCGGTTGAGATCGCCGCGCCGCTGCGCCAGCTCGGCCTCGGTCTTGGCCTTGTCGATCGCCTCCTTGACCTCGCGCAGCTTCGAGATCAGCTCCTTCTCGCGCTGCCACTGCGCCTTCATGGCGCCGGCCTGCTCCTTCAGATCGCCGATCTCGCGCTGCACCTCGACCTTGCGCTTCTGCGAGATCGGATCGTTCTCTTTTTCCAGCGCCTGGTTCTCGATCTCGAGCGCGATGATCTTTCGCTGCAGCGTATCGATTGGCTCCGGCAGCGAGTCGATCTCCATCTTGAGCCGCGACGCCGCTTCATCGATCAGATCGATCGCCTTGTCGGGCAGGAAGCGATCGGCGATGTAGCGCGACGACAGCCGCGCCGCCGCCACCAGCGCGCCGTCGCGGATGCGGATGCCGTGGTGCACCTCGTATTTTTCTTTGAGCCCGCGCAGGATCGCGATCGTGTCCGGCACCGACGGCTCGCCGACGAACACCGGCTGAAAGCGCCGCTCGAGCGCCTTGTCCTTCTCGACGTGCTTGCGATACTCGTCGAGCGTGGTGGCGCCGATGCAGCGCAGCTCGCCGCGCGCCAGCGCCGGCTTGAGCATGTTGGCCGCGTCCTGCGCGCCCTCGGCCGCGCCCGCGCCGACCAGCGTGTGCAGCTCGTCGATGAACAGGATCACGCGCCCGGTGGCCGCCTCGATCTCCTTGAGCACCGCCTTCAGCCGATCCTCGAACTCGCCGCGATATTTCGTTCCCGCGACCAGCGCGCCCAGATCGAGCGCCAGCACGCGCTTGTCCTTCAACCCTTCCGGAACGTCGCCGCTGGCGATCCGCTGGGCTATTCCTTCGACGATCGCCGTTTTGCCGACGCCCGGCTCGCCGATCAGCACCGGGTTGTTCTTGGTGCGCCGCGACAGCACCTGGATCGCGCGGCGGATCTCCTCGTCGCGCCCGATCACCGGATCGAGCTTTCCCTTGCGCGCGCTCTCGGTCATGTCGCGCGTGTAGCGCTCGAGCGCCTGGTACTTGCCTTCCGGATTCTCGTCGGTGACGCGCTGAGTGCCGCGCACCTCGGTGAGCGCCTGGAGGACCGCGTCGTAGCTGACGTCCGCGTGCTTGAGGACCTTGGTCGCCGCGCCGAAATCTTTCTTGAGCAGCGCCAGCAGGAGGTGCTCGGTCGAGGTGTACTCGTCCTTGAACGCCTCTGCCTCGCGCTCGGCCGCCTCTATTAGATCACGCGCGCGCCGCGACAGCCCGACCTCGATGCCGCCCTCCTGCTTGGGCAGGCGGGCGATCTCCGTCTCGAGGGCCGCTTGCACGCGCTCCGGGTCGGCGCCCACCTTCTTGAGGATCGGGACGACCAGCCCGCCCTCCTGCTTGAGCAGCGTCGCCAGGATGTGCTCGGGCTGCATCTCCGGCTGGCCGGTGCGCGCCGCCAGGTCCTGCGCGGCCACCAGCGCTTCGCGCGTCTTGATCGTCAGCTTGTCCAGTCTCATCGCACGTCTCCCAACCGCGCAAAGTAACCATGCTCACCGGTGCGTCAAGCCAGCGCTATGCAACCGATGGACCGCGTCGCGCGCGCGCTTAAGACCCATTCTCATGGTTTCGCATCACGCCCGCGCGATTTCGTTCGCGCTCATCTTGACGAGCGCCGGCGTGTCGCTCGCGGAAGAGCGCCCGCCGCCCGACGTCACGCGCGGCGAGCGCTTCGACGGCCGGGCGCGCGATCCGCGGGCGGCGAGGGCGCGCGCGCTGTGGATCCCGCGCATCCTGCTGTGGCCGTTCCGCATGTTCGAGCGCGGGCTCGAGTACCCGGTGCGCGCGCTCACCGAGTGGTCCGAGCGCCATCACATCGTGCGCCGGGTGATGCGCCTCATCACGTCGGAGGACGGCCTCGTCGGCGTGCGCCCGACGCTGAGCTACACCGCCGGCTTCGTCCCGATCTTCGGCGGCACGTTCTTCGATCGCCGCTTCATCGGGCCGGGCACGTCGTTCGATCTCACGGTCTCCGGCGCCGATCCCAACATCGTCTTCATCCAGACGCACGTTCGCCCGACGCCGGAGCGGCGCGCCGTCGAGGCCGCGTTCGAAGCGACCTACAACCGCCGCAACGATCAGCTCTTCACCGGCGTCGGCCCGTCGACCGGCGTGCCCAACGGCTCGCGCTACGCCGTCGACGCGTTCGACCTCGACGGGCACGCGCAGGTGATCGCGGCGGCGCCGGTGCGCTTCCTGTTCGGCGGGCGCTTCGGGCTGCGGCGCTTCGGCAACGGGAGGCTGATCGGCGGCGACCTGCCGATCGAGGAGGTCTACTGCGTGCGCGACGCGCGCGCGGTGTGCATCCCCGGCACCATCGACGAGCGGCTGGTGCCGGGCTTTCGCCAGGGGACGCAGTTCCTGCGCGGCGCGGCGGCGGTGCGCGTCGACACGCGCGACTCGATGGTGTCGCCGTCGTCGGGCGCGATCGTGCACCTCGAACTGCAGTACACGCACGGGCTCGGCGACTCCGATCCGTCGAGCTACGTGCGGCTGCACGGCGGCGTGGAGGCGGCGATCGATCTGTGGCAGCGCAGCCGCGTGCTGGTGCTGCGCGCGACCAGCGATCTGCTGCTGCCGATCGGCGACGCGCCGGTGCCGTTCTCCGAGCTGGTGGTGCTCGGCGGCCACGAAGATCTGCGCGGCGCGCGGCCCGGACGCTACCGCGATTTCTCGTCGCTGCTCTTGAGCGCCGAGTACCGCTGGCCGGTGTGGATGTGGATGGACGCGATGCTGTTCGCCGACTGGGGCGGCGTGTTCGGGCAGCGCTTCGCCGGCTTCTCGGTCGACGCCATGGTGCCGGCGCTCGGCGGCGGCCTGCGCGTGCGCACGTACTCGCAGTTCTTCTTGAGCATGGAGGGCGCCTACGGGTTCGGCAGCAGCAACGGCTGGCAGTTTTTCTTCGCCGCCTCGACGGAGCCGTGAAACATGAAACCCATTTCACTTTTTCTGACAATAGTGAACTCCATTTCACTTTTCGGCTGCTCGCCGTCGCTGCGCTTCAGCGATCGCGCGGTGCTGTGGCGCGAGCCGGACGACGCGCCCATCGCGCTGCCGAAGACGCGCGATCCGATGGGCACCTGGATCGGCCTGCGCGACGCCTTGTTCCTGCCGGCCGAGCGCATCCTCGACGTCGACTACGGCCGCGAGGCGGTGAACGTCAACGCGCTCGACGAGGTGCCCGACTCGTCGTGGTACTCCGATCCGCGGCGCGAGCTCGGCGAGGACGGCGCGGTGCGCCTGCGCCCGCTCGGCGCCGAGGCGATCACGCGCGGGCGTATCGACGGCATCGCGCCGGTGCCGCCGCTCACCGTCACCAAGGGCAAGAGCGAAGGCGCCAACCTCGGCTTCGTGGTCAAGGACGCGCGCGGGAAAAAATACGCGCTCAAGATCGATCCGCCCGGGCTGATCGGGCTCGACACCTCGACGGAGGTGGTGGTCTCGCGGCTGGCGTGGGCGGCGGGCTGGCTGGTGCCCGACGAGGCGATCATCGATTTTCATCCGAGCCAGCTGGTGCTCGCGCCCGACGCGACCATGAAGGACGACTTCGGCCGCTCGTTGCCGCTCGACGCCGAGCGGCTGGCGCAGCTGATCGCGATCCTGCCGCGCCGCTCGGACGGCACCATCCGCGCCGTCGCCAGCCGCTGGATCGAGGGAAAGATCGTCGGGCCGTTCCAGTTCTACGGGCGGCGCCCCGACGACGCGAACGATCGCGTGCCGCACCAGGACCGGCGCGACCTGCGCGCGTTCGGCACGTTCAGCGAGTGGGTCAACAACATCGACACGCTCGAGAACAACACGCTCGACTCGTACGTCGGCGAGCCGGGGCGCGGGCACCTCCTGCACTACGAGCAGGACGTGGGCGGCGCGTTCGGCGCGCGCGCCGTCGGGCCGATTCAATATTGGATGGGGCAGGACGTGTACCTGGCGCCGTCGCGCATCTTCGAGTCGCTGTTCACGCTCGGGCTGTGGCCGCGGCGCTGGGAGGGCGAGCGCGTGCGCG
>DASREC010000257.1:0-5195 GCA_035652295.1 Polyangia bacterium
CGTGTCGTGAGAGACGAAGAACTGATTCAAGACGACTTGCACGTGCAGCGCGCCCGCGGCCGTACCGTCGACGTAGGCGTGGGTGTTGAACAGCGGAAGCAGGCTCGCGTCGGCGGGATCGGCGATCAGCACGTCGTTCGACATGCGGCGCGGCAGCCAGCGATCGCTCTTGCGCTCGCTCCACGCGACCTTGATCTCGAGGTGCTTGGTCGGCGACGGCAGCGCGGTCGGTTTTATCTCGTTGTTCGGTCCGCTGATGTCGGGCGACTTCTGCGCCGACGGATCGCTCTTCTCGTGAAACTGGAGCCAGAAGAGAAACAGGCGGCGATGCCAGATGAACGGCATCACGTGGTCGCCGGTTATGTCGATATTGATCTGCTCCCAAGGCGTCCAGTGCCAGCCGCGCTCGAGGCGGCGGTAATAATAAATGCTCGGCGCCCCCTGCGAGCGGCCGATGACGTGCACCGCCGTGGTGTCTTCTTTGGGATCATTCGAAAGACTGTTGAACGCACCCGCTTGCGTCACGAACCCGACGATCTCAAGCTTGGCGACGCTATCGAGCTTCTCCAGATAGTGATGGAGCGCGTCCTCGGCGTTCTGCGACGTGATCGCCTTCTGGTGCAGCTCGTCTTCCAGCTCTTGAAAGAACTTTGTCTTGTCGCTGCGCAATTCGGGCTGCAGCCAATTCTCCGGATAAAGGAAGATCTGGCGATTGGCTTCCCACACCCGATAGTCGCGCATCCATTTCCACTGCCACGCGGCTTCGGGCGGCAGGCGCAGCGGATCGCCTTCGGAGCCGAGCAGGCAGCGCTCGATGAAGAGCTGCGTCGAGCCCACCGCCTGCTTGATGCGCGAGGTGAGGCAGCACGCGGACATCTGCACGTCGATGAGCAGCTTGTCGAAAGCGACGTTCGCGTCGGCGTAGAGGGCGCGGTTGCCGACGACGTAGCCGAGCAGCGCGTCTCGCTGCTGTTCGCGCAAAGGATCGCGCAGCGCTTTGGCGATGCTCAACCAATCGCCGGCGGCGTGCTTGGAGCGTGCGGCGCCTTTGATGTCGGCCGACAACGAAGGCGTGACGTCGATGCGCCAGTTGGTGGCCGCGCCGCCGATGGTCTTGCCGGGCAGGCCCATGCGTTTGGCGAGTGCGACGGCGGCGGCGAGCTTTACATAGGCGTCGATGGTTTGAAACGCGCTGCGCTGATTGAAGCCGAGCGCATCGGCGAGCGCGTCGAGGTTCGGCGCTTCGGCGGCGTCGCTGGCCACGTCTTCCCAACCGGTACGGCGCGCCAGCTCCGCGAGAAAGCGATTGCGCCAATCGGCGGCGGTGACGGCGGCGGGCGCCGCTTGGGCCGCGAGCGCGAACAACTCCCATAGCGGCGCGCGGCCGTGCGCTACGCTCTTGCGCAGCGCCACGTACTGCACGAGCCCGGCGACGCCCTCCCACGCGAGCGGCGGATCGCCCGCCTTCGCCGGAAAACGTGTCCAGTCCAGCCAACCGAGCGTCGCCTGCCCGCTTTGAATCGTGATCAGCTCGTCTTTGACGATGCCCAATCGACCGGCGACCAACGCTTGTTTGCCGAACAGGCGCAGCCCCGCATAGGCGGGCTGCAGCGCGGCGGTCGCCCGAGCGATGACCACCGTGTCGTCGACGACGGGCGCCTCGAGCAGCACGGTCAGCAGCGCGCGGCCGGCGGGCGGGCCGAACGGATCGCGCGCCAGCGCATTCGCCAGGCTCACGCTGGTCGCAGCCGCCGCGGCCAATCGATTGATGATCAGCGACGTCTTGTCGAGAAGGTCTAATCGATCGAGCAGCGGCGTGCGCACGAGCGCATAGCGCGCCAGCACGTTCGCCGGCGTATTGGGCGTCGCGGTCTCCAGGCTGGTCACGGCGGCGCTCGGGAGCCCGAGCGCGTCGAGCGGCTTGGGCAGCGCGGCCAGCGAGGTGCCCGGTGCCTCGTCGAGGAACGCGATCGCCGCCACCAGGTCAGCGCCGCTCACCAGGCGTGCGAGCTTGCGCCGCACGACGCCGACGGGATCGGGATCGTTCTCGGCGGCGGTGCGATCGGCGTCGATCGATTGCAACGCCGTGCGCAGCTCCGTCAGGAAGACGGTCGCGTCGGCATCGGCGAACGCGAACGTGTCGATGGGCTCGTCGCGCAGCGCGAACGCCCATTCGGCGAGCGGCAGCGGGCTCGAGGTCGCCGCGCGCGCCACGTCGAGGAACAGGCGCGCGGAGTCGAGATCGTTCGCGAACGGACGAAGCGCGCTCAGGCGGCGCAGACGGCCGTAGTCGGCAGGCGAGAGCGCCGCCGCGCGGGTGAGCGACAGCGCGCGATACAGCGCCGAGAGACTGTCGACGGAGAGCGCGAGGTCGAGCCCCGAGCCCGTGGCGACCTCGGGCGTGAGCAGCGCTTCGACCTCATCGGCGGTGAGGTGGAGCGCCGCGATGATGCGCGGTAGGAACGTGCGAATCGCGACGCCCGCGGCGGCGCCGTTCGGCTGTTTCGTGGTCGCGTTCAGCGCCAGCGGATCGGGCGCGCTCGCGTTGTCGGGCAAGGTGCCGATCGAGATCCCGGCGCGCGAGACGTAGACGTCATCGTATTGCGAGCGTCCGTCCGCGCCCGGATAGGTGTCGAGCGGCGCCCACCACGCGAGCTGCTCCATCACCGAGAGCTGGGTCGCGCGGCGGATGCGCTCCAGGCGCGCGATGCGCTGCAGGCCCGGTCCGTCGAGCACGCCGCCCGCGAGCGCGGCGATGACCGCGTCCAGCTCGGCAAACGTCCAGCCGAGCCGCCGCTCGAGCCGCACGAAGCGGCGGATGCGATCGATCCCGTCGCCATGCAGGTTGATGAACTCGGCCGACTCGGGATTACAGAGCGCGTTGTTCATCTCGATCCCGATGCGCGCGTTGCGCGGCACCGACTCGGGATTGACGAAGCGGGTATTCAAGAGCGGCGGCAGCTCGGCGGCACCGAGCCCGCTTTGCGCAAGGAACAACTTCACGCTGCGCAGTTGCGACGGCGATTTGCCGCCCCAGTTCGGGTCGGCGGTGCCGTCGGTGGCGACGGCGGCGCGGTTGGCGATGGTGCTCCACTCGGCAGACGTCATGCCGAGCAGCTCGGTCGCCAGCGTGGTTTCGTCGGGCGCGGTCGCCGACGCGAGCGTCAGCATCAAGTCGTAGCGCGACACGCCGAGGTGTTCGAGGTAGACGCGCGCCTCCGAGAGCGCGAGGTCGAACGGCAGCGTCCAGGGAAACGTCGCGGCCGCGAGTGGCGTGTATGCGGCGCTGTTCAGATGCTCGGGGTTCGCCGCCAGGTCGGGCGCGCTCCACGTCGTCTGCTGCGCCGCCGGCGGTTGGCCCAGCGCGACGGCCTCGAGCACTTCATTGGCGAGATCGATGAGCGGCAGCGGCGTGAGCGTATTGGCGCAGCTCAGCTCGAGATCCTTCAGATCGGGGCGGCGCGCGAACAGCTCGGTCCACGCCGGCTGCGACCACTTGACCAGGAACTGGAACAGGTCGACGAGATAGGCCGCGGCGCCGAGCACCGAGCCGCACTCTTCGCACGCGCACAGCGGCGCAGGGCCGAAGACGTCCTGGTATTGCTCGGCCTCGACGGTGACTTGCTCCATGCGCGGCACCGCCGGCAGCGACGGCAGGTTGTAGCGCGCGGAGAAGCGCGCGTGGATCGCCGCGCCCGCATCGACGATCGCGTGCGCGCGGTCGCGCATCGCCGCCGCCTCGGCTGCCGCAGCGCCGGTCACCTGCGCCAGACGATCGACGCTGGTGCGCGCGATCGCCTGCGCCGACGTGATCTGATTCTCCAGGAGCTTCACCGACCAGTTGGCCTGTTGAGTCACACGGTGCACGCGCTGCAGCTGACCGAGCGCGGCCCCCGTCTGCGCATCGACCGTATTGGCGGCGAGGAACGCGCGCGCCGGCACGAGATCGAGGTTCCACTCCGGATGCGCGGTGAGAAACGCCTGCGCGGCCGGTGCCGTCGAGAGCGTGCTGCCTTGCAGCTGGGTCGAGAGCGCGGTCGCGGAGAACGTGTCGTGCGCAAAGGCATAGAGCTGCTGTGCGTAGAAGCTGCGTCGCTCGTCCTCGGTCGCGGCTTGAATCCGATCCGGCACCGCCGGTTGTCCTGCCGCGCCGACTTGATCGATATACGTGCGCCAATTGGCCAGGGTAAGCCCGGCGACGTCCGAAGGTTGCTTGAGCGCTTTGACCAGTACGGCGACGAGTGGCGGATGATTGAAGGTGACCGCGCCCCATTGAAACGCAGTTTGAAGCTGCTTTACCGCGGCCGCGCCGATCGACGTAGTCAGGTTGCTCCATAGCTCGTCGGTGGTGGCGGGCGCGCCGAGATACGCTTGCGCGAACGCCTGCTGCGCCGGCAGCGGAACGCCGGCCGCAGTGAACAGCGCGCCGAGCGCCGACGGATCGGTGCCGAGCAGCGCTTTGACGCCTTGTTGCTGCAGTTGGTTTACGGCGTTTTGCACCCACGCATCGTCGTAGGTGCGGATGATGTTCTTGGCGATCGCGTCATTGAGCGCCGCGGCCAGCTCGCTCGACGGGCGCGAGAACACGCCGAGTCCGCGGAACGGGATCGATTCGCGCAACAATCCATAAAAGACTTCGACCGAGATTCCAGTCTGCTTCGCCAGGAACGAGCCGTAGGCATAGGAGGCGATCCATTCGTAGGCGAAGCCGGTCTCTTGCACGAGCCAGCTGACATCGCCGACCGTGAGGTCCTCGGGTAAAACGCCGTCGAGCGCGGGCAGGAGGCCGGCGACCAGACGCTCGTATTCCGACGGGCCAAGGTACGTGTCGCCGCCGATGACGAGATCGACCGTCGCGTCCTGCGGCGCGTTGAAGATCGTCGGCGATTCGGCGAGCAGCTTGGGCATCGCGCCGGGCGGCGCCACAGTGAATGCGCGCACGATCAAATCGGCGGCGATCTCGCCGCTGCCGAGCTGCGCTTGCACATACGGGATTCGATAGGCGCCGCTCGCGTCGGTGGTGGCGGGGTTGCCGAGCGGCCGCTCGTGACGCAGATCCGCGTCGACAGCGTGCACGGTCACGCCGACGGCGAATCCGCCGCGCGCGTTGCGCACGACGCCGTGCACGACGTAACCCGTGCCGCCGCCGCCACCGCCGCCACCACCACCGCCACCACCACCACCACCGCCACCAC
>DASREC010000258.1:0-11852 GCA_035652295.1 Polyangia bacterium
GGCGCGCGCATCGAAAGCCCATCGGCGAAGAAGACGCTCTCCGAATACTGGTGAACGCGGGGCTGGCTGTCAGCCATGGGGTCGAGGACGTTCTCGTTGCAGGCGGCCGCCGACAGCAGCGGCAGCGCGACGACGAGCGCCCGAAGGCAACTCACCCGAAGGCGAATAAATCGGAGGTGCATCGACGGCGCCGACTTCATCTTTCCGACTCCGCTACCGTCTGGACCTCGACCGCGCCGGCGCCGCGCACGTCGGCCGCGACCTTCTCGACGTCGTCGCCCTCGGGCACCTCGACCGACAAGAAGAAGCCGTCGATCGACGCGCGCGCGAAGAAGTCGGCCTCGAACACCGGGTGATACGGCTTGGGCAACCGCGCGAGCGCGAAGAACCCGAAGAACGAAGAGGTGCCGCCCAGCAAGACCGCCAGCTCGAAGGTGATCGGGATGTTGGTCGGCGGGCTGTGCGGCGGCCGGTTCGCGACGTTGATCGGGAAGTCGATCACGTTCATGTAATAGATCATCCCGTAGGCGATACAGGCGCCCGCGATCGCGCCCAGCAACACCAGCGTCGGGATCTTCGGGCGGCCGAGCCCCAAAGCCTCTTCCAGCCCGTGCAGCGGATAGGGGGTGTGCGTATCCAGGTTCTTGTTCCCGGCCTCGCGCACCTTGCGCGTCCCGTCGAGCAACGCATCCGCGGTCGCGAACTGCGCGATGACGAAGCGCCGCGGAACGAAGCTGCTGCCGTGACCGCCGCCGCCGCTCACGCGTGCTTCTCCTCGCCGGCATGAGCCGGACCATGCCCGGCGTGCTCGAGCTCGTGGCGCAGCTCCTTGACCTCGGTGACCGCCACCGCGGGCACGAACTTCAGGAACAGCAAGAACAGCGTCGAAAACAGGCCGATCGTGCCGATGAAGAGGCTGATGTCGACCCAGGTCGGGAAGTAGTTCTCCCACTTCGACGGGATGAAGTCGCGGTGAAGCGAGGTCACGATGATGTTGAACCGCTCGCACCACATGCCCACGTTGACCAGGATCGAGGCGATCCAGACCACGGCCAGGTTGGTGCGGCCGCGCTTGGTCCAGAAGATCTGCGGCACGATGCAGTTGCAGAAGATCATCAGCCAGTAGACGCCCGACATCGGGCCGCGCTGGCGCACCAGGAAGAACTGCCCGAACTCGTAGGGGTCACCGCTGTACCACGCGATGAAGTGCTCCATCACGTAGCCGTAGGTGACGATCATGCCGGTCGCGAGCATGACCTTGCACATCATCTCGATGTGCTTGGGGGTGACCACGTGTTTGAGGCCCAGGAACTCGCGCGCCGGGATCATCCAGGTGGCGACCATCGCGAAGCCGGAGAACACGGCGCCGGCGACGAAGTACGGCGGGAAGATCGTGGTGTGCCAGCCCGGGATCACCGACGTCGCGAAGTCGAAGGACACGATGGTGTGGACCGAGAGCACCAGCGGCGTCGACAGACCCGCGAGCAACACGTACGCCCACTTGTACTCGGCCCAGTGCCGCCCCGATCCGCGCCAGCCGAGCGCGAAGATGCCGTAGGCGAAGCGCTTGGCGCGGCTCTTCGACGAATCGCGCAGCGCCGCCAGGTCGGGCACCAGGCCCAGGAACCAGAACAGCAGCGAGATCGTGAAGTAGGTCGAGACCGCGAACACGTCCCAGGTCAGCGGGCTCTTGAACTGCGGCCAGATGCCCTGGACGCTGGGGTACGGCATCAGCCAGTACGCCGCGAACCAGGGGCGGCCAGTGTGCAGCAGCGGGAACAGCAGCGCGCAGATGACCGCGAACAGCGTCATCGCCTCGGCGAAGCGGTTGATCGACGTGCGCCACTTCTGCTCGAACAACAGCAGAATGGCCGAGATGAACGTGCCGGCGTGGCCGATCCCGATCCACCAGACGAAGTTGGTGATGCCGAACGCCCAGCCGACCGGGATGTTGTTGCCCCAGGCGCCGATGCCGACGATGACCGTATAGAGAATGAAGCCGGCGAACGCGCCCGAGCCGGCGAGCGTGAGCGCGAGGCCGAGCAGGAACGTGCGGCGGCGCGGCGTCCACACCGGCGAGAGGAGCTGATCGGTGAGCTGCGCGTCGGTCGGCGCGCCGATGAACACGGGCTCGCCGGCGCTCATTTGCCGAGCTCCGGATTGGGATTGTCGATGCGCGCGAGGTACATCGTGCGCGGGCGCGTGCCCTCTTCATTGAGGACGGCGTAGCTGCGCGGCTCGCGGCGCCAAGCCACCATTGGCGTGTCTTCGTGCGACAGCGAGCCGAACTGGATCGCGCCCGTCGGGCACGCCTGCATGCACGCGCTGACTACCTCGCCCGGGCGCAGCGCGCGGTTCTCGACGCGCGCGGCGATCTCGCGCTCGCGGATGCGCTGCACGCAGTACGTGCACTTCTCCATGACGCCGCGGTCGCGCACCGTCACGTCGGGGTTGCGCTGCAATTCGCGCAGTCCCTGGTTTTGCGGCTCGCGTTTGTACCAATCGAACCAATTGAAGCGGCGGACTTTGTATGGACAGTTATTGGAGCAGAAGCGCGTACCGACACAGCGGTTGTAGACCATTTCATTGAGACCGTCTGAAGAGTGGACTGTGGCGTTCACTGGACAGACGTACTCGCAGGGCGCGGTCTCGCAGTGCTGGCACATCATCGGCTGGTGCACGACGGCGGGATCGTCGGGCGCGCCCTGGAAATAGGTGTCAATGCGCAGCCAGTGCATCTCGCGGCGCTCGAGCACGTGCGCCTTGCCGACGACCGGGACGTTGTTCTCGGATTGACACGCGAGCATGCACGCGGAGCAGCCGGTGCAGAGGGCGAGATCGATCGACATCGCCCACTGCACGCCGTCGTAGCGAACGGCGGGCATGAGGCTCGGCTCGGGGCGCTTCTGCTCGGCGGTGAAGTCGGGATCGCGGCGGTACTCGGCGGCGGTGGCGGTGAGGGCGATCGGGCGGCCGTGCATCGAATGGTGGCGCTGCGTGGTGGCGAGCTCGCGCGTGCCGGCGACCTTGCTGAGCTGCGCGGCGGCGAAGGCGGGCGCGCGCGAGGTGCGCAGCGCATAGGCGTCGAAGCCGCGGCCCTCGGCGAGACGCTCGGCGCCTTCGCGGCCCCAGCCGAGCCAGAGCGTGCACGCGCCGTCGGCGTGGCCGGGGACGACCAGGATCGGGCCGCGCGTCTTGCGATCGCCGGCGCGCAGCTCGACGAGATCCTGGCTGTCGAGCGCAAGGCGCGCGGCGGTCGCGGGGCTGACGAGGACGGCGTTGTCCCACGTCAGCTTGGTGGCGGGCTCGGGCTGTTCGAGCAGCCAGGCGTTGTTGGCGAAGCGGCCGTCGTGCACCGTCGGCGACGCGGCGAAGTCGACTTCGATGGCCGCGCCGGCGCGATTGGCCTCGCTCGCGAGCGCGGGCGGAGGCGCGAGCGCGCGCAACGCGCCGGCGATGGCGGCGGGCGCGCCGAGGGTCGCGTTCACCGCCGGCGCCGCGCTGCCGTCGACGACGCCTTTTTGCAGCGCGGCGTCCCAGTCGAATTTGCCGGCGTGTGTGACGCGAACCAGGCGATGCGCGTCGGGCTCGCGATCGCCGCCCAGCACGGCGAGCAGCTCCTGCGGCGTTTTGCCGCCGTGCAGCGGGCGGATGAGCGGCTGCACGATCGACAGGGTGCCGTCCCATGCCAGGCCGTCGCCCCACGACTCGAGCCAGTGCGCGGCGGGGGCGAACCAGTTGCACGCGCGCGCGGTCTCGTCCTCGTACGCGCCGAGGTAGATGCGCTCGCCGGCGCGTTCGAGCGCGCGCGCGAAGTCGAGCTCGGCCGGCGCGGTGTAGACCGGGTTGCCCTCGAGCATCACCACCGTGTCGACGCGGCCGGCGCGCAACTCGGCGGCGAGCGCGGCGAGATCCTGATCGCCGTCGGCGAACGGCGGCGGCGCGGTGAACACGAGCGTCTTGCCGAGATTTCCCAGCGAGGCGTTGAGCGCGTACGCGAGCGCGTGCACCGCCGGCGGCTGGCGCTCGCCGGCGGCGATCAGCGTCGTGCCGCGCGGCCGCGCTGCGAGATCGCGCGCCAGCGCTTCGGCGAACCGCGCGTTGTCGTCGCGCGCATTCTCACCGCGCGCATTCTCGCCGCGCGCATTCTCGCCGCGCGAAGTGGCGAGCGCGTGCTTCAGCTCGGGCGGCACGTTCGGCAGCGCGGCGGCGAGCGCAGCCGCGACCTCGGCGATCTCGCTCGCGCGGCGGCGCAAGCGGTGATCGGCCGCCATCCCCGTCGGAGTCGGCATCGGCTCGACGGCGTACAGCCGATTGGTCGCCGCGCCCGGGCTCGCCGGCCGCCGCCGCGCCGCCCACTCGCGCGCCCAGCGCAGGCTGAACGGCCCCGACGCCAGCAGATCCGAATCGAGCGCCACGATCACGTCGGCCGCGCGCAGCCGATATTGCGGCACGAGCGCGCGCCCGAACGCCAGCCGCGCTCCCGCCAGAGCGTTCGCGATCGGCGAACCGGCCGAGTGGAACGTGACCTTCATCTTCGGGTGCGCCGCGCGCGCGCGGGCGAGCTGCGCATGGATCGTCGGCGACGTGGTCGGCTCGATCACCACGCGCAACCCCGCGCCGCCGTCGGTGCGCGCGCGCGCGAGCCGCTCGATGAGCGCCTGCCACGTCGACGGATCGTTCCAGCGGCGCACGCGCGTCGCGCGATCCGGATCGTAGAGGCCGAGCACCGCCGCCTGGTGAAACGAGCCGCTCGCGCCCAGGCTCGCCGGATGATCGGGGTTGCCCTCGATCTTGATCGGCCGCCCTTCGACGCTCTTCACCAAGAGGCCGGTCGCGAAGCCGTCGAGCAGCATCGAGGTCGCGTACCAGCTCGGCACGCCGGGCGTGACGTCGCGCGGCTGGATCGAGTACGGCAGGATCTTCGGCGGCACGTCGCGCCCGCACGCGTCGAGCCCGGCGAGCGCCAGGCCCGCGCCGATCATCTCGAGGAAGCCGCGGCGCGAAAACCGCGGCGGCTCGTCGGCGCCGGGCGCGAACTCGCCGGCCTCGCGCGCGTGAAACGCCGCCGGATCGGCCAGCTCGTCGAGGCTGCGCCACGCGCGCCGCTCGCGCGGCCCGAGGCGAAGCTGCACCAGTCGATCGGTTTCGCTCACGCCGCGGCTCCTATCGATGGCACGTGGTGCAGTTGGTGAGCTTGCGGACGCCGTACTCCGCGGCCAGCTCGCGCGCGAGCCGCTCCCCCGCTTCGCCCGCGGGCGGCTGCCACTCCATCGACGTGATCGCCTCGCGCGGGCGCAGCCGCGGCGCGGGATCGCGGTGACAGTCGAGACACCAGTCCATCTGCAGCGTCGCCACCTGGTACACCGCGGCCATCTGGTCGACGCGGCCGTGGCACGTCGCGCAGCCGACGCCCTTGTTCACGTGAATGGCGTGATTGAAGTAGACGTAGTCGGGCAGCGCGTGCACGCGGCTCCACTCGATCGGCCGCCCCGAGAAATAGCTGCGCCGCACCGGCTCGAGCTGGATCGAGTCGGGCCAAACCTGCGCATGGCAACCCATGCACAGCTCGGTCGCCGGCACGCCGGCCCACGCCGTGTGCGTGGCGCCCGAATGGCAGTACAGGCAGTCGATCGAGTCGTCGCGCACGTGGTGGCGGTGGTCGAACTGCACCGGCTGCTCGACGGGAAATTCGCGCCGCTGGTGATACGGCGTGCGCACGTAGACCATCGGGCCGACGACCAGCGCCGCCCCGGCGAGCGCGAGGACTGCGAGCACGACGCGATATGCGTTGTCCGTCCATTCGGGGAAGACGGTCTTCATTCGCCCAAGCGTTCGTAGGCACTGGCGCCGGGCAGGCAAGCGCTCGGCGCACCCGTTCCCCGTCGGAGATTGGCTCGTCGCGTGCAATTCCTTCGCGCGTGTCCGATTACCTTTTACTGGAGTGCGCCGAGCCCGACGTCGCGCTGCCCGTCACGCTGCTGCTCGAAGGCGTAGGCTTTCACGTGCGCGTGGCGGTCAACGAGGCGCAGGCGCTGGCGCTGGTGAACAGCGCGCCGCCGGCGCTGGCGCTGATCGATCTCGGCGTGCGCGACGTCGACGAGCTGTACTGGCTGGCGGAGCTGAAGCGGCGGCACAACGGACAGCGGCCGTTCCCGGTCATCCTGCTCTCGGGGCGCGAAGATCTCGACGAGCAGGCGCAGCGCTTGTTCGCCGAGGGCTGGCACCCGACGCCGATCGATCCGGCCGGCCTGATGGCGCTGGTGCGCTCGACGATGCAGCAGGCGCCCGACGTCATCGGCGCGTGACCGCGGCGGCGATCGGGTATTCTCCCCACCCATGTCGCCGCCCCCGCCCGACGCCGCGCTGACGCTCACCGCCACGCCGGAAGAGTTCCTCGCCGCGGCCCACGCCGACATGGCGCGCGCCAAAGCCGAGATCGCGCGGCTCAGCGCGATGACGACGCCGCGCGAGACCGACGACGCGCTGGCGGCGTTCGACGGCGCGATGGCGCTGCTCGGCGACGCGGCGGCGCGCGCCAGCGTCTGCCGCAACGCGCACCCCGAGCAGGCGATGCGCGACGCCGCCGATCGCGCCGAGCAGGAGATCGAGGCGCTGCAGACCGAGATCTCGCTCGAGCGCGGAGTCTACGACGCGCTCGCGGCGCTCGATCTCGGCGGGCAGGAGCCGGCGACCCATCACTACGTCGGCAAGACGCTGCGCGATCTGCGGCGCGCGGGCGTGGATCGCGACGACGCCACGCGCGCGCGCGTGCGCGAATTGCGCGACGAGCTGGTGCGCATCGGCCAGGAGTTCGGCAAGAACATCATCGACGACGTGCGGCGCGTCGAGCTCGATCCCGCCGACCTCGACGGGCTGCCCGACGACTACCGCAAGGCGCACGCGCCGAACGCTGCCGGCAAGTGCGTCATCACCACCGACAACACCGACTACATCCCGTTCGTGACGTACGCGAAGTCGGCGCGCGCGCGCGAGGCGCTGTGGCGGCAGTACCGCATGCGCGGCCATCCGAAGAACCTCGACGTGCTCTCGCGCATGCTCGAGCGCCGCCACGAATTGGCCACGCTGCTCGGCTACCCGACGTGGGCCGCCTACGCCACCGAGGACAAGATGATCGGCTCGGCCACCGCCGCCGCCGAGTTCATCGCGCGCATCAGCGCCGCGTCCGAGGCGCGCGCCGCCCGCGACTACCAGCAATTGCTGCAGCGCAAAAGAAAGGACGACCCGTCGGCCGCCGAGGTCTCGGGCTGGGACAGCGCCTACTACCACGAGCGCGTCAGCGCCGAGGAGTACGGCTTCGACTCGCAGGCGGTGCGGCCGTACTTCGAGTACGAGCGGGTCAAGCGCGGCGTGCTCGAGCTCACCGGCGATCTGTTCGGCATCCGCTTCGAGCGCGTGACCGCGCCGGTGTGGCACGCCGAGGTCGACGCCTACGACGTGCGCGAGGGCGAGCGGCTCGTCGGGCGCATCTACCTCGACATGCACCCGCGCGAGGGCAAGTACAAACACTACGCGCAATTCTCGCTGGCGAGCGGCGTGCGCGAGCGGCGGTTGCCCGAGGGCGTGCTGATGTGCAACTTCTCGCGGCCGGGTGCCGAGCCGGCGCTGCTCGAGCACTCGGACGTACGCACGTTCTTCCACGAGTTCGGTCATCTGCTGCACCACGTGCTCGGCGGGCACGTGCGCTGGGCCGGCTTGTCGGGCGTCGCCACCGAGTGGGATTTCGTCGAGGCGCCGTCGCAGATGCTGGAGGAGTGGATCTGGGATCCGGAGACGCTGAAGACGTTCGCGCGGCACTACCAGACCGACGAGCCGATCCCGGCGGAGCTGATCGAGCGCGCGCGCGCCGCCGACGAGTACGGCAAGGGGCTGTGGGTGCGGCAGCAGATGTTCTACGCCGCCACCAGCCTCGAATTGCACGCGCGCGATCCGCGCGGCCTCGACACGACGAAACTGGTCGCCGAGCTGCAGGAGCAGTACACGCCGTTCAAGTACGTCGACGGCACGTTCTTCCACGAGTCGTTCGGCCACCTGAGCGGCTACTCGGCGATCTACTACACGTATATGTGGTCGCTCGTGATCGCCAAGGACCTGTTCTCGGTGTTCCGCCATCATGGGCTGCTCGATCACGCGACCGCGCAGCGCTACCGGCGCGCGGTGCTCGAGCCCGGCGGCTCCAAGCCGGCCGCGCAACTGGTCAAAGATTTTCTCGGGCGCGACTACTCGTTCGACGCGTACTCCGAGTGGCTCGAGCGATGAAGCTCGGCGGCGTGCGGCGGCAGCTCGGCGAATCGCGCGCGGCGCTGGTCGAGGCGATCGAGGCGGCGAAGCGCGGCGAGTTCGATCCGGCGTATCGCGCGGCGCTCAAGTCGCGCAACCTGCTGTTTCACGCCACGCGCGGGATCGCGGCGGCGCGCGGCGAGGCGCTGCCCGAGATGCCGGCGGTGGGGATCGCCGGCGGCGCGCTCGACGATCACGCGCCGGCGCTGGCCGCCGTCGACGCCGCGCTCGCCGTCGAGGACGACGCGGCCGAGATGCCGCCGCACCTTCAGCTCGCCAAGTCGAGCTACGCCCGCTTCCTCGGCTTTCTGCGCGAGGAGCTGGGCAAGGTGCTGCGCGCCTCGAAGCCGTGAACGCGCCTATACTCCCGGCATGGCGCTCGACGGTTTCGCCCGCGACGATCTCAAGCTGGTCTATCGCACGCTGCACGCGCACCTGATGGAGCATGAGGAGCTGATGGACTCGGCGTTCTTCCTCGCGCTCCAGACGCACCTGCAGTCGCTGGCGCGCGGCGACGGCGTCGACCTGGCCGATCACGCCGCGTGGGATCGCTGGCTGCGCGCGCGCTGATGGGCGCGGGCGCCGAGCACTGGGCGCGCGTCGAGGAGCTGGAGGCGCTCGGCCGCGGCGAGAAGAGCGCCGCCGCGATCGCCGAGCTGGTCGCGGTGCTCGACGGCGAGCGCGAGTGCTGGCATACGCGCACCGCCGCCATCCGCGCGCTCGTCGCCCTCGACGCGTCCGAGAG
Source organism: Polyangia bacterium (assembly GCA_035652295.1). GTDB lineage: Bacteria > Myxococcota_A > Polyangia > Palsa-1104 > Palsa-1104 > DASREC01. Next base: position 9,047 of record DASREC010000258.1, read on the forward strand.
CGCGCCCGCCATTCTCAAGTCGCTCGCGCGCGATCGCGATCCCGACGTGCGCGAAGCCGCCATCGAAGCCCTCGCCGCCTTCCGCTTCACCCGCGCCACGCGCCTCCTCGAGCGCATCACCACCGACGAGCCCAACACCCCACTCGCCGCCCTCGCGCAAAGCGCCCTCGCCCGAATCCGCTGACCGCTCGCTCCGCGCACAACCGACAACTCGCGGCGCTTCCTTTTACAGGGAGGAAGATGAGGGGGGAGGACGGAGGAGACAGAAAAATAGGGTTCAGAAATCAGCGGATGGGGGCGCCTTCGACCGTGAGGAGGGAGAGGGGATGGATGGGGCCGCCGTTGGCGACGTGGTGGAAGAGGTCGCGGACCTCGTCGCCGCGGAGGTCGAGGGCGTCGAGCTCGTCGAGGGTGACCCAGGCGGCGCCGAGGGAGTCGGCGGTGGCGCGCGGCGCGGCGTCGTCGGCCGGACGCGCGACGAAGATGACGCGGCAGCGCGCCGTGCCGTCGGGCAGCGGCGTGTGCTCGACGCGCAGGATCCCCTCGACGACGATCGACACGCCCGACTCCTCCAGCGTCTCGCGGCACGCCCCGTCCACCAGCCGCTCGCCCGGCTCGACGCGCCCCGCCGGCAGGTACCACTTCTGCCCGTGCTTGCGCTCGCGCACGACCAGGAAGCGCCGACCGAGCCGCACCACCACCAGCGCAAAGAACCACGTCGGGATCGGATCTCTCACGGGCGCATTCTAATTCGAATCGGGCCAGCGGAACTCGGCGTCTTCGAGCTCGGCGCGCAGGATCGCCTCGGGCGCCGAGTGCAGCGCGCCCGCCTCGCTGAGCAGCCGCTGCTCCCAGTCGCCGCCGAGCACCACCGAGAACACCGGCAGCGTCTTCGCGTCGCCGTTCCAGCGATACTGGCAGCGCAGCCAGCGCCCCGCCGACAGGCGCAGCTCGATCGCCGCGTTGAGCGGGACCGGGCGATCTTCGAGCCAGTGTTCGCCATCTCGTAGCTGGAGCTTGCCGCTCATGACACGTCCCTTTTTTCGCGTATTGTACGCGCCATGAAACTAGAAGGTGCAGTGGCTTTGGTGACCGGCGGCGCGTCGGGCCTCGGCGAGGCGACGGTGCGGCGGCTGGTGGCCGGCGGCGCGCGCGCGGTGATCGTCGATCAGAACGCCGACAAGGGGCGCGCGCTCGAGGCGGCGCTCGACGGCAAAGCGCGCTTCGTGCAAGCCGACGTGACCAACGCCGAGCAGGTGGCGGCGGCGGTCGAAGCGGCGGCGGCGCTCGGTCCGCTGCGCGTGGCGGTGAGCTGCGCCGGCGTCGGCTGGGCGGCGCGCACGGTGGCGAAAGACGGCGCGCCGCACGATCTCGAGCTCTTCAAGACCGTCGTCGGGATCAACTTGATCGGCACGTTCAACGTATTGCGGCTCGCGGCTTCGGCGATGTCGCGGCTCGAGCCGCTCGCCGACGGTGAGCGCGGCGTGATCGTCAACACCGCGTCGGTGGCGGCGTACGACGGGCAGATCGGCCAGGTGGCGTACGCCGCGTCGAAGGCGGGCGTCGTCGGGCTCACGCTCCCCGCCGCGCGCGATCTCGCCGCCGTCGGCGTGCGCGTGCTGACCATCGCGCCCGGCACGTTCGACACGCCGATGCTGGCGATGCTGCCCGAGCCCGCGCGCCAGGCGCTCGCCGCCGGCATCCCGTTCCCGCGCCGCCTCGGCCGCCCCGACGACTTCGCCGCCCTCATCGAGCACCTGGTCTCGAACCCCTACCTGAACGGCGAAGTCATCCGCCTCGACGGCGCCCTCCGCATGCCGCCGAAGTAATGATGCGCAGCCACCGCGTGCCGGCGCATCCGGGTGAGATTCTCGACGAGGAGTTCCTGCGGCCGATGGGAATCTCGCAGGTCAGGCTGGCGCAGCACCTCGGCATCCCGGTGCAGCGCATCAACGAGATCGTGAACGGCAAGCGCGGCATCACACCCGAGACGGCGTGGCTGTTGTCGCAGGCGTTCGGCACTTGGCCCGAGCTCTGGGTCAATCTGCAGACCGCGCACGATCTGGCAGCGAGCCGCCCGACGCACGGCATCCGCCGCATCAAGCGCGCCGGCTGATCCATGCCGCTCCGCTCGTATGCGCACGGAGTCAGCGATACGCCGCTGCTCGGCGAGACCATCGGCGAGAACCTGCGCCGCACCGTCGAGAAGCACGGCGCGCGCGAGGCGCTGGTGGTGCGCTCGCAAGACTATCGCGCGACGTGGCGCGAGCTGTGGGACGAGGTCGAGCTGATCGCGCGCGCGCTCGTCGCCGACGGCGTTCAGGCGGGCGACCGCGTCGGCATCTGGGCGCCGAACCGCTTCGAGTGGGTGGTGGTGCAGTTCGCCACCGCGCGCATCGGCGCGATCCTGGTCAATATCAATCCCGCTTATAAAGCGGCCGAATTGGAGTACGCGCTCAATCAATCGGGCGTGAGCCTGCTGATCCTGGCGCGCGGCTTTCGCCAGACCGACTACCGCGCGCTCGTCGCCGGCGTGCGCGCGCGCTGCCCGTCGCTGCGCCGCGCGCTGGTGCTCGACGACGAGTGGCAGTCGCTGCGCGCGAGCGGTGCCGCGGCGGGCGGCCGCGCGCTGGCCGAGCGCGAAGCCACTTTGCAATTCGACGATCCAATCAACATCCAATACACGTCCGGCACCACCGGCTTTCCCAAGGGCGCGACGCTCACGCACCACAACATCCTCAACAACGGCTATTTCGTCGGCGAGGCGCTGCGCTATACGGAAAACGATCGCGTCTGCATCCCGGTG
>DASREC010000259.1:0-32966 GCA_035652295.1 Polyangia bacterium
AGCACCGCCGGCGCCACCGTCGAGACCGGCACGAAACCCGACTCCGCGCCGCAGAAGCCGTTGAACACACCCTCGGTATCCGACGTGGCGACGATCTTCGAGACGGTGGTGAGCGGCGTGCCCACCATCTCCACTCCGCGCACGAGCGTCTCCGCGCCGGTCTTGGCGTCGACGCGGTAAACCAGCCGCGGCTGGCCTTTGAAGGCTTGATAGCCGTAGTTGGTGGTGTTGGTCGAGCCGCCGGTGATGTCGGTGATGATCAGTCCGAACGGTTTGCCCTGGCGGCGCACCTCCTCGAGCAGCATCTCCTTCAGCTTGGCGACGGAGACCTTGCGCTTCGAGCGCACGAACAGGTTGGCCATGCGGCCCATCGGATCGGCGGTGCCCTCGGCGCGGCCGTGGCCGTTCGAGTGCAGCGAGCCGACGATCGGCGTGCGCGACTTGATGTAGTCGCGCAAGACGCCGCCCTCGATCAGCGTCACCGTGCGCGCCGGCACGCCCTCGTCGTCGAACGTGTAGTAGCCGTTGAGCGACACGCCGCCGGCGGCGCGCACCGTCGGATCGTCGACGACGCTCAAGAACTCGGGCAGCACGCGCTTGCCGACCTGCCCCTTGAACGTGCGCCCCTCCTTCTCGTCGTTCTGCCGCTCGCCCTCGAGGCGGTGGCCGACCGTCTCGTGGAAGAACACGCCCGCGGCCTCCTCCATTAATAAAGCGGGCCCGGTGTACGGATCGATCACCGGCGCATCGCGCAGTGCGCGCAGCTCGGTGGCGAGCAGCGCGATCGACTTCGCCAGCGCGGCGTCGTCGGGCATCTCGCCCCCGTCGCGGCCGTAGAAATCTTTTTCGTGCTCGAGCAGCATGCCGTCCTTCGCGCGCGTGGCGGCGGCGAGGTGCGCCGAGTAGATCGTGCGCTCGCCGATCACCTGCGAGCCTTCGGAGTTGACGAAGTAGCGCGTCACGCGGTCGGCGGTGATCTTGACGGTGGCGTCGAACAGATCGGGGTACGTCTTGAACAGCGCGCTGGCCTTGCGCACGCGTTCGGAGAGCGCGTTCTCGTCGAAGGCGAGCGACACCGGCGGATCGGCGTGCCTGGCCGGCGGCTCGCGCGAGAAGCTCGGCAGGTTCTCGTCCTCGACGACGGTGGTGGCGCGGCGGCCGCGCTTCTTGGCGTACGCGGACAGCGCCTGCTTGTATTTCTCGTCGGTGAGCAGCCACAGCGTGCCCCTGAGCGCCTGGCCGTCGTCGTCGAGCGGCGCCTCGGTGGGCGGCTCGTAGCCGTCGGGATCGCCGACGTCGAACGCGCTCTCGCGATCGCTCGAGGTGTTGTCGAGCTGGTAGTCGCCGACGCGCACCTCGACGTAGGCCTGGCGGCTGCGGCCGCGCGAGCGCGTCACCACCGCGCCGAAGCGCCCCGAGATCTCGTGCTGCTCGTAGTCGCGCACGCTGTAGGCGATGAAGTACGGCGCCTCGTAGCCCTTGAGCCGCAGCCGCGCGTGCGCGCGCTCGAGCTCGGAGTGCATCGCCTCGAGGATCACGCCCGCGCCCGTCGTCGGCGGCAGCGGCGGAACGTCGGCGCGGACGTGAGCCGCGAACAGCAGCGCGGCGAGCGACAGGAGAATTTTCGGACGGATCATGCAGGGGCCTTTTCGAACAGCGCGATCAAGCGGCGCCGCGCGTCTTCAAAGGTGGATCGCTCACCGGCCGCTTGCCGCAAATAATTCTCGACCGCGCCCACGCGGCGGAGCGCGTCGTCGGTGGCGGGATCGGCGCCTTCGCGGTACGCGCCGAGCAGCACGAGGTCACGCTGCCGCTCGTAGACCGCCAGCACCTCGCGCAGGCGCGCGGCGGCGGCACGGTGCGGAGCGTCCACGAGATCGTCCATCACGCGCGAGAGCGAGCGCACCACGTCGACGGCCGGCCACAAGCCGCGCGACGCCAATTCGCGCGAGAGCACGATGTGCCCGTCGAGGATGGCGCGCACCTCGTCGGCGATCGGATCGTCGGCGTCATCGGCGGCGGTGAGGATGGCGTAGACCGCGGTGATCGAGCCGGCGTCCGATTGGCCCGAGCGCTCGAGCAGCCGCGGCAGCATGGCGAACACCGACGGCGGATAGCCCTGCCGCGCCGGCGGCTCGCCCGCGGCCAGCCCGACCTCGCGCTGCGCGCGCGCCACGCGCGTGAGCGAATCGACGAGCAGCAGCACGCGCTGCCCGCGATCGCGAAAATATTCGGCGACGGCGGTGGCGGTGAACGCGCTCTTGAGGCGGAGCAGCGGCGGCGCGTCCGAGGTCGCGCACACGCACACCGCGCGCTTGCGGGCGCGCTCGTCGAGCTGCGTCTCGAGGAAGTCGCGCACCTCGCGGCCGCGCTCGCCGACGAGGCCGATGACGATTACGTCGGCTTCGGCGTGGCGCGCGATCTGGCCGAGCAGCGTCGACTTGCCCAGGCCGGGGCCGGCGAACAGGCCGACGCGCTGGCCTTCGCCGAGCGTGAGCGCGCCGTCGATGGCGCGCAGGCCGACCGGCAGCGCGGCGGTGACGCGGCGGCGGCGCAGCGGATCGGGCGCGGCGCGCTCGACGGCCCAGCGCTCGAGCCGCGATTTACCGTCGAGCGAATCGCCCTCGAGCGGGCCGAGCCCGTCCATCGGCTCGCCGAGCGCGTCGACCACGCGGCCGAGCAGCCCGGCGCCGCAGCGGATGGAGAACGGCTTTCCCGTCGGGCGCACCACCGAGTCGGGGCCCACGCCTTCGGCGGTGCCGAGCGGCAGCAGCACCACCTCTTCGCCGTGAAAGCCGACCACCTCCGCCTTGAGCGGCGCCTGGCCCTGCGTGCGCTCGACGATCACCAATTCGCCCGCGCGCGCGCCCGGCGCGGTGGCGCGCAGCACCAGGCCGATCAATTCGGTGACGCGGCCGGCGACGCGCGGCGCGGTGACGCCGTCGACGATCGAGAGCGCCGCGTCGAGATCCAATTTCACGAGGCTTCGCCCCGTGAAGAGCACGGCCCGATGGGCCGCGCGTTGACGCCGATTAGAAATTCGCGCACTCGCTCCGCTCGCGCGCTCATTCGGGCTCGCCGCGCAGCGCCCGCTCGATCGCCTCGAGCTGCGTCGACAGGCGCGCGTCGACCACGCCCAGCTCGGTCTCGACCAGGCAGCCGCCGCGGCGCACCGATTCGTCGGCGCGCAGCGTGACGGTGTGCGCGTTCTTGCATTTCTCGACGAGCCGCGGCTTGCCGCGCTCGAGCGCCGCCAGGTCGTCCGGGTGCGCGCGCACCACCACCTCGCGCGGATCGCCCGCGTGCGCCAGCGCCTGCGCGGTGACGTCGGCGATCGCCTCCGGCTTCATCGCCAGCTCGCGGCCGAGAATTTTTTCCGCGATGCGCACCGCCAGCGTGCGCAGCTCCGCCTCGGCGCCGGCGCGCGAGCGGGCGGCGGCCAGGCGCGCGCCGACGAGCAGCTCGGTCACCGCCTGCATGCCGCGCTCGCGGCCCTCGGCGTTGGCCTTCGAGCGCAGCCGCTCGGCCTCCTGCTCGGCGTCGGCCAAGATTCGCTCGGCGCGTTCGCGCGCGTCGGCGATCAGCCGCTCCGCCTCGAGCCGCGCGTCGTACACCGGCGCTTCCACGATGCGCGCGCCGCCCGACGCCGCCGCCTTGATCACCCTGCCGGTGCGCGGCGCCTTGTCGGTCATATCGTGCTCTCGTCGGTGGTGATCTCGTTGTCGATCTCGTTGCGATCGTCGGCCTTGCGCGGGAAGCGGCTGCCGAGCTTGGGGCCGATGGCCTGCACCGCGGCGACGATGCCGTCGCCGAACGCGCCGCGGCCGAACGCGGCGTTCATGCGCTGCAGCGCCTCGGCCCAGAACGGCGAGCCGACGCTCTCGGCGATGCCGGTGTCGCCGAGAATCGTGAAGCGGCGATCGCGGACCGCGACGTAGAGCAGGACGGCGTTGCGCTCCTTGGTCTTGGTGAGGCCGAGCGCGCGGAACAGGCCCTGCGCGCGCTTGACGGCGTCGCCGCCAGGGCAGCGGCCCTCGACGTGGACCTTGATTTCGCCGGAGGAGAGACGCTCGGCGGCTTTGATGGCGTCGAGGATGCGGTTCTGATCGGAGGGGTGCAGGATCTTGTCGAGGGCACCAGCCATGCGCATAGCTTACCAAGCTCGACGGCGAAACGCTGCACCGCGATGGCGGGACTACCGGCGGCGGGGGCGAGTCAAGAGCGCGGAGGCGGCGGTGAGGGCAGAGCTGTGCTCGGCGTCGGTGGAAGGGACGGTGGCGGAGGCGAGGAGCTGTTCGCCGAGCGGGCGGGGGAGGCGTTGCGAGACGCGGCGGAGGCGATCGCCGCCGCGGGAGAAGAGCGCTGGGGCGAGCCAGCCGCAGCCGGCGCGCGAGAAGAGGGCGCGGGCCTCGCTGCCGGAGGAGATGCCGCGCGATTCGCGATCGTCGGTCGGGCGGGCGGTGAGCGCGGCGGCGGGGCCGAGGCCGAACAGCGCGCGCTGGGCGGCGTGGACCTCGTCGGAGCCGACCGACGGCGCGACGGCGCGCACCTGCGCGAGCAGCTCGGAGGCGGCGGGCTCGCCGAGGCGCGCGCAGAGCTGCGCGACGGCGGCGCGCGGGGCGCCCGAAAAGGCGATCGCCACGCGGCGGCGGCCGAGGGCGATCACCAGCTCGGCCAGCTCGTCGGGGTCGCGCCGCTCGAGGCGATCGAGCGCGCCGGCGGCGGCTTGCGGCTCGCCCATGTCGACGAGCTGGCCGTAGGCGCGGCGCGACAGCCACGCGGCGGCGGCGGGGTTGGTCGACGCGGGCGGCGGCTCGTACCACGACGGGTGCACCTCGCCGACGCCGGCGGGCACGGCGCGCGACAGCCGCTGCGACTCGTCTGCCCAACGCTCGCGGTCGCGGTAGAGCTGTGCGGCAAAACGCCGCAGCAGGGGAGAGCGCCGCCCGCAGAACGCCTCGGCGCGCGGCCCGAGCGCGCGCACCGCGGCCACCACGAACGCGCGCTCGCGCGTGCTCGGCTCGAGCTCGTTCACGCGCTCACGGCTCGGCGTCGGCGCCGGGCCCGCCTTCGCGGCGGCGCAAGCGCCAGCGCAGCACTTTGCCGTCGGGGCTGCGCGGCAGGCGATCGACGAACTCGACCTCGCGCGGATATTTGTACGGCGCGATCTCGCGCTTGACGAAGTCCATCAGCGTCTTGGCCAGCTCCGCCGACGCGGCGTGGCCGACGTTGGGCACCACGAACGCCACCGGGCGCGCCAGGCCGTCCTCGTCGTGGCCCTCGACCACGGCGCACTCCCACACCGCCGGGTGCAGGAGCAGCGTGCGCTCGACCTCGTCGGGCGAGACCCAGCGGCCGCTCACCTTGAACAGATCGTCGGCGCGGCCGCAGTAGTAGAAGAAGCCGTCGGCGTCGACGAGGAAGCGATCGCCCGGGCGCACCCAGCCGTCGTGGAACGCGCCGTGATCGTCGGTGCGGCCGAAGTAGCCGCGCGCCACCGTCGGGCCGCGGATCTCGAGCGAGCCGATCTCCTGCACGCCGAGCGGGCCGCCCACGTCGTCGACCACGCGCGCCTCGACGCCGGGCAGCGGGCGGCCGACCGACGCCTCGCGGCGCTCGCCGGGACGGTTGGAGAGCACGAAGTGCAGCGCCTCGGTGATGCCGAAGCCGTGGAGCAGCTCGATGGCGAACGTGGCGTGCACGCGGCGCTCGAGCGTGGCGGGCAGCGCCTCGCCGCCGGACACGGCGTGGCGCACCGACTCGAAGCACGCCGGACGCGGCGGCGCGAGCGCGCGCCAGTCGTGCACGAGCTGGCCGTACAGCGACGGCGTCGAGGCGAAGATGGTCGGCTTGAACGCGGCCATGACGTCGAACACCGCGCGCGGGCGCGGGCGCGTCGGCAAGAGGAACGTCGCCGCGCCCGCCTGCAGCGGGAACAGCAGGCCGAGGCCGAGGCCGAACGCCGACGCCAGGCTGGTGGTGATGAACACGCGGTCGTTTTCGCCGAGGCCGAGCACCGCGCGCGCGTACGACTCGAAGGCGTGGCGCGGCGCCGCGTGCTCGTGCCCGACGCCGCGCGGCGCGCCGCCGGTGCCGGCGCTGTAGAGGAGGAACGCGGGCGCGCCGTCGGCCGCCTGGTGCGCGGCCCAGGTCGGCTCGGCCTCGCGCGTGAGCGCGTGCAGATCGAGCTGGCCGGGACGCGCGCCGCCGACCGCGAGCACGTGACGCAGCGACGGCAATTCGCCGCGGATCGAGTCCACCGCCTCCGCCAGATCGGCGCTCACCACGATCGCCACCGCGGCGCAGTCGGCGACCAGCGCGCGCACCTCGAGCGGCCGCAAGAGCACGCTGAGCGGCACCGGCACCGCGCCCATGCGCACCGCGCCGAGGAACGTCGCCGCCAGCTCCGCCGAGTCGTGCAGCAGGATCGCCACGCGCTCGCCGGGCGCGATGCCGAGGCCGGCCAGCGTCGAGGCGGTGCGGCACGACTCTTCGGCGAGCTTGGCGTAGGTCCAGACGCGCTTCGGCTCCCGGATGGCGATCGCCTCTGCGCGGCCTCGCTCGAGTGGGTCGTCGAGCAGGAGGTGCGAGAGGTTCGCTTGGGGCATCCCGCTCATTTTACCAGATCTGGCGGACCGGCGGCGCGACGTTATGGAGGGACCATGACGCGGGTCGTGGCGATCGTCAGCGTGGTGGTGATCGTGGGCGTGATGGGGTGGATGTGGCGGAGCGGCGCGGACACCTCGACGCCGGCGCCGTCGGTGAATGCGAAAGCGACGAGCGTTACCGTCGAGCCGGAGCGGCCGGCGATCGCGACGGTGGGAGCGGCGACGGTGAGCGGCGTGGTGAAGTTTCGCGGCGCGGCGCCGGCGCGCGAGCGCGTGCGGATGTCGGCCGATCCGTATTGCCAGCGCGTGGCGGGCGACAGCGAAGAGGTGATCGTCAACGCCAACGGCACGCTCAAGAACGTGATCGTGCGCGTCCTCGGCGCGCCCGCCGCCGCGCCGCCACCGACGATGGTGTCGCTGGCGCAGGACAAGTGCCAGTACCGCCCGCGCGTGCAGGCGATGGTGGCCGGCCAGGAGCTGCGCATCAAGAACGCCGATCCGGTGCTTCACAACGTGCATCCGTACGCGGGCGCGGTGACGCTGTTCAACCAGGCGCAGGTGCCGGGCGTGTCGCCGGACATCGTCAAGGTCGTGAGCGAGCCGAAGCTGATCAAGCTCAAGTGCGACGTGCACCAGTGGATGACCGGCTGGGTGCGCGTGCACGAGAACGCGCTGTTCGCGGTCACCGGCGACGACGGCGCGTTCTCGATCGCCGGCGTGCCGCCCGGCCGCTACACGCTCGAGGCCTGGCACGAGCGCTACGGCACGAAGCGCGCCGAGCTCGTCGTCGCCGCGGCGCCGTCACCGACGATCGCCACCGCCTTCGAATATTCCGACAGCGACGGGGCGCGGCCGTGATCCATTCGCCGCCGTGCGTGCTATAAGCCCGCGCATGCGGATCATCGCCGGCAGCGTCGGAGGACGCCGGTTGAAAGCCCCGCGCGGCCTTCACACGCGGCCGACGGCGGATCGCGTGCGCGAGGCGGTGTTCAACATCCTGGTCGCGCGCGGCGAGCCGCCCGAGCGCGTGCTCGATCTCTACGCCGGCTCGGGCGCGCTCGGCCTGGAGGCGCTGTCGCGCGGCGCGCGCCAGGCGGTGTTCGTCGAGCAGCACGGCGAGACGCTGGACTTGATCCGCGCGAACGCGCGCGAGCTCGGCTTCGCCACGTCGTGCCAGTTCGTGCGTTCGCGCTCGCTCGACTGGCTGGCGAAGGGCGGCGGAAAGTTCGGCTGGATCTTCCTCGACCCGCCCTACGCCGCAAAGGAGCTGGATCGCGCGCTCGCGCTCATCGCCGAGCGCGCGCTGGTGGCCGAGGGCGGCGTGGTGATCGCCGAGCACGACTGGCGCGCCGAGCCGCTCATTAATGAAGCATCGGGGCTGGAACTTTTGGACCGCCGACGGTACGGTCAGACGGCGGTGTCGTTCTACACCGCAAACGAGGCGAAATGAGCGCATCCCGCATCGCCGTCTATCCCGGGTCGTTCGATCCGATCACCAACGGGCACGTCGACATCCTGCAGCGCTCGCTGGAGATGTTCGATCGCGTGGTGGTGGCGATCGCCGAGAACGTGCGCAAGGCGCCGCTGTTCACCGTCGAGGAGCGCAAGCAGCACATCCTCGACTCGGTGGGCGGCAACGCGCGCGTCGAGGTGGACGCGTTCGAGGGCTTGCTCATCGAGTACGTGCAGCGGCGCGGCGCCAAGACGGTGGTGCGCGGGCTGCGCGCGCTCGCCGACTTCGAGTACGAGTTTCAGCTCGCGCACATGAACCGCCGCCTCGGCAAGGGCATCGACACCATCTTCTTGATGACGAGCGAAAAAGATTTCTACGTCTCGTCGTCGCTGGTGAAGGAGGTGGCGCAGTTCGGCGGCGACGTGACCGGGCTGGTGCCGGTGGGCGTGCAGCGCGCGCTCGAGGATCGCTATCGGAGAAACGCATGAAGATCGCCGACCGGGTGGGCCGCATTCAGCCGTCGCTGACGCTGGCCGTGAGCGCCAAGGCGCAGAAGCTGAAGGCGTCAGGCGTCGACGTGATCGCGTTCGGCGTCGGCGAGCCCGACTTCGATACGCCGGCGCACATCAAGGCGGGCGCGATCGCGGCGCTGGAGCGCGGCGTCGGCAAATACACCGCGGTCGCGGGCACGCTCGAGCTACGCGCCGCCGCCGCCGCCGAGCTGAACGCGGCGCACGGCACGCATCACACCGCCGAGAGCGTGATCGTCTCGGTCGGCGCCAAGCACAGCCTGTTCAACCTGTTCATGGCCATGCTCGACGACGGCGACGAGGTGGTGATCCCGAAGCCGTGCTGGGTGAGCTACCCCGAGCTGGTGATGATGGCGGGCGGCACGCCGGTGCTGGTCGACACGCGCCCCGACGAGGAGTACCGGCTCGACGAGGCGGCGCTGCGGCGCGCGCTCTCGCCGAAGACGCGCGCGATCCTGATCAACTCGCCGTCGAACCCGACCGGCGCGGTGTACTCGGCCGAGACCATGCTCGGCATCGCGCGCGTGCTGCGCGAGCGGCCCGACGTCTACGTGATCACGGACGACATCTACCGGCGCCTGGTGTACGGGCGCGAGTGGGTGTCGCTCGCGCGCGTGGCGCCGGAGCTGGCCGAGCGCGTGATCCTCGTCGACGGCGTGTCGAAGAGCTACGCCATGACCGGCTGGCGCATCGGCTTCTGCGCCGGCCCGCGCGAGCTGGTGCGCGCGATGGAGACGCTGCAGGGACAGTCGACGACCAACCCGGCGGCGATCGCGCAGGCGGCGGCGCTGGCGGCGCTCACCGGGCCGGGCGACTCGATCGTCGCCATGCACGCCGAGTTCGACAAGCGGCGCCGCGTGATGGTCGAGCGGCTGCGCGCGATCGCCGGCGTGAAGCTGGTGGAGCCGCACGGCGCGTTCTACTGCTTCCCCGATTTCTCCGCGTTCCTCGACGGGAAGATCAAAGACGACGTGCAGCTCGCCGAGTGGATCCTCGAGCGCGGGCGGGTGGCGCTGGTGCCGGGCTCGGGGTTCCTCGCGCCCGGCTTCGCGCGGCTGTCGTACGCGACGTCGATGAAGAACATCGAAGAGGGACTGGCGCGCATCGCGGCGGCGCTCGGGCAGCTTTGATGGCGTTCGGCTTCGTCGTCGACGATCGCGGGCCGGACAAGACGCAGGCGGGCGGCGCGCTGCAGTTCGCGGCGAGGCTGGCGGAGTCGCCGCTCGACGAGGCGGCGCACGTGGCGGCGTGTCCGGCGTGCGGGCTCCTCGGGCGCTTCGCGTGCGTCGGCGCGGTGCCGTCGCCGCTCGCCGCCGCCGTCGAGAAGTGGCTGGTCGAGCGGCTGCCGGAGGATCTGGAGTCGGTCGGCGGATTCCTGCTGCGCAAGGCGATCGGCGACTTCGGCTACGACGGGGCGCGCGCGCGCGAGCTGCGCAAGCGCGGCGGGCTGGCGGCGCCGGGCCCGTTCGAGCGCCACTACGGTCCGTTCTTCCGCCGCTTCGTGGTGTCGAGCGAGCAGATCCTCGAGGAGCTGGTGTGCGCCGGCGACGTCGCGCCCTCGCACGGGCTGGCGGTGCTGATGCACCTCGGCGCGCTCGAGGTCGACGGGCGCGTTCCCACCGCGCTCGACGACGGGCAGAAGCTGGGCGAGCTGATCGAGCATCCGCGCGATCGCCGCGCGCGCACCCGCTTCACCGTCGCGCCCGACGGCGCCGACGAGCCGTCGCTGGCCGGCGTCAAGGCGCTGCTGGCCGCGCTGTGGGCCGGCTTCGTGCTCGACGCCGACGTCTACGTGCGCGACTCCGACGAGGTCAGCGAGCCGGCGCCGCCCGCAGCGTGAGGATCGCCACCTCGCTCGGCGCGCCGGCGCGGATCGGCACCGACGACGATCCGATGCCGCAGTTGACGTAGAGCAGCGAATTGCCGACGCGGTAGAAGCCGGCGAGGTAGCGGTTGCCGAACTTCGCCGCGATGCGCGCCGTCAGCCGCGGGATCACCACGTGGCCGCCGTGCGTGTGGCCGGCGACGATCAGCCCGTCGCCCAGCTCGGCGGCGCGATCGGCCATCGACGGCACGTGCGTCATCACCAGCTTGGAGCCGTGCGCGCGCACGCCGCGGAACGCGCGCCGCGCGTCGGAGTGGCGCGTGATCGCGTCGTCGATGCCGATGATCGAGAGCGGCGCGTGGCGCAGCATGATCTCGGAGTGCCCGTTGCGCAGCACCGCGATGCCGTTGCGCTCGAGCGCGTGGCGCACGCCCTCGCCGTCGGTCCAGTAGTCGTGGTTGCCGAGCACGGCGTACGCCGGCACGTGCAGCCCGCGCGTCAGCTCCTGCAGGCGGCCGACGAACTTCGGGCTGTAGCAGACGAAGTCGCCGGTGAGCAGCATCAGGTCCGGTTTGGCCGCGTGCGCGTGCGCGATCGCGCGCAGGATCTTTCGATCGGGCGTGAGCATGCCGACGTGCAGATCGGTCAGGTGCGCCACCCGCACGCCGTCGTGCGCGGGATCGAGGCCGGGCACCATCACGTCATGCTCGACGAGCCGCGGACCGCGCGGCCGCTGCAGACGCTCGTGAAACCGTGCGCGCCGCACCTGCGGCATCAAGAACGGCATTGCCGTCATTATAGGCCCGCGGCTCGACGGCGACCAGCGGTTGTGATGCGCGCGCCGCGCGTGGGCGCAGGTGCGAAGCGGCTGCACGGAGAGTAGGCGAGCCCACGCGTCTTACTAATTGACGGGCGACGCGCAGCGAAAGACGATCAAATGATGGGCGCCTCCTCTTCTGCGACGTCGTCGAGCTCGCTGCCGCGGCGCCGCATCACGCTCCAGGAGCCGGCCGATCCCGCCGAGCTGCGCGGCACGCCCATCTTGAGCTGCGTGTTCCCCGACGGCGAGGCGTTCCTCGAGGCGTTCGCGCCCGAGCACGGCCCGGCGGGCGAGCTGGCGGTGGTGACGCGCGCGACGCTGCCGTCGCGCACCGAGGTGGTGCTGGAGATCTTGTGGCCCGCGCTGCCCAACCGCATCTACGTGCGCGCGCGCGTCTGGCGGCGGCGGCTCGGGCTGATGGCGCGCTTTCATCCCGACGAATTGCAGGCGCGCGATTTTCTCGTGCGCGTGGCGCACGGGCTGCCGGCGGAGTTTCACCGGCGCGCGCATCGCCGCTACTGCGTGCGGCTGCCGGTGACGTGGCGCGCGTTCGGCGCCACGGTGCACACCGCCGGGATCGCCGAGGACCTGTCGGCGGGCGGCGTGCTGATCGCCACGCAGACGGCGGCGCCGCCCGTCGGGGAGCGGGTGGGCGTGCGCGTGATCGCGATCGCCGCGGCGCAGGATCTGGTGGTCACCGGCCGCGTGATGCACACGCGCGGACGCGCGCAGGGCGCGGCGTTCGGCGTGCAGTTCGAGTACCGCTCGTCGAGCGAGCAGCGCGATCTCCGGCGCATGCTGCGCGTGTTCGCCGCGCGCGGCGTCGTGATCCTCGACTGAAAATCGTCGCGAGTTTTTTAGATTCAGATCTTGCCGAAGCCGCGCGCGAGCTGCAGCGCGCCGACCAGCGCGATCGCGCCGCTCGCGATCAGCCGCTTGGTCTTCATCGACGGCGGCGTCGCGCCGAGCCGCGCCACGCCGGCGAGCGCCATCACCAGCGCGATCGCCCCGCCCACCATCGCCACGTAGTCGAACGACGTCACCGACTGCGTGACCACTTGATCGTTGACGGTGACGCTGCTCGAGCTCGAGGTCGTGAAGTGAAAGAAGAACGGCGCCAGCGCCGCGAGCGCGCCGACGATCTCGCCCAGGCCGGGAAACTTGGCCTTGAGCGAAAGCGATTCGTCGTCGGGCGCCGCGCCGCTCTCCATCACGCGCTCTTGAAGATCGCCATCACGTCGGCGAGCAGCTTGAGCGCCTCGTCGCGCGGACGCTGGAACGAGTTGCGCCCCATGATCGAGCCGAACGCGCCGCCGGCCGCGAGCTCCTTGACCTCGGCGAGGATCGCCGGCGTGTCCTTGGCCTCGCCGCCGGAGAAGATGACGATGCGCTTGCCGGCGAAGCACGACTGCACCACGTGCTTGATGCGGTCGGTGAGCGTCTTGGTCGGGATGTTGTACTTCTCGAAAACTTTCTTCGCCTCGTCCTGGTAGATGACGTCTTTCGGCGGCTTCACCTTGACGATGTGCGCGCCGAGCTGGCAGGCGATCTGCGCCGCGTATGCCGTGATGTCCACCGCCTGCTCGCCCTCTTTCGCCAGGCCCGAGCCGCGCGGGTAGCTCCACATCACCGTCGGCAGGCCGTACGACCTCGCCTCCTCCGACAGCTCGCGGATCTCCTCGTACATGGTGTTGCGCGCCGACGAGCCGGGATAGATCGTGAAGCCGATCGCCGAGCAGCCGAGGCGCACCGCGTCCCGCACCGAGCCGGTCACCGCCGAGCACGGCTCCAGCTTGGCGAGCGTGTCCGAGTTGTTGAGCTTGAGAATGAGCGGCACCTGCCCGGCGAACTTGCCGGCGGCCGCCTCGAGAAAGCCGAGCGGCGCCGCGTAGGCGTTGCAGCCGGCGTCGATGGCGAGCTGAAAGTGATAGTCGGGATCGTACGCCGCCGGATTGGGCGCGAACGATCGCGCCGGCCCGTGCTCGAAGCCCTGGTCGACCGGCAGGATCACCAGCTTGCCGGTTCCGCCGAGCGTGCCGTGGTTGAGCAGGCGCGCGAGGTTGGTCAGCGTGCCGGGGTTGTCGGAGGGGTACCACGAGAGGATGTGGCGAACACGATCGGTCGACTTGGTCATTGGTTCCTCGTTTGAACGTTTCGTCGCGCGCATCATACGGCCCGCGGGAACAGTTGCAAGGGATGGGTACGGCGCTTGCTCTTGCGCCGCGTCATGCACCGACGGAGCGCGTGGATCGTGGTCGCGGCGGTTTTGTGCGGGACCGCGTATAGCCGAGCGGATGTGGCGTTTGGAGGCGATCCGCGAGGTCGGCCGATCGGCGGGGAGTGGATCGGCGTCACCGCCTCGCGGGCGCGTCACGGCGTACTCGCGGCGTGGTCGAAGAGACACGTGCGGCTCGGCCGCGACGACGGGCGGAGCGAGTGGTCGGGCGTGATCGTGGCGCGCGATCGATCGGAAGTGCTCGGCGTCTGGTCGCCGGCGCGCGTGCGCGTGAGCCGCGACGGCGGGCGCCGCTTCGTCGAGCAGCCGCTCGCCGGCGAGATCGCGCGCGCGGCGTTCACGCGCGACGGAGTGCTGGTCACGCTGTCGTCGAGCCGCATCGGCTCGGAGCCGTGGGCGGCGTGGGTGGAGAGCCACCGCTTCGCCGACGTCGCCGATCTCGACGTCGACACGCTGCCCGCCGAGCTCGAGCCCGCCGACGTGGCGCTGGTCGACGATCGCGGCGCGGTGCAGGCGCTCGCCGGCGATCCGTGCTCGTGCCACGGCGGCGTGCAGGGGCGCTGGCTCGGCGGCGCGGGCGCGGCGATGCGCGCGGTCGACTGGCCGCCCGGCGACTGCGAGGCCGCCGCGTTCGGCCTCGGCGCCGGCGGCTGGGCCTACTGGCTGCCGAAGGCGAACGACTTCGACGCCGAGCCGCGCCGCATCGAGGCCGTCGGCCCCGACGGCGCGGAGCACGACGTCGCGGGCGCCAACGGCCTGCACTCCGGCGCCGATTTTCAGATCGCGTCGAACGGCAGCGTCACGCTGGCGCTGTTCGGCGCGCGGCTGGTGCGGCTGCGCGGCGCGGCGATGACGGTGCTCGACGCGCATGCGCCCGACGGTCTCACCGCGCTCGCCGTCGACGCCGCCGGCCGCGCGCTGGCGCTGCAAGGCGCGCGCATCCTGCGCTTCGCTCCGTCGGGCGGCTGGCGCGCGCTCGGCTCAGCGCCGTAATCGCGCGCGCACCGCCATCTGCGCGGCGAGATAGCCGGCGAGGATGCCGTCCTCGTAGTTCCACGCCGGGTCACCCGCCAGCTCGGGAAAATCGTGCGGCTGCTGCACGTCGTCCTCGGTGAGCCGCGGATTCAAGCGCCGCGCCTCGCGCAGCACCTTCGCGCGCTGGTGCGCGATCAGCTCGTCGAACAGCGTCTCGAGCACCGCCGCCGTCTCGTCCCGCTCGCTCATCGCGCGAACGCTAGCACACGTGACAGGCGTGCTCGTAGCCCGCCGACTCGAGCTGGATGGTCGTGTGCGCGATGCGGAAGTCGCGCAGGAGCAGCTCCTTGACGTGGTTCATCAGCCGATCATTGTCGTCGCTGTGGCCGTTCTCGACGACCAGGTGCACCGAGAGCGCGTGCAGCCCGCTGGTGATGGTCCAGATGTGGAGGTCGTGCACGCCGCCCACGCCGTCGACGGCGGCGATGGCGCGCGTGACGCCCGCGAGATCGATGCCGCGCGGCACGGTCTCGAGCAGCACGTCCACCGCCTCGCGCACCAGCCGCGCGGCGGTGTAGACCACGAACAGGCCGATCAGCATCGACAGGATCGGATCGAGCCAGTACCAGCCGCGCGCGAAGTACATCGCCGCGCCGCCGACGAGCACCGCCAGCGACGACAGCGCGTCGCCGAGGATGTGCAGGTACGCGCCCTTCGCCGTCAGGCTGCGCGTGTCGTGCAGGAGCCACGCGCCGCACAGGTTGGCGGCGAGGCCGATGCCGGCGATCATCGTGACCAGACCGGCGTGCACCTCGACCGGCGAGCGCAGCCGCGTGAGGCCCTCCCAAAAGATGACGCCGGCCAGCACCAGCAGCGTGAGCCCGTTGCCGAGCGCCGCCAGGATCTCGACGCGGTGCCAGCCGTAGGTGCGACGCGCGTCGGCGGGGCGCGCCGCCAGCATCATCGCCGCCAGCGCCAGCGCCTGCGCGACCACGTCGGAGAACATGTGGCCGGCGTCGGAGAGCAGCGCCAGCGAGTGCGCGACCGCGCCGCCGATGATCTCGGCGACCATGATCGCCGCGACGATGGCGATGGTGAGCATCAGCTTGCGCCGCTCGCCGGCGCGGGCGGCCCGGTGCGCGGCGGGAGAGCCGTCGCGCGGCGCCCCGTGATCGTGCTCGTGCCCGTGATGAGGGTCGTGATGCGCGTGCATCATCGCTCCATCGCGTGCGTGCACGCCGCGGCGACCAGCGACATCACGTGCTCGTCGGCGAGTGAGTAGAAGATCTCGCGGCCGTCGCGGCGCGCGCTCACCAGGCGCGACACGCGCAAGAGGCGCAGCTGGTGCGAGACCGCCGGCTGGCTCATGTCCAGGCGGGCGCACAGCTCGTTGACGCAGCTCGGGCCGGCGATCAGCGCGGTGAGCAGGCGCAGGCGCGTCGGGTCGCTGAGCGTCTTGAAGGTCTCGGCCGCGCCGGCGAGCGCCCGCTCGTTGAGCCACGCCGGCGTGAAGTCGCGCCGCTTGAGGCGGGTCATGTGCTCATCCATGAGCATATGTTCATATGTCGATTGTAGCGGTCGCTCAGCGCTTGTCGAGCAGGAAGCGGCGGTGCGGCGCCACGCGGAACTCGGCGCCGAGCGCGGTGCGGCCGACCAGCATCGGGAACAGCATGTCGCCGCGATCGGTGAGCGACACGCGCACGCGGCGCGAAACGCCGCCGAGCGAGAGCGTCGTCTCGATCACCGGGCGGCGATCGGCGCGGCCGCTCGAGTCGCGGATCGACTTGTACTCGGCGATCTCGACGCGCGCCGAGCGGGTGCGGCCGCGCGCGCCGGCGGGGATCTCGACGTCGACGAGCGGGCGGCCGGCGGCGCTGGTGCCGGCGGGGCGCATCGACAGGACGTGCAGCGCGCAGGTCCGCGCGCCGGTGTCGATCTTCGCGCGCAGGCGATCGACGCCGAGCTCGGGCAGGGCGACGCGCTCGCACCAGCCGACCTCGATCACGCGCGGCGGCGAGACCGACGCGTGCGCCGAGTGCGACGACGACGACGACGACGAGCGCAGCGCGGCGCCGGCGCGCACGACCGCGGGGAGCGCGCGGCGCAGCTTGCCGATGCCCATCAAGCTGCCGCCGGTGAGCCGGCCGGCGCGCGTGTAGAGGACCACGCCGGTGGCGGGCGCGCGCAGCGGCTGGCGCGTGGCGACGCCCGGCTCGCCGAGCCACGCGGCCACTTCGCCGAGGCGGATGATGGCGCCGGGCGCGACCGCCGGCTCGGCCACGCCGGGACGCGGCGCCTCGACGGTGGCCACCGCCTTGAGCACCACGCGCACCGCCGGCCGCGCGGGCGGCTCGTCGATCATGCCGAGCGTCGCCAAGAGCGAGCGCAGCGCGCGCTCGGCGCGATCGATCACCGGCCGCGACAGCCGCTGCCACTCGCCGTCGAGCCACGTCACCGTCGGCGCGGTCAGGATGGCGCGGTTCACCGCCGGCGTCATCACGTGCGGCGTCAGGTAGCCGGCGCCGAGAGCGCGCGCGATCTTGCGGCTGGCCTTGTCGTCGAGATCGAGCGCCACGTGCGGCGCGGCCTGCACGTCGGGCAACAGACTCTCCAGCAGCACCACCGCCGCCGCGCCGTCGCAGATCGCGCGGATCGCGTGCGTCCACGGATACTGCTCGCGGCCGAGCGGCGGCTGCGGCCCGTCGAGCAGCAGCCCCACCGCGCCGGCGAGCCGCCGCGCGTCGAGCCGATCGCGCAATTCGCCGAGCGCCTGCGCCATCGACGGATCCTCGTCGCCGCGAGCGGCCCACGCCCACACCGTCGGGCCGGGACGCGCGCCGCGCACCACGAACGCGCGCACGTCGCGCTCGAGCAGGATCTCGCCGCGCTCGCCGGGCGCCACCAGCGCCACCGGGTTCGCGCGCGCCGTCATCCGCGCTTCGCCCGCGCCGCTTCGGCGAGCCGCTCGGCGTGCGCGATGATGCGCGCCGCGACGTCGAGCTTGCACGTCGCCTCGATGCCGCGCAGCCCCGGCGACGAGTTGACCTCGATGACGCGCGGCCCGCGCGACGACTCCAGCATGTCGACGCCGGCCACGTCGAGCCCGAGCGTCTCGGCGGCGCGCACCGCCACGCGGCGCGATTCGTCGTCGAGCTCGATGCACTTGCCGTTGCCGCCGCGGTGCAGGTTGGAGCGGAACTCGCCCGCGCGCGCGGTGCGCCGCATCGCGCCCACCAGCTCGCCGCCGACGACGACCGCGCGCACGTCGCGCCCGCGCGACTCGGCGATGAACTCCTGGAGGATGATGTTCTGTCCCAGTCCCCACAGCGTATCGAGCGTCGACTCCACCGCCTCGGGCGAGTCGGCGATCATCACGCCCACGCCCTGCGTGCCTTGCAGGAGCTTGATGATCACCGGCGTGCCGCCCACCGCGTCGACGGCGGCGCGGATCGCCTCCGGATCGCGCGCCATCGCGGTGCGCGGAATGTCGAGGTCGTGCGCCGACAGCGTCTGCAGCGCGCGCAGCTTGTCACGCGAGCGCGCGATCGCCTGCTGCCCGTTCACCGACGGCACGCCGTGCCGCTCGAAGTGCGCCAGCACCGCCAGGCCGTAGTCGGTGATCGACGCGCCGATGCGCGGGATCACCACGTCGTGGCCGGCGACCTCCGCGCCGCGGAAGAAGAGCTGATGCGTGGCGCGCGAGATCGCCAGCACGCAGCCGATCGGATCGATCACGTCGACAATGTGCCCGCGCGCGGCCGCGGCTTCGACGAGACGGGAGGTCGAGTACAGCCGCGGGTTGCGCGAGAGCAGGGCGATGCGCACCGCGCGTTGCTACCACAGAGCCCCGGCGTGTACCATGGGTCATATGAGATTCACTTTGCTTATGTTGATAAGTTGCTCGTCGCTCGCGTGTAACGCGCCGGCGCCGGGCGCGCCTCGGCCGAGGCTGCTCGGTTACGGCGGCGACACGGTGCTCGAGCCGGCGGGCGTCGCCGAGTCGGCGCTCGGCGGCGCGGCGCCTTCGCCCGAGGCGTCGACGCACGTGCTGTTCCTCAACTTCGGCGGCGAGGCGCTCACGCAGGGCTCGAGCGACAACGCGCCGAACGGCGTCTCGGTGATCGCGGGGACGCAGGTGCCGCAGTTCAACGGCGCGGTCAACGCGCCCAAGGTGACGCGGCAGAACGCCATCGACGCGGTGGTCGATCGCCTGCGCACGTTCTACGCTCCGTACAACCTCGACATCGTGACCACGCGGCCGGGCTCGGGCGCGTACACGGTGATCGAGATCGGCGGCTCGCACACCATCGCCAACGAGCCGTCGGGCGTCGCCGGCGTGTCGCCGCTCGACTGCAGCAACTCGAATCCGTCGAACGTGGTGTTCGATTTCTCCGACGATCAAACGCCCGATTACGGCGGCGTGGTGGCGGTGGCGATCACCGGCGCGCACGAGTCGGGCCACTCGTACGGCCTCGAGCACACCGACAATCCGCTCGACATCATGTACTCGGTGGCGATGCCGATGCAGCAGATCGCCGACCTGTTCAACATGAGCTTCGCGACGGGAAATTTTTCCGGCTACAACGCCGGCGAGATGTTCCCAAGCGGGGAGCAGTGCGGGCGCTCGAACCCGCTCGACAACGACGCCATCCTGCGCGCGGCGCTCGGCTCGTCGACGCGCTCGGACACCACCAAGCCGACGCTCACGTGGAGCTTCCCGCCCGCGCAGCAGGTCACGCAGGTGACGCCGAGCTTTCCCATCATCGTCGCGGCCACCGACAACGTGAGCGTCAAGCGCGTCGAGGTGTACAAGAACCTCGAGCTGGTGGCGGTGCTGGCGACGCCGCCGTACAACGCGACCATCACCGCGGCGTCGGGCGAGAACTTCTACCTCACCGTCGAGGCGATGGACGACGCGGCCAACCGCGTGTCGGAGTCGCGGCTGTTCGCCGCCGACGTGAAGAATCCGCCGCTGTGCCCGCCCGGGACGAACTGCCCCGCGGGGCGCACGTGCGCGATGGGGCAGTGCCGGCTGGCGCTCGGGCAGGCGTGCATGACGTCGGCCGATTGCGCTACGGCATTTTGCCGCACCGTGGGCGGCGCGACGCAGAAGACGTGCACCGCGGTCTGCTCGCCGGCGCTCACGTGCCCCGAGGGCGGCATGTGCGAGAACGGGCTGTGCGCGCCGTCGATGACCGCGCCGGCGCCGAAGATGGACGGCGAGGCGTGCGCGATGGGGACCGAGTGCGCGAGCGGGCGCTGCTCGTCGGTGTGCGTGCCGGCGTGCGAGAACAATCCGTGCGATCCGTCGCTCACCTGCGCGGCCGTCGACGGTGGGATGGGCTGCGTGGCGCCCGATCAAAACCTGATGGAGCCGCCGCCCCCGACGCAAGCCAGCGGCTGCGCCGTCGAGGGCACGCGCGCTACCAGCGACGTCGCCGCGCTGGTGTTGCTCGCGGCGATCGCGCTCGTGCTGCGCCGTCGAATCGCGAGCTAGGGAATCGGGTTCGGCAGCGTGGTGTCGGTGGTGACGGGGTTGGGCGAGATGTTGGAGAGCGTGGCGGCGCCGCTCGAGCGGACGAAGACGCGGCCGTAGCCGCCGCCGCCGCCGCCGCCCGACGAGGAGTTGTTGCCGCCGGTGCCGCCGGCGGTCGCGGCGCCCATGTTGATGAGCGCGTTCGAACCTTTGCCGCCGCCGCCGCCGTTCGCGCCGCCGCCGCCGCCGCCGTTCGAGTCGTTGAGCGGATCGGCGTTGTCGACGCCGTCGCGGCCGCGCCCGCCCGAGCCGCCGCCGCCGCCGATGAAGTTGGTGCCCGCGCCGCCGCCGCCGCTGCCGCCCGAGGCGATGACCCAGCCGTTGGCGGTGACCGTGGCCGCCTCCATTAATAGGGCGCCGGCCGAGCCGCCTCCGCCGCCCGAGCCGGACGTGGTGTTCGACCAGCAGCCGCCCGCGCCGCCACCGCCGGAGACGGTGACGTAGCCGCCGTACGGTCCGTTTCCGAAGGGGCCGCCGCCGTGCAGGCCGTCGACGGTGATGCTGTTGCGCGCGGAGAGCTGGAGCGCGCCGCCGCCGGCGCCGCCGCTCGCGACGCCGGTGCAGCCGTTGCCCGACGGCGCCGAGCCGGAGCCGCCGCCCGAGCCGCCGGTGAACAGCGCCAGCCGCGCGTCGCCGTACGTGCCGCCGCCCGACGGGCCGGTGGCGTCGGTGCCCGCCTTGGGCGCGCCGCCGCCGGCCGCGCCCGCCGAGCCGTAGCCCGCGCCCGAGCCGCCGGTGCCGTTCGCGCCCGCGGCCGCGCCGGCGGTGCCTTTGCCGGAGCCCGAGTCGGGCGCCGAGCCCGCGGGACCGGGCGTCGCGCCGTGCCCGCCGGCGTCGATCACGCCGTGCACGGTGATCTGATCGCCGGCGACCAGCACCAGCGGGCGCGAGCCGACGACGTTGAACTTGACGAGGCTGGTGTTGTCGGTGCCGACGGTGAAGCTGTGCACCGCGACCACCACGTAGCCCGAGTCGACCGCGAACCCGGTGCCGGCGGGCGGCTGCGTGCCGGTGACCGCGGCGGCGAGCGTGGCGGCGCTGGTGTCGAACGTGGTGTCGGCGGTGACGATCCAGTCGGCGGCCGGCGCGTCGTCGAGGTAGTGATGCGCGACGTGCGAGGGGAAGTCGACGCCGAGATCGGGCGACGAGCGCAGGTCGACGGGCGGCGTGAGATCGGCCGGCGGCGTGAGATCCGACGGCGGCTTGAGATCGGCGGGCGGCGTGAGATCAGCCGGCGGCGTGAGATCCGACGGCGGCGTGAGATCCGACGGTGGCGTGAGATCGTGGCTCGCGAGATCGGCGCTGGCGAGATCGAGCGCGGCGTCGAGCGGAGCGGCGTCGGCGGGCGGCGCGAGATCGACGGCGAGCGGCAGATCGTCGGCGCCGAGATCGGGCACCGCGCCGTCGAGCGGCACGCCGTCGACGGTAAAGCGGCAGCCGGCGGCGAGCGCGAGCAGCAACAGCCAAGGCCGCCTCATCACCTCAAGCTACCATATCAGAGCGAGGTGCTCGTCATCGGCGCCGGGCTGATGGTGCCGGAGCCGGCGAACGGCGTCATGCGCGTGCGCAGCCAGATGCGCCCGGTGCCGCCGCCGCCGCCGCCGCCGTTGACCGCGTTGCCGCCTTTGCCCGGCGCCGTCGAGCCGGCCGCGCCGTCGCCGCCGCCGCCCGCCGAGCCGACGAGGAACAGGTTGCCGGCGGCGCCGCCTTTCGCGGGCGCGGCGGAGAGCGCGCCGTTCGCGCCGTCGGCGCCGTCGGCGGTGCCGCCGAGACCGTCCTGAATTCCCGCGCCGCCGCCCGCGCCGCCGTTCGCCGCCAGCGTGCCGCCGACGATGATGGTCGGCGACTCGAGAAAAATTTCGCCGCCCGAGCCGCCGCCGCCGCCCGCCGAGCCGGCCGAGCCGCAGCCCAGCCCGCCGCCTCCGCCACCGACGGTGATTCCGCCGATCGGCGCGATCGAGAGCCCGCTCGCGGCGGAGATCTGGATCATTCCGCCGCCCGCGCCGCCGCGCGCCTGCCCGCCCGAGCAGCCGCTCGCGTTCGAGCCGTCGCCGCCGCCCGAGCCGCCGTTGAGCGCATCGAAGCCGACGCCGTACGCCGCGCCGCCCGCGCCGCCCGACGCGTTCGACGTGTCGCCGCCGCTCGCGCCCGCCGCGCCGAAGCCGCCGCCTCCGCCGCCCGCGTCCTCCGATCCGCTCTTGCCGCCGGGCGAGCCCACGCCGTCCCCCGCGAGCGAGCCGCCCGGCCCGGGTTGCCGCAGGTTCGCCGCAGCGTCGATCACCGCGTCGACGGCGACCGAGTCGGCGATCACGATCAGCCCGACGCCGCCGGTGACCGCGACGGCGCGATCGACGTTCCAGGTGCCGACGGAGAGCACCGCCCAGCCGTGCGGGTCGTGCACGAACGTGACGCCGTCGGGCGGCGCCATCGGCGGGCCGCCGAACGCCAGCGTGAGCGCGGTGGTGTCGATCGCCGAGACGCCGTCGAGCACCGCGGTCGACGGCACGTACGTCGACGGATCGATGTGGCTCGGCATGAACCCGCTCGGCGCGCCGGCGAAATCGGCGAAGGTCACGCCCGCTTCACCCGACGGCGCGAGCTCGAACCCGCCGCCGCCGTCGATCGGGACGAAACCGACGGGCGCCACTTCGAACTTGCAACCGCCCGCGCAGCCGATCGCGACCGCCACGGCGAACCACTGCCGCATCGAGCGCAAATTAGCACAACGCGTGCTCGTCTGGTGACCCGTCGGCCGCTGTGCTAGAAGGGGTTTGAGATGTGCCCGAGTTTCAGACAGCGAATTTCCGTGGGCGTGCGTGTCGGATGATTGATCTTCGGCCATACGAAAAGCTGCACACGGTGCAGATGCTCAAGGACATCATCCGCAAGTGGTGGCGGGTGGAGCTGGCGTTCGCCGACGCCAAGGGCTACGTGCTCGATCACGCCGAGGGCAAGGTGGTTCCGCCGAACAACGACTTCTGCCGGCTGGCGCTGTTCTCCAAAGAGGGTTTCCGTCGCTGCAACGAATCGGTCAAGGTCACGCGCGACAAATTGCGCGCCTCGTCGCCGCGCGCCAACCGCCGCTGCGTGGTGCACGAGTGCCACCTCGGCTTCGACATCATCGCGTGTCCCATCACGCTCGACGGCGAGTTCGCCGGCTTCCTGTTCGTCGGCGGATCGATCCACGAAGAGATGACGACGTTCGCCGAGGAGACGCTGCTCCGCAAAATCAAAGAGGTGGCGATCGGCGGTGGCGCGGGCACCGACACCGAGAAGGCGATCGGCAAGATCCCGCGGCTGTCCGAGGAGAAGATCGAGGAGCTCTCGGACCTGCTCGAGTTCGGCGTCGACGAGATCCAGACCTATCACGCCGAGCTCAAGCGCCGCGAGCGCGAGCTGACGTCGATCACGCAGGAGC
Source organism: Polyangia bacterium (assembly GCA_035652295.1). Taxonomy (GTDB): domain Bacteria; phylum Myxococcota_A; class Polyangia; order Palsa-1104; family Palsa-1104; genus DASREC01. The sequence continues at coordinate 23,402 of DASREC010000259.1, forward strand.
TGGGCGAGCGCTACCGCTTCGAGAACATCGTCGGCAACTCGCGCGCGATGCAGCAGGTGTTTCGCCTGCTCGAGAAGATCATCGAGTCCGACTCGACGGTCCTCATCCACGGCGAGAGCGGCACCGGCAAGGAGCTGATCGCGCGCGCCATCCACTACAACGGCCCGCGCGCGAAGAAGGCGTTCGTGGTGCAGAACTGCTCCGCGTTCAACGACAACCTGCTCGAGAGCGCGCTATTCGGCCACACCAAGGGATCGTTCACCGGCGCGATCAAGGACAAGAAGGGGTTGTTCGAGATCGCCGACGGCGGGACCTTCTTTCTCGACGAGGTCGGCGACATGTCGCCGGCGCTGCAGGTCAAGCTCTTGCGCGTGCTGCAGGAGGGGACGTTCACGCCCGTCGGCGGCACCGAGACGCGCGAGGTGGACGTGCGCGTGATCGCGGCGACGCACAAAGATCTGCAGAAGATGGTCGAGCGCGGCGAGTTCCGCGAGGACCTCTACTACCGAATCAACGTCATCAAGATCCAGATCCCGCCGCTCCGGGAGCGCATGGACGATCTGCCGATCTTGATGGAGCACTTTCTCCGCAAACATTTCCGCACGCGGCCGGGGCAAGCGCGCACGCGCTCGGGGCCGCCGCGCTTCACCGACGAGGCGCTGCAGGCGATGCAGCGCTATCCGTGGCCGGGCAACATCCGCGAGCTGGAGAACGAGATCGAGCGCTGCATGGTGCTCGGCGGCGATCTCGACGAGATGCCGGAAGATCTTTTGTCGCAGCGCGTGCGCGAGGCGGCGGGCGCGCCGATGGGACGCCAGGTGCAATTGCGCCCCGGCGCGTACGAGTCGATGGGCTCGCTCAAGAACGCCGTCGAGCAGCTCGAGCGCGACCTGATCCACCAGGGGTTGATCCGCACGCACTGGAACAAGTCGCAGCTCGCCAAGGAGCTGGGCATCAGCCGCTCGAACCTGATCATGAAAGTCGAGCGCTACGGCCTCGACAAAAAAACCGTCTAACGTTTCTCGTCGTCGCCGCCGTCGCCGTCGTCCTGGTTGTCGGCGGGGATGGCGTATTTGCCGTCGAGCCAGTTGCCGAGATCGATCAGGCGGCAGCGCGGGCTGCAGAACGGAAACGCGGGCGCATCGGCGGCGACGGGGCTCTTGCAGATGGGACAGGGATGCGGCTTCGGCGCGCTCAGGCTTTCCCCACCGGCTTGCCGTCGTCCTCGTCCTCGTCGTCGAGATAGGCGAACGTCCGCACCATGCGCAGCAGATCGTCGCGCTGCTGCGGCGTGAGGTCGACGAACTGGATCCCCATGCCCGGGTTGCGCCCGTCGGAGTCGCCGGGCCGGTGCGGGTTGACCCAGATGACCTCGCCCTCGAGCTCCATCTTCGCGCCGCCGAATTCCTCGGGCAGCTTGAAGCACAGGTTGAGGCGCGTGCCCTCGGGCTCGGGGTTGTTGGTCTGCACGAAGATCCCCATCTCGGAGATGTCCGTGATGTACGCGAACAGGAACGTCTCGTCGGCGCGGTAGTCGACCTCGAGGTCCACCAGCACGCGCTCGTACACGCGACGGTCGGCGCCGCGGCGCTGGTCCTGCGGCACGGGCGTCAGCGAACGGCGGCGATCTTTGATCCGCTTCGGCACGCACGAGCGTCGTAGCAAGCGAGCAAGTTTCGGACAAGCAAAAAAGGCGCGCGTGCTGACGATAGCGACGCAGTGCGTTCGTATCCGCTTTAGCGGATGGTGACCTGGCCGAGCTTCACGCGCTGGTCGCCGTCCTGCGGACCGGAGATCACCTTGAGCCGCTGATCGCCCGCGAACATGCCCATGAAGATCCGGTAGTACCCCGACGGCTGCGTCGCGCGGTCGGGCGTCATCAGGTGCTCGTCGGTGATGTAGTAGCCCGGCACCCAGTTCTGCGTCGGGAAGCGTCCCTCGAGCGGCACGTGATCGCCGTTGAAGCGCGTGCCCGGCCCGTCGAAGTGGAGGAACACTTTGTACGAGCCGCCGAGCGGCGCCATGACTTTGAAGTAGAGCCGGATCTTGAACTCCTGCCCGCGGTCGAGGATGTCGGGCAGGTCGTAGCCGAGCAGCGCCACCTTGTTGTCGAAGTTCACCTCGAGCGGGTGCGTCGGCTTGGGTGGCTGGTCGCTGATGAACAGGCGCAGCGGGTTCAGATCTTTTTCGTTCGGGCCGAGCCGGTTGGTCAGCACCAGGTAGCGCGAGTTCGAGTCGTCGATGACGAAGTAGTCCTGCTTGCGCTGGCGCGCCTCCTGGTCGATCGCCGGCAGCTCGTCGGAGCCGGCCATCACGAACACGCGCTCCTTGTTGGCGAGGAACGTGAACAGGTCGGCGACGGTGTTGAGCGTGGTCGGCGTCTTGCCGCCGCCGTAGTACGACGCGCCCGAGGCGTTGAAGCGGTACTGCCCGACGGGCGCGTTGGGATCGAGCTTGTGCGCCTTGCCGTAGATCTCGCGCGCCGAGAGGTGCTTCGAGACCTGCGGGATGATCCAGTATTCGCTGACCAGCATCATCAGCAGCGCGGCGCCGCCCGACGCGGCGATCAGCATGCGGCGTCCGCGAACCTGCGCGGCGTCGCGGCGCTTGCGCTCGTCGTCGCTGGCGGCGCCTCCGCGCACGAGCGGCGCGCCGAGGCCGAGGCCGAGCACGCCGCCGAAGAAGCCGGCGAACGCCATCACCAGATACGGCAGGTGCGTGAGCGGGCCGGGCCAGCGCACCTGCTCCATCATGTGCACCGCGACGTACTGCTCGGGGAACAGGAAGAAGTCGCGGCCGAGGATCAGCGCGCCGACGGCGACGGTGAGGCCGGCGAACGGCAGCGGGCGCGGATCGTCGAGCAGCTCGTCGAGGTAGCCGCCGACCAGCAGGAGCAGCGCCGGCCCGACGGGGATGTGCAGATCGGCCACGCCCGCGGCCTGCACCGTGCCCGCGAGGTAACCGACCACGAACCACGTCACCAGCAGCATCGCGCCGAAGCGCTCGCGCGCCGGCGTCCGGCCGTCGCGCACCGTCGCCGCGTCCGGATCGGCGTCGGAGAAGAAGCGCATCGCCGCCACCGGCGCGACCGCGATCCACGGGAACAGGCCGAAGCCGAGCTGCTTCAGGTGCGACGTCACCACCACCGAGCTGCCGAGCGCGTGCGGCACGCCGCCGAGCAGGAACGAGTAGCCGCTCGGGTGGCGCCACAACATCGCCGCCTCGACCGCCGGCACCAGCGTGGCGAGCGCGCCGACGAGGATCATCAGGCGCGAGCCGCCGCCGAGCGCGAGCGCCACGGTCACGGTGGCGATGGGCGCGATCACGCCGACGACCAGGCCGCAGGAGAATTGGCCGATGACGAGCCCGAGGACGCCGAGCGCGAGATCGAGCACGCGGCTGCCGAGCGACGCTTCCGGCTCGGCCCACGCCGCGCGCGCCAGGCCGCCGACCGCCAGCACCGCGCCGAGCAGCATCGGCGCATCCGACGTGAGCTGCCGCGCGCCGAGGAGAAACGCCGGCGTGGTGGCGAGCGCGAACGCGCCGAACAGCGCGCCGCGCCGCCCCACGAAGCGCACGCCCGCGTAGTAGGTCGCGAGCAACGTCGCCAGCGAGAGCAGCGCGATCGGCACGCGCCCGCCCAGCTCGCCGACGCCGAGATACTTGAAGCCGATGGTCACCGCCCAGACGAGCAGCGGCGGCTTGCCGAGCTGCGGGCCCCACGTCCAGTGCTGGTCGAGCGCGCGCGCCGCATCCGCGATGCGGATCTCGTACGGATCCCACAAGCCGAACGAGCTCAAGAAGGGAAAGAAGAGGAGCAGGCCGAGCGCGGCCAGGATCGCCGGATAGGCCCGTCGGAGCTGCGTCTGATTCAGCACGCGCCCGAGGCTAGCGGGCGAGTCTGCCGAATGCAAGCACGCGCGTCACGGCGCGCGGCCCTCGACGATCGGCGCGCGGCGGGCGACGCACGACTCGCCCGGCTCGAGGAACGCCACGCGCGCGCCGAGCGAGCGCGCCGAGACCAGCGAGCGCAGCCACGTGATCGGCTCGTTCAAGGGCTCGTAGCCGAGTGAAAACGCCGAGTGGTGGATCGGCACCAGCAGGCGCGCGCCGAGATCTTCGAAGGCGTAGAGCGCGTCGAGCGGCGAGAGGTGATCGCGGCGCAGCGCGCGCGGGCGGTAGCCGGAGATCGGCAGCAGCGCGACGTCGGGACGAAAGCGCGCGCCCACGTCGAGAAAGCCCGAGAAGTAGCCGCTGTCGCCGGCGAAGTAGACGGTCGGCCCGTCGCCGCGCACCACGTAGCCGAGCGCGCGCGAGCGCGACCAGAAGCCCATGCGGTGCTGCGCGGGCACCGCGGTCACCTCGAGCCCCGCCGAGTAGAGCGTGGCGCCGGGCTCGAGCTCGACCACGCGCGCGAAGCCGAGCCGCTCGCCGATGCGACGCGCGCGACGCAGGCCGGGCGGCACCACCAGCGTCACGCGCCGCTTGCGCTCGCGCCACGGGATCTCGTCGAGCGACGGCGCGTGCAGATGATCGGCGTGCGCGTGCGAGATGAGCACGAGGTCGAGGCCTTCGAGCGCGCCCGGCGGCAGCGACGCGGCGCGCGCGCGGCGCAGCGAGTAGAGCGATCGCGCGAAGCACGGATCGGTGAGCACGCGCCCCTGCGCGTAGCGGATCAGCACCGTCGCGTGGCCGATGAAGCTGAGCGCGCACTCGCCCGCCGCCGGCAGCGGAATCGGCGGCGGCGGCCCGACCATCCCGACGCGCGGCCCCGCCACCAGCGCCGTGAGCCAGCGCCACAACCAACTGGTCAGCCAGCCGTGCTCGAACGCGCGCGCGAGCGAGTGGCGCCGGCGGTGCTCGCGCGCGAGCTCGGCGACGCGGTCGCGAAAGCGATCGTCGATGCGCACAATCGCCGATCGACCGTCGTCGCCCACGCGGTCATCGTACCCCACGCTAGGGTCAATCGACCCCGTCACCTTGCAGAATTTTCGATGTGGGTGCGGCGGAAGAGTCTTTCTAAAGGATGAAGTTTCAAGGTACGATGGCTCCCGGGAGCGGACCTCGGCCGTGGTCCGTTTCGTGCTCGAAGAAGCGGCGCACGTGTGTCCGGCCCATCCCAGGAGAGGTTGCTTATGAAGCGTACTACGCTGTTCGGTCCTCTGGTCGCCCTCGCGCTCGTCGCGGCGGCAGGCGCCACGCCGGGATGCAGCTGCAGCGCGACGCAAGGCGTGCCGCACTTCGACGGCTTCATCCCCGACGGCGGATTCCCCGACGGGTTCAACCCGCTCGGCGACGCCGGCGTCACCGCGTGCGGCGACAACGATCCGTCGTGCATGGTGACGTGCGTCGGGCCGACGTGCTCGCCGCCGAGCCAGTTCCCGCTGCCGAGCGACTCGCCGCCGCCGTCGAACGTCGGCGCCGACGGCGTGAACCGCGATCCCAACGGCTACATCATCCTCGACTCGACGCACGCCGCGTTCGACTATCTGTGGATCGCCGACGACCTCAACTACAACGTCGGCTTGGTCTCCAAGGTGTCGACCAAGCCCGCGCCGACGCCGTACCCGAACGGCCAGAAATACGGCGAGGTCGCGCGCTACGTGACGTTCACCTGCCAGTCGGCGGTGCGCGACTCGAACGGCAACGTGCAGCAGAATCCCACCGCCGGCAAAGAGGGCATCGTGCTCGGCACCACGCCGGCCGGCGCCGCGCTCTGCGCCGACGGCCACACCGGCTGCTGCTCGTGGGATCAGACGCCGTCGGGCGCGACGCACATCGGCCTCAACCCGGCGCAGAACCGCCCGTCGCGCACCGCAGTCGACTTCAACGGCGACGTCTGGGTCGCTAACCGCGCGTTCGGCTACCAGCAGTCGGTCACCAAAATCGCCAACTCGATGAACGACTGCATCGAGCGCAACGGCATCCCCGGCATCCAGACCTCGAGCGACGTCAACAACGACGGCATCATCACCACCGACTGCGACGGGAACAACCTGCCCGACGACGCGTCGACGGTGTGCACCAACGGCCGCGCGCACGAGTTCTACGGGCTCGACGACGAGTGCATCCTGTTCACCACCACGTACGGCGCGCCCGACTCGTACGGCCGCCCGCTCGCGCTCGGCCCGGCGATGACCGGCCCCGATCCGACGGCCAGCGCCTCGGACGCGTGGGCCGGCACCTGGCGCGCCGGCTCGGGCGGCGGCGGCGGATCGTTCTACCGCATCAGCGGCTCGACGGGGAAAGTGCTCCAGGTCGTTCCGCTCACCACCAAGACCGTCACGCCGAATCCGTACGGCGCGGCGATCGATTCGTTCGGCATCTTGTGGGCGCCGGTCGAGGCCACGGGCGCGCTCTATTACTTCGACACCAACGCGGCCAACCCGGCCGATCCGATGAACCAGGGCGTGGTCACCGAGACGCTCACCGGCTCGGGCTTCTACGGCATCGCCATCGACGGCTACAAGGACGCCGGCGGCAACTTGATCCAGCAGGTGTGGATGGGGAACGTCGGCAACTCGGGCGCGTACCGCTATCGCCCGGTGCGCAACGGCACCTTCGCCGGCATCGGCACCGGCACGTGGTCGCACGTGCAGTTCACCGGCGGCGTCACGCAGGGCCGCGGCATCGGCGTCGACAACCGCACGCCGACGTCGTACGTCTGGGTGGCGCTCGACGGCGGCGCGATCGGCAAGATCCCGTTCGACGTGATGGACGGCGAGCAGACGTTCGCCGCCGCCACCAACGTCTTCTCCACCAAGCAGGCCGGCACGCTCGGCGCCGGCGTGGCGATCGATCTCGACATCTGGGGCATCAACCAGGGCTCGTCGAGCGCCACGCACTTCTCGGTCGACCCGATGGGCAACGTGCTCAACGCCGCGTCGCCCGACCAGGTCACGCTCGACGACAACCCGACCAACAACGCGATCTCGAAGCCGCAGCCGTACACGTACTCCGACTTCACCGGCTTCGGCTTGCGCAACTTCACCAACCCGCACGGCACCTACGACTGGACGCAGACCGGCTGCGGCCCGATGCGCACGCACTGGATCGGCGTGACGTGGGACGCCGAGACCACGCCCGGCGTCACCGCGGTGACCATGAAGGCGCGCTCGGCCGACTCGACGGCGGCGCTCGGCTCGGCGCTGTTCACGAACCCGTACCTGTCCTCGCCCGCCGACCTGACGGCCGCGCCCGGCCCGGTCTCGCCGAACCCGTCGGGCTTCCTCGACGTCGAGTTCATCCTGACGACGACCGACAAGAGCGTCACGCCGAAGCTCAAGAGCTTCAACATCATCTGGGAGTGCGTCAACGGCATCGGCTGATCCCGTGCGGCAATTTGCCGCAGGCCTGCTCCTGCTCGCCGCCGCCTGCCATCGCCCGATCGCGGTCGCGTCTTCCGCGCCCGCAACCAAAGTCGTAGCGACCCCCGCAGCGACCGACGATCGCTACGCCGCGTTCCTCGTCGAGGCGCGGCTCTCGCCCGCGCAGCAGCGGCAGCTCGACGCGCTGCTCGAGCAATTCGCGCGCGCGCAGCGCGAGTACGTGCGCAAGGACGTCGAGACCACCATCGGCAGCGACGTGCCGACCGAAGACACCACCGCGCGCGAGATCGAAGACGAGACGCGGCGCATGCGCGCGGCCGCGGCGGCGATCCTCGACGCGCGGCAGGTGGCCGCGCTCGATCGCGCCGGCGGCCCCGCGATCCTGCTCGTCGCCGCCGGCCGCCGCAACGCCGCCAGGTGACCTCGCGCGTGATATCGTCGGCGAGAGTCGAACGCCGAGTGCAAGGCGCCGCTCACGTGCCAGGCGCTGACCGTCGGCGGCCGCCACTGCATGGGGCAGTTCGCGCACAGCATCCGCTCGAGCGATCGCTACGGCTGGCCGAAATTGATCTTCTTCTGGATCATCGCCGGCGGCCTCGGCCTGATGCTGCTCGCCGGCGTCATCTACGTCATCTGGATCATGCGCCAGTAGACCTCCTCCTCGACCCGGCGATCTCCTGCCGCCACGATCGCGCGCTCCTTCGACCTGCTCCCGCGTCGCTGATTGGGTTCGCTTCTTGCTCGACTGCGGGAGCGTGGAGGCGCGCACATGATCTCGCGAGTCGGGTTGGTGATGATCTTCGTCGGTGGAGTGGCGGCGGCGGCCGAGCCGGAGCAGACGCAGGCGCCGCCCGCCGGGACGGCGCGCGAGGGCGTGATCGATCCAAAGGCCGACGCCGCGCTCAAACGGATGAGCGACTACGTCGGCGGGCTGAAGAGCTTCCGCGTCGACGCCACCACCATCGACGAGAAGATCACCACCGACGGGCAGAAGATCCAGGAGGTGCAGGACTCGCAGCTGGCGGTCCGGCGGCCGGGCGCGCTGCGCGTCGATCGCGTCGGCCCGTTCGGCCGCGTGGTGTTCCGTGACGACGGCAAGCGCTTCAGCGTCTACAACAAAGATCGGCACGTCTATGCGACCGCGCCGGCGCCCGGCGATCTCGACGCGGCGATCGACGACGCGCGCGACCGCTTGCACGTCGACGCGCCCGGCGGCGACCTGATCGTCAGCGACCCGTACCACGCGCTCGTCGACGGCACGGCGACCGGCCGCTACATCGGCCTCGAGCCGATCGACGGCGCCCCGGCGCATCACCTCGCCTTCACCAAGCAGAACGTCGACTGGCAGATCTGGATCAAGGACGGACCCGACGCGGTGCCGCTGCGCTACGTGATCACCAGCAAGGACCTGCCGGGCCATCCGCAGTTCACCCTCGAGCTGCGCCGCTGGCAGCCGAACGCGCAGGTGGCCGCGGACGCGTTCGCGTTCACGCCGCCCGACGGGGCCCGGCGCGTCGAATTCTCCGAGCGCGGCAAGGCCGACGTTCGACAGGAGGAACAGCCATGAAGAGGAGAAGAAGAGCTCGCTGGACGCGGCTCGGCCTGGCGCTGCTCGTCGGCGCGGCGCTCGAGCTGCCGCGATTCGCCGGCGTGGCGCACGCGATCATCGGGCGGCCGCTGACGCCGCTCAGCTACGCGGGAGTGGCGCGACGGACCACGCGCCGCGCGGTCGCGGTCGCGCCGCCGGTGACGGTGCGCTACTGGTGATCGCCGTCGGATGCGAGGATGGTCTGCGCGATGCACCACCGACGGGCAGATTGCATTGAAGGGAGGCGGAAGATGTCACTGGCGTTGGGAGTCGTGAAGTTCAAGGGAGCGCGTCGGGCCGACGAGGTCCTCGATGGATTCATCGAGGCGCATCCGGCGGAGGACTGGCCGACTCAGGCGGGGATCATCTCGCGGCACCGCCTCGGCCGACTGTCGATCGACCGCGGGCTCGGAGCCGACTGGGACGATGAGGACACCGGGACGGCGGCCGGCCTCGGTCTCGGCGGGCTGACGGGCGCGCTGCTCGGCATCGTCGCCGGTCCTGCGGGAATCGCGGCCGGCGCCGCGCTCGGCGGAGCGCTCGGCTCGATCGCGGGCGCCGCCGACGAGGACGAGAAGCCGCTGTATACGGTCATCCGGGGAAAGATGGAGAAAGACACCTCGGCGATCTTCTTGCTGGCCGATCCGCA
>DASREC010000260.1:0-14639 GCA_035652295.1 Polyangia bacterium
TACTATCCGCAGCAGCCGCCGTACGGCTATCAGTACGGCACGGTGCCGCCGACGTACCGCATCACCAAGGCGGACATGCTGCTCGAGGCCAACTCGCGCCGCAATCGCGCCATCGCGCTGATCGTCGTCGGCACGGTGCTCGACGTCATCGGCATCGCGGTGATGGTCGACGGCCTGGTGCACCCGTACGGCGACGGCTTCAACATCAACGCGTTCGGCGCGGTCAACTACTTCGAAGACTGGCTCGGCGCGTCGCTGGTGATCGTCGGCGTCACGCTGTGGGCGCCGGGCGCGGCGTCGTTCGCCAAGGCGTCGCGCCGCATTCAGCAGGTCAACGCCATGCCCGACAACACCGTCGCGTCGAGCGGCCACCTGCCGCAAGCCGTGATGTTCAACGTCCCCCTCATCCGCTTCTAACTTCCCCCGGTTCGTGCTACTCCATCGGCACCCCATTCGTCGCCGGAGGCCGCATGAACGTCGTCGCTGCTAGCTGCGCGCACATCGAAAAGGCGCTGGGCAAGAGCCCCGCATTCCGCAAGGTCGAGGACCGGCTGTACGTGGTCAAGCAGGGCTCGAGCTACGTCATGATCAGCGTGATCCCGACGGGCGGCGCGGCGCACGTGAACGATCGCGCGGTCGTGCGCGTGCTGTCGCAGGTGGTGTCGGGCGTGCGCCCCGAGCCGTCGCTGTTCCGCCAGCTCCTGATCTTGAACGGCCAACTGCGCTTCGGCGCGTTCGCCTACGTTCCCGATGGCAACTTGATCCTGTTCAATCACTCGATCCTCGGCGGCGAGGGCATGGACGAGCGCGAGCTGGTGGCCACCGTGCACGACGTGGCGCTGATCGCCGACGAGTACGACGACCGCATCGTGGCCCGCTACGGCGGCGCGCGCATGCAGGACGTGATCGAGGAGTCGGCGATGGCGCGCCTGTTCGGCGGCGAGGTCGGCGAGCCGTTCGACGAGAAGATGTCGTGATGAAAGGCGCGCGCGCCAACATCGTCGACTCGATCGGCAATACGCCGATCATTCGGCTCAACAAAGTCGCCGCGCACGTCAAGAGCGACATCTTCGTCAAGCTCGAGTTCTTGAACCCGGGCGGCTCGATGAAGGATCGCGTCGCGCTCAACATCATCAAGGACGCCGAGCGGCGCGGGCTGCTCGGGCCCGGCTCGACGATCATCGAAGCCACGTCGGGAAACACCGGCGCCGGCCTGGCGCTCGTCGCCGCCATTCGCGGCTACAAGTGCATCTTCGTCATGCCGGACAAGATGTCGAACGAGAAGATCGCGGCGCTGCGCGCGTTCGGCGCCAAGGTCGTCATCTGCCCGACCGCCGTCGAGCCGGAGGATCCGCGCTCGTATTACGAAGTCACCAAGCGCCTCGTCAAAGAGACGCCGAACTCATTTCACTCCAATCAATATTACAATCCCGCCAATCCCGAGGCGCACTACCTCTCGACCGCGCCCGAGATCTGGGAGCAGACCGGCGGCGAGCTCGACGTGTTCGTCGCCGGCATGGGCACCGGCGGCACCATCTCCGGCTGCGGCCGTTACTTCAAAGAAAAGAAACCCGGCTTTCAAGTAGTCGGCGTCGATCCCATCGGCTCGCTCTATTACGAATACGTAAAGACCGGCCGATTGACCAAACCGTTCTCTTATTACGTCGAGGGGATCGGCGAGGACTTTCTGCCCGGCACGATGAACCTCAAGATCATCGACACCATCATCCGCGTCGACGACAAAGAGTGCTTTCACATGACGCGCGATCTCGTGCGTCTGGAAGGCATCTTCTGCGGCGGCTCGTGCGGCGCGGCGGTCGCCGGCGCGATCAAGTACGCCGAGCAATTGGGCGACGTCAAAAAGAACATCCTGGTTCTGCTCCCCGACTCGGCGCAAAAGTATCTGTCGAAGATCTTCGACGACGAATGGATGCGCTCGAACGGCTTCCTCGACGAGGAGGATCCGCTCGGCACGGTGCGCGACCTGCTCGCCGCCAAGCGGCAGCGCCCGATCGTCGCCGCCAAGAAGGGCAACACGCTCAGTGAGGTCATTGGCCTCATGAAGGAGCACTCGATCTCGCAAGTGCCGGTGCTCGACGAGGGCCGACTGTCGGGATTGGTCTCCGAGATCGACCTGCTCAATTACCTTCTAAAGAATCCCGGCAAAATGGACGTATCGATCGAGCAATTGGTCGAAGCCGATTACGCCACCGTCACGCCGCACACCAACATCAAGCTGCTCAAGAACATCTTCAACGACGCCAAGCTGGTTTGTGTACTCGAGCGCGACGATCTCGTCGGCGTGATCACCAAGATCGATCTAATCGAGTACCTGGCGTCCAAGAGGGCGTAGATGAAAACCGATTCGACGCATTTGGAGACGCTGGCGATTCACGCCGGCCAGGTGCCCGATCCGACGACGGGCGCGATCTCGACGCCGGTGTATTTGACGTCGACGTACGTGCAGGCGGGGCCGGGCGAGCACAAAGGGTTCGAGTATTCGCGCACGCAGAACCCGACGCGCCAGGCGCTCGAGGCCAATCTCGCGGCGCTCGAGGGCGGGCGCAACGGCTTGGCGTTCGCGTCCGGCTGCGCGGCCACGACCACCATCCTGCACATGCTCAAAGCCGGCGATCACGTGGTCGCCGGCGACGATCTCTACGGCGGCACGTACCGCATCTTCGAGCGCGTGATGAAGCAGATGGGCCTCGACGTCACCTACGTCGATCCGACGCGCCCCGAGGCGTTCGCCGAGGCGATGCGCGCCGAGACGCGGCTCGTCTGGGTCGAGACTCCCACCAATCCGCTGCTCAAACTTTGCGACATCGCCGCGGTCGCCGCGATCTGCAAACAGAAGCGCGTGTGGCTCGCCGTCGACAACACGTTCCTCACGCCGATGCTGCAGCGCCCGCTCGATCTCGGCGCCACGATGGTCGTGCACTCGACCACCAAGTATCTCAACGGCCACGCCGACGTCGTCGGCGGCGCGGTGGTCACGCGCGACGCCGAGGTGTTCGAGCGCCTCGCGTTCTTGCAGAACGCGATCGGCGCGGTGCCGTCGCCGATGGATTCGTTCCTGGTCCTGCGCGGCACCAAGACACTGGCGGTGCGCATGGAGCGCCACGTCTCGAACGCGCAGAAGGTCGCCGCGTGGCTCGAGGCGCATCCCGCCGTCGAGAAGGTGATCTATCCCGGCCTGCCGTCGCATCCGCAGGCCGCGCTCGCCGAGCGCCAGATGCGCGGCCCCGGCGGCATGATCTCGTTCGTCATCAAAGCCGGCAAGAAGCCCGCGCTCGAACGCGCGCGCACGATGCTCCGCTCTACAACACTGTTCGCTTGTGCAGAGAGCCTGGGCGGCGTCGAGTCCTTGATCGAGCACCCGGCGATCATGACCCACGCCTCGATCCCGCCGGCCACGCGCGCAAAGCTGGGAATCTCCGACGGGTTGGTGCGCATCTCGGTCGGCATCGAGCACGTCGACGATCTGATCGGCGACCTGCAACAAGCGCTCGATAAAGCCGACGTGTAAACTTTTCGCATTTCGATATACCCAGATTCCGGTATATCGATTACATGAAAAAACTGCTCTCAGAATTCAAAGAGTTCATCAATAAAGGGAACATCATTGATCTGGCGGTGGCGTTCGTCATCGGCGCGGCGTTCAGCAAGATCGTCAGCGCGTTGGTGGGCGATCTGATCATGCCCCTGGTCGGCGCGATCCAACCGTCGACGGAGTGGCGCACCTGGACGGTCACGTCACTGCATTTCAAGATCGGCGACTTCCTCGGCGCCGTGCTCGACTTCTTGATCATCGCGCTGGTGGTGTTCCTGGTGATGATCAAGATGCTCGGCCGCTTTCGCAGCGCGCCGTCGACCAAACCGTGCAGCGAGTGTTTGACCGACATCCCGCTCCTCGCCAAGCGCTGCAAAGCGTGCGCGGCGGTCGTGGCCACCCTGCTGCTCCTGCTATGCAGCGGCTCGGCGTTCGCCGGCGATCCCAAGTTCGAGTACAAAGACATTCCCGAAAAGCCGCCGGAGCCGAAGTGGGTGCTCAAGGCCAACGCGTCGCTCGGCCTGACGTGGGCGGCGGGCAACTCGCAAGCGCTCGGCTTCTCCGGCAGCGCGCTGTTCAGCGCCAAGCGCTACAACAACCAAATGGAGTTCTTCGGCTCGGGCGCCTATATCTCGAGCGGCACTTCCAAGTACGGCCCCGGCGGCCCGGTCACCGATCACGTGCCGTCGACGCAGATGTGGCTCGCGCGCGGCCGCTATGACCGCTACTTCCTCGAGCGCAACACGGTGTTCGCGGCGTTTCAGGTCTCGGGCGACAAGCCGGCGGGTTATTGGTATCGATTGGAGCCGCAGGTCGGTTATTCGCGGCTGTTCTTCAAATCGGTGCACCAGCTGTTTCGCGGCGAGGCGGGTTACGACTATACGTTCGAGCACCGCGTGCACGACTTCGATCAAATCGGCAATGTCGAGTACCACTCGCTGCGCGCTTATCTCTTCTACGAAAACAAGTTCACCAAGTACGCCGGCTTCACCGAGGGATTCGAGGTGCTCTGGGCGATGAACGACATCGAGAGCGTGCGCATCAACAGCTTGTCCTCGCTCTCGTCGCAGCTCTACAAGAACATCTCGCTCAAGCTGAACTTCACCGTCAAGTTCAACAACAAGCCGCCGCTGCGCTCGGAAAAGTTGATCGACGTCGACGACGCGGCCATGCGCCCGTACATCGTCACGCACCCGAACGACGCCACGCTGGACAAGGTCGATACGCTGCTGGAAGCGGTCGTCGCGATCACGTTCCTCTAGCTACTTCGCGCTCGCCACCCACAGCTCGGCTTCCACCCGGTAGTACTCCGCCGCCGCGCCGTCGACCGGACCCGCGACGCCGGCGGCGTAACGCGCTTTGGCGAGCGCCTCGAGCGCCTGCATTCGCTTCAAATGCTCGCGCGCGGCCGACTGCGGCAAATTGCCTTTGGCGTCCCGCTGCGCATCGCACCAGCGCGTAGACCACAGATAGACGCGCTCGATATCGACCACGCCGGTCTTGTACTGCGCCTCGATCTGCGCCAGCACCTTCGCCGCCGCGTCGACGCGCGCCTTGCCTTGCCCCGCTCCCGCCGACGAATCCGCGCCGACCCGCGACGCCGCCACGAGACACAAGAGCACCGCCAGCCACGCACCAATCCGCGCCATGGCCAGTTACTACGGCTCGTTTCAATGCTTCTTAACGGAGTCCGTCAGCGGGGATTCATTTTGCGGATGTCGTCGAGGAGCTTTTGGGTGGCGGGGTCTAGTTTGCGGTTCTTGGCCATGTCGTTGAGGGCTTTTTGCAGGGCGGGGCTCATGGCGGCGGGGTCGGAGTCGTCGGGGCTGTCGTCGACGGCGGCGGCGTTGTCGACGGCCGGGCGCGCGGAGGCGACGCCGATGCCGGCCTCGAGCTTGGCGGAGAATTCGTTGAACGCCGACTCCGCCATCTTGGTATAGGGGACGATCTCGGACGAGCGGTCATAGTCGCCGTAGGTCGTGTACGAGATGTTCTTCTCCGGCGCCGAGCGCAGCGCCAGCGTGTAGCGCGCGTCGGTTTCGTTATCGAACTTGATTGAAAAGTCCCAATTGAAGAGCACGCCGAAGAGCTTCTTCTTCGAGCCGGTGGTCGATTCGTAGATCGAGCCCGAGGGCTCGACTTTGTATTTGACGACGAACGTCACCGGGCCGCTCTTGGCGGGCTGCCGACCATAGTGACCATAAGCGTCGTAGCCGTATTCGGACGAGCCGTAGCCGCCGTCGTCGAAGTCCATCACGTCATAGCCGAGCGCTTCATTGAAGGCTTTGCGCAGCGCCGAGGTGATTGAGGTCTCGCGCGACTTGTTCTGGCTCTCGGAGAACGCGGTGTCGGGCTGCGTGACGTCGCCGTACTTCGGCGGCAGGTTCTTGAGCCGCGAGAAGTCGAAGCTCGACGCATAGGTGATCTTCACGCGCCGCGAATCGGAGTTGCGCAATGCATTGACCACGTCGACGACCGCCTGCACGCCTTTGGGATCGCCGGCGGTGGCTTTGCTTTTGTAGCGCGCGATCGCGTCGTCGTACTTGGCGTTGATCCGCCCGCGGACCTCACCGGCGTGTTTTCCCGACGGGAAACGATCGAGGTAGTTGCGGTACTCCTGAATCGACGAGTAGCTCGAGCACAGGCGATAGGCCTCGCGCTCGGCGGCGCCGCGGTTGTACGGAATCGCGATCACCGACGCCACCACGCCGACCAGCGCCGCGATGCCGTAGAAGCGCATCGCGCGATCGCGCGCCGCTTTGTCGACCGGCGCCTTGGTGCTGCCGCGCAGCGTATCGGGCGGAATCAGGTCCATCCCCTCTTCCGCTTCCAGGAGGCCCATCGACATCAATTCCAAGCAGCGGCGGCGCTGGCCGAGCAGGCGATTGGCCCAATCGACCGAAGCCTGCTGGCCGCGAATGGTCGTATTGCAAACCGTCCCCGCAAAGTCCATTCGCACTGCAGTGTATTGATAGACGCCGTTGGTCGAATGGTGCGTCAGCGAGACGTCGTGCAGATTGACCAGCGGCCAAACCGTCACTTTGTCGACGTCGACTTGCAACAAGTGCAGTGGATGAATGGTGGTGTATTTCTTATAGGGGCTTCCCGAGACGCGCTTGATGCGGCGAATGCCGAGCGCCAGGAACAGCGCCGCGCCCGTCAGGAACAGCGCCATGAAGACCTGCGTCTGCGCGTCCCAGAGATGGCGCGTATTGAAACCGGCATTGAACGCCGCCAATGCGGTGATGCCGGCGACAATCAACAAAAGAACCGGCCCGCCCCACGCGTTGTGCGCCAGCTTGCCCGCCTGCCACTCCTTGCCGTGATTGGCGAGCCACGTCTGCGCGCCCGCCGGCAGCACCGCGATCGGCACCGTCACCTTCGACGGGAATTGGAACTCCATCGACTTGCGCGACGGATCGAGCTGCTTGCAGCGCTGCAGCATGCGATTGGCGTCGACGGAGCGCTTCATCGCGAACAGATCGGCCGCGAGCGACGCGAGACGCGTGGCGACGTATTTCCGCGTCTCCGGATCGGGCGGCAATATCTGGAAGATCTGATCGAGATCCTTCTCCGCGAGATCGGCGCGATTGCGCAAGAGCTGAATCTGCACCTTGCGCATGAAGAACACGAAGTCCTGGAAATCGACCTGGCCGTCCATGTTGATGGCTTTGTCGAGCTCGGCCAGCGCGGCTTCGTATTGCTTTTGCGCCGAGAGGCAATCGGCCATCGCCACCAGCACGCGCGTGTCGGCGGCGTCGAGGCCCTGCGCCGTGCGATAGGCGTCCATTGCCGGCACGTACTGCTTTTGATGATAGTGGGCGTAACCCTTGTGCAGGTGATAGACCGCGTTCTGCGGCTGCGCGGTCACCAGCGCGACGAATTGATCGAGCGCCTCTTTGGGCTGATCCGAATTCAGGTACGCCATGCCCAGGAGGTCGCGCGCAAAGTGCAATTGCGGCTGCTGGCGCAGAATCTCTATGAACTGGCGCTGCGCGGTCTTGAAGTCACCCGCCTCCATCGCCTCCATGCCGGCTTTGAGCTGCGCCGAGATCTGCTCGCCGTATTGATCGTATTGATCGATTGAATCGTAGTCTTTGCGCGAGACCGGATTGGAGAGCACCTCGTACGCCTCGCGCACCCGCTTGAACTCTTCCGGATGCGTCTCGGGCGGATACTTTCGCACCAGCGTGAAGTACGCCTTTTTGATGGTGCGCTCGTCGGCGGCGCGCTCGACGCCGAGAACCTCGTAAAAGGATTTCTTCTCGTTGGACATGGTTACCCCTTGGCCGGGCTCAGTGCCTTGGTGATCGCCTCGGCGACCGAGTCGACGTAGATCAGCTCCATGCGCGCCGCCACCTCGTCGGGTAGCTCGCGCCCCTCGCGCAAATTGCGGCGCGGCATCAGCACGGTGCGGATGCCCGCGAGGTGCGCCGCCACCACCTTCTCGTGAATCCCGCCGACCGGCTTCACTTCGCCGTGAATGGTGATCTCGCCGGTGGCCGCCAGGCGCGGCTTGAGCGCGCGCCGCGTGTACGCGCTGATGCCGGCGAGCACCAGCGCCAGGCCCGACGACGGACCGTCTTTGCCGAACTCGGTGTCGGTGAAGTGCAGGTGCAGATCGTGGCGCACCACCAGCTCGTCGATTTGCAGATCGTG
This sequence comes from Polyangia bacterium, assembly GCA_035652295.1. Taxonomy (GTDB): domain Bacteria; phylum Myxococcota_A; class Polyangia; order Palsa-1104; family Palsa-1104; genus DASREC01. Next base: position 8,213 of record DASREC010000260.1, read on the forward strand.
CGCGCGCGCCTTCAGGCAGGAGAAGGCGACCAGGCCGGCTTCGCGGCCGGTGGGGCCGACGTTGCCGCTGAAGATCAGCTCGCCCTTCCCGACGACGGCGACGGCTTCGAGCGGCGAGACGGCGCCGCCGCGCGGAGTCCAGCCGAGCACGCCGATGCGGCCGATCTGCGGCTCCTCGGATCCTTGCGTCGCCGACGGCGCGTCGAGCGAGCGCAGCTTGTCGGCGGCTTTGGCCGACGGGTCGCGCTTCTGCGCCGCCTGGTACATCTTGCGCGCCTGGTCGGCGTCGCCGAGCGTGGCGTAGAGGTCGCCGAGATCTTCGTAGGCGTTGGCGTCGTCGGGCGTGAGCAGCACCGCCTTCTTGTAGAAGGGCAGCGCCTCGCGCAGCTTGCCGCGCGTCTGCGTCAGGTCGCCGAGGCGGTTCCAGGCGACGCCGAGCTCGGGGGAACGCTCTATACATGTGCGAAACGCCGATTCGGCGCGATCCAGGTCGCCTTCGATCAAGAGCAGCTCGCCGTGGAGGAACTCGTACGAGGCGCTCGCGTGCTCGTCGGCCGACGCGCGGCCGAGGGCGCGCTTGGCGCCGGCCACGTCGCCGGCTTCGAGCGCGCGCGCGGCTTCGTCGAGCGCGCCGCCGCCGACGAGCGCCGCGCGCAGACGTTGATTGGCCAGCGCCTGCTTCGCCTGCGCGACGAAGTAGCTGCGGCCGCGCGCGCCGGCCATGCGCTCCGACGCCGCCTCGTCGCCCAATTCGAGATACAGCTCGCGCAGCAAATCGCCGATCTGCGGATCGGCGGGCGCCAGGCGGTGCGCGGTCTCGAACGCGCCGCGCGCGCGGTCCCACAGCATCTTCTGCCGACACAATTCGCCGACGGTGATGAAGCGCTTCGGATCGTTGGGCGCGATCTTGGCGGCCTCCTCGGCGTGCAGGAGCGCGTCGTCGACGCGGCCCATCGAGAGCAGCATCTCCATCAGCTCGTCGCGCGCCGACAGATCGCCGGGATCGCGGCGCGCCAGATCTTCGAGCGTCTTGAGCGCCTCGCCGCCGCGGCCGTCGCGCTCGAGCGCGCGCGCGAGGAGCCGCCGGGCGTTGCCATGCTCGGGATCGAGCGAAAGTGCCTTTTCGAGCTGTTTTGCCGCGGCGGCGTACTGCGTCTCGGCGAACAGCGCCTCGGCGAGCGTGTAGCGCGCCTGCGCGTCTTGCGGGCGCAGGACGACCTCGCGCTTCAGCTCGTCTAGAAACGGCACGCTAGTCCAGCTCGAAGAGATAGTTGGTCAGCTCCTCGTCGGCGCGCGCGATCGCCGGGCCGTCGCCGCGCGCAGCGGCCGACTTGAGCTTGCCGACCAGCTCCTCCAGCTTCGCGCGCTTTCCGGCATCGACGGAGCCGAGCTTGAGCGTAGCGGCCGCGACCAGCGCCTTCACGCTCGTGTCGCCGCCCGCAGCCGACGCCGCGCCGCCCGCAGCAGCCGCCGCCGCCGCGACCGGTGCCGCGCCCATGCCGCCCGCCGGCTTCTCGTCGCCCCACTCCTTCTCCAAACGATCCTTGGCCACCTGGCGATCTTTTTCCGACATGCGCTGCGCGCTCTTGTCGACCTGCAGCCCGGCCTCCTTGCCCGTCGAGACGATCTTGGTCTTGACCGCGAGGATGCCGTTGACGTCGTAGGTGAAGGTGATCGCCACCTTCTCGTTTCCCGCCGGCGCGGGCGGAATCCCGTCGACCGAATATTGATCGAGGAAGGTGTTGTTCTTCACCAGCCGCGATTCGCCCTGGTAGATCTTGATGTCGACCTGGCGCTGGTTGTCGCCGGTGGTCGAGTAGACCTCGGTGCGCGAGACCGGCACCGTCGAGTTGCGCGGGATGATCGGCGAGAACATGCCGCCCATTTTTTGATAGCCGGTCGACGCCACGACCTCGACGCCGAGCGTGAACGGGCACACGTCGGTGATCATGATGCCGCGCTCGGTGGAGATGGCGCCCGACTTGAGGCCGGCCTGCACCGCCGCGCCGAGCGCGATCGCCTCGTCGGGGTTGACGCCGCGCTTCGGCTCCTTCTGGAAGAACTCGGTGAGCAGCGACTGCACCAGCGGGATGCGCGACGAGCCGCCGACCAGCACCACCTCGGTGATTTGCTTTTTGTCGAGCTTGGCGTCGCGCAGCGCGATCTCGATCGGCTCGAGCGTCGACTTGATCTGCGCGCCGATCAGCTCCTCGAGCTTCGCGCGCGTGATCTCGATCTCGAGCGACAGCGGCTCGGTGCCCTTCGCGGCGAGGAACGGCAGCATCACCTGCGTCGACTTCACCGTCGACAATTCCATCTTGGCCTGCTCGCTGGCGGCCTTGAGGCGCACCATCGCCTTGGGATCGCGGCGCAGATCGATGGCGTGCTGCTTCTCGAACTCGGCGCACAGCCACTCGGCCACCGCGCGATCGAAGTCGCCGCCGCCGAGGTGGTTGTTGCCCGCCGACGCCTTGACGTCGAGCACGCCCTCGAACATCTCGAGCACCGAGACGTCGAACGTGCCGCCGCCGAGATCGTAGACGAGGACGAACTGCTCTTTGTCGAGGTGATCGAGGCCGTAGGCGAGCGCGGCGGCGGTCGGCTCGTTGAGGATGCGATCGACCTTGAAGCCGGCCAGCTCGCCCGCGTCTTTCGTCGCCTGGCGCTGCGCGTCGGTGAAATACGCGGGCACGGTGATCACCGCCTCGGCGATGGTCTCGCCGAGATATTTTTCGGCGTCGTCCTTGAGCTGCTTGAGGATGATGCCCGAGACCTCCTGCGGCGTGTACTCGCGCGGGCCGAGCTTCACTTTTTGCGACGTGCCCATGAGCCGCTTCACTTCGGCGACGGTGCGATCGGGCATCGCGATCAATTGATTCTTCGCGGTCTCGCCGACGTGGAGCTGATCCTGGCGGTCGAGTCCGACGATCGAGGGCGTCAAGCGGCGGCCGGCCTCGTTGGCGATGATTTCGGGGCGATCGCCCTTCATGTGCGCGACCAGCGAGTTGGTGGTGCCGAGATCGATACCGACGACGTGGGGCATGCGCTCCTCTAGATGAATTACGCGGCGATGCGCGCAGTCTTCCGGACGGCCACGGTATCAAATTCCGCGACGGTGGAGAGGCTTGACATTTGGTTTTCATGTTAGTCTGACAGACATGATTGGCGAGCTGCTCGGCAGCTATCGCGTGCTCAAGCTCATCGGCGAAGGTGGGATGGGGCGCGTGTATCTCGCCGAGCACACGCTGATCGGCAAGCACGTCGCGATCAAGGTGCTGCTGCCGCAGTTCTGCAACAACCCGTCGATCGTGAGCCGCTTCTTCAACGAGGCGCGCGCCACGGCGCAGATCAAGCACCCGAGCTTGATCGAGATCTACGACTTCGGTCACCACCCGAGCGGCTCGGCGTTCATCGTCATGGAGCTGCTCGAGGGCGAGAGCTTGACCCGGCGGCTCCAGGCGGGCGGGCCGATGACGCAGGCGATGGTGATCGATCTGTCGCGGCAGGTGGCGACCGCGCTGCAGGCGGCGCACGCCAAGGGGATCGTTCACCGCGATCTCAAGCCGGACAACGTGTTCCTCTTGCCGGAGCCGGAGCTGCCGGCGGGCGTGCGCGCCAAGGTGCTCGACTTCGGAATCGCCAAGTTGGCCGACGAGGGCTCGTCGAGCATCAAGACGCGCACCGGCGCGCTGATGGGGACGCCGGCGTATATGTCGCCCGAGCAGTGCCGCGGCGCGGGCGCGGTCGACCTGCGCACCGACGTGTACTCGCTCGGCTGCATGATGTTCGAGATGCTGAGCGGGCAGTCGCCGTTCGTCGGCGAGGGGCCGGGCGACGTGATCGCGATGCACCTGTACCAACCGGCGCCGTCGCTGGCGGCGATCGCGCCGGGGATGGATCCGCTGCTCCAGCGCATGCTGGCCAAGAAGCCGGCGGAGCGGCTGCAGTCGATGGCCGAGGTGCTGGCGGCGCTCGACGGGCTGGCGCGCGCGCACTCGGGGTCGGGCGGATTCCGCGCGGCGGCGCTGCCGACGGTGCGCATGGACTCGGTGGTGCCGCCGACGACCACGCTGGGCGGCGCGGCGGCCGAGGTGAGAAACTCGCAGCCGGGCACGTCGTCGGGCGGAGGCGCGCCGCGCACGCTGGTGGCGTTCGGCGCGGGATTGGTGGCGCTGGCGATCGGCGTCGGCATCTGGGGAATGCGTTTGCGGTCGAACGCGCCGGCCGATTCGCCGACGGAGACGGCGGCGGCCGCGTTGCCCGCGCCTGCGCCGGCGAAAGTTGCGCCTGCGCCGATCGCGCCCGCCGTCGCGCCTGCGCCCGCGCCGGCGAAGAAGATCACGCTCAAGCTCGAATCACAGCCGGACGGCGCGAGCGTCTACCGCGACGGCGAGCTGCTCGGCACGACGCCGTTCGACGAGCTGCGCGCGCCGCAATCGCGCGAGACGCGCTACGTGCTCAAGCTCGCCGGCTATCGCGACGCGCAGGTGTCGCTGCCCGGCGATCGCGACGGCGAGCGCACGGTCACGCTCAGCCGCGCCGCCGCGCCGCACGCGCCGGAAGCGCACAAGCCCGCCGCCCGGCCCGCCGCCAAACCGGAGGCGGCGAAGCCCGCCGCAAAGCCGGTGAAGAACGGCGTGCTCGATCCTTTCGACAACTGAACGCGATTTCTCGACGGGGGAGAGCATGAGACTGGTGGCGATCGCGGCGATCCTCGTGCTGGCGACGGCCGCGCGCGCCGTCGAGCCCGCCGACTCGAAGGCGCAGGCCAAGCTGCACTTCAAGCTCGGGCGCACCTACTACGACGCGGGCGATTACAAGCACGCGATCGACGAGTACCAGACGGCGTATCGGCTGCTGCCGCTGCCGGATATTTTGTTCAACATCGGGCAGGCGTATCGGTTGGCGGGCGATCGCGCGCACGCGCTCGAATACTACGCGCGGTATCTCGTGCTCGAGCCCGAGGGGCGCGGCAGCGAAGAGGCGCGGCAGCACGTCCAGGAGCTGCACGCCGAGGAGGAGCGCGCCAAGCCGCCGGTCGTCGCGAAACCGCCCGTCGTCGCAAAGCCGCCCGTCGTCGTAAATCCGCCCGTCGTCGCAAAGCCGCCCGTCGTGGCGAAACCGCCGGTCGTAAATCCACCCGTCGTCGTAAATCCACCCGTCGTCGCAAAACCGCCCGTCGTGGTGAATCCGCCGGTGGTGGCAAAACCGCCGGCGGTGGCGGTGGTGGTCAAGCCGGTCGAGCCGAAGCGCGTGGTTCCCGTCGAGGAGCCGCGGCCGGCGCCGATCGCGCGGCCGGCGCCGATCGCGATCGCGGTGACCGCGCCGCCGCCGCGCAAGCCGATCTACCAGCGCGCGTGGTTCTGGGGCGTCGTCGGCGGCGCGGCGGTGGTGATCGGCGTCGGCGTCGGCGTCGGCGTCGCGCTGGGCAAGACGGAGCGCGACCCGGTGCCGTCGATGGGCTCGCTGGGAGCCGCGCCGTGAAGCACGCCGCGCTCCTGCTCGCCGCCGTCACGCTCGCCGCCGGCTGCGAAGACGTCCGCTCCTGCCGCGCGCAGACGCTGCTGCTGGCGTTCGACTACTCGGGCGCGGCCGGCGCCGACCAGGTCGACGTAGACGTCACCGCCGCCGACGGCGATCACGCCGAGATGATCTACCCGGTGAGCGGCGCGGGCGGCACGCTCGAGGTGACGTTCAAGTCGGGCTATCCCGTCGGGCAGCAGGTGGACGTGGTCGCGACCGCGCTCAAGGGCGGCGTCGCCGTCGCCGAGGCGTCCGCCTCCACGCGCCCGCCGGCCGGCTGCGCGCGCGTCGAGCTGACGTTCCACCAGCTCGCGCCCGACGCGGCGATGGATCTCGCCGACGCGGGCAACGCCGACATGCCGCTCGACGCCGCGAACGATCTCTCGGGCCCCGACTTCTCGATGCCCGACTTCGCCGGCACCAACCTGGCGAACGGCGCGTCGTGCGCCGCCGGCTCGCAGTGCACCAGCACCGCCTGCGTCGACGGGCGCTGCTGCGGGACGCCATCGTGCCCGGTGTGCCAGACGTGCGGCGGCTCGACGCCCGGCACGTGCACGCAAAAGACGAACGGCGACACGCAGAGCTGCACCGGCACCACCACCTGCGACGCGACCGGCGCGTGCAAGCTCAAGGCGGGCCAGACGTGCATCACGGCCACGCAGTGCGCGAGCGGCAACTGCGTCAACGGCACCTGCTGCACCGTCGCCACGTGCGGCCAGTGCGCGACGTGCGCCAACGCGGCCGGCACCTGCACGCCGCTCGGCGCCGGGCCGCACGGCACCTGCGTCGGCATCGACAGCTGCGACGGCCTCGGCAACTGCAAGCTGTCGGGCGGCCAGCCCTGCCCCGGCGGCGCGAGCACCTGCGCGCTCGGCAACTGCGTCGACGGCGTCTGCTGCTCGAC
>DASREC010000261.1:0-33100 GCA_035652295.1 Polyangia bacterium
TTGCGCCGGGCGACGAAGTGCTCGGCTGGTCGGACGAGCGCTCGAGCCACGCCACGCACGTGTCCGTGCCGAGCAGCCACCTGGTCCGGAAGCCGCCGCAGCTCTCATGGGAAGTCGCGGGATCGCTCTACGTGGCGGGAATGGCCGCGTGGGCCTCGGTCGAAGCGGTCGACGCGAAGCAGGGCGAGGTGGTCGTCGTGTCCGGCGCGGCGGGCGGCGTCGGGTCGATCGCCGTCCAGCTCTTGCGCTTGCGCGGCGCGACGGTGATCGCGATCGCGTCGCCGAAGAACCACGACTGGCTCCGCAAGCTCGGCGCCGTTCCCGTCGACCACGACCAGCAGACGCTGCAGCACATTCGCGAAGCGGCGCCGTCGGGGCGCGTCGACGCGTGGGTCGACGTGTTCGGCGGCGGCTACGTCGACCTGGCGATTCAGCTCGGCGTGCCGCCCGAGCGGATCAACACGATCATCGATTTCGCCGCGGCGCAGAAGCACGGCGCCAAGACGCAAGGCACGACGGAGGTGGGAAGCGCGGACGCCCTCGGCAAGCTCGCGGCGCTCGTCGCCGACGGCAAGGTCGAGGTGCCGATCGCGGCGCGCTACCCGCTCGACCAGGTGCGCGACGCCTATCGCGAGCTGGAGAAGCGGCACACGCGGGGCAAGATCGTCCTCGTGAACTGACTCGTTGCCACTATCAAGCCCGAAGGCGCTCCCCAAGTACTCAGGGATTGAAGCACGCCTGCGAAAATTGCGGATCGACTGACTGGCAATCCGAGCATTGCGCGACGCAAACGAGCAACATCTCTACTTTGGCTGTTGTGGAAACGAACTGACAGCCGTGAAGGCTGCCTGCGTCGCAGAGGGCGCAAGTGAACGGGCTGTACCCTCCCGGATAACACTCGGTGTGACCGTTCGTGCAAAGTGGAAACGATTGCGGGTAATAGGGACAGTTCGGTATGGGCCCACTGCCGCATCCAACAATGGCAAACATCATCACCAGAACCAAGCGCATGCACATCCCTCCAAAGCAGTGTGCGGAGAAAGCATAGTCGGGGCCGAGGTCACGACTGGCTGTAATTGCCGAGATTGCGATTCCCCCAGTGGAGGGGCCGGCGTCAATGTGTTCGGTTTTCAACAATCGCCGAGCACGGATCACGCTCCACCTGCGCGCCTCGCAGTGGCGAGCGCTGACGATCTACGCCGCGCAGAGCGACAAAGAGATGAGCGAAGTCGTCTCCGACCTGCTGACTCAGACAGGAACCAAGTAATCGTGGAAGCGATGCTATTGGACGCAGCTTTCCTTTGCGCATGCGCGTTGCGCTCAAAATTCTTGCGCTGAACATACGTGCAGGCTAGCATGAAGTGCGCGGCCCTTGAAGGCTGAGGTGGGTTTTTTCGATGGACTGCCTCTTCATTGACGTTGCGACATGCGAAGGTGAGAAGTCGGAGCACTTGATTCAGAAGTGCTTGGGCGGGACACTCGAACGCTCCGACGTGATTTGCGGAGCCTGTAACACCTTCTTCGGCAAGGAAGTCGATCCGGGCATCGGAGTCTACTTCCAGCACCTCATTGACATGCTACGCCCACTGATGCCGTCGGAGTTCAGAGAAGTCGAACGGCGCGTACGCTCGGCTGAGGACAACGTTTCTCTCGTCCTTCGAGGGGGCGGCGTTGCCGAGATCGGCAAGATCCACCAGGAGGCCGATGCCAACGGTGTGTTGAAGGCGGTCAGCGGGCCGGCGAGTACACCACGCCAGACCCTCGAGGCGATCACGAACGCACTCGCGCCCGAGCGCAAGTTCAAGTTCAGAATGGTTCCACTGTCGCAAATCACCGATAGTGGAATGACGCTCCACGAAGTCAGGTTCGCCCATCGCGAGCACCGCGCAGCAGCGAAGTCTATCCTTGAGATCTTGGACTGGCAGTGTAAGAAACTCGGGCTGCCAGCCTATGCGCGAATGCCGCAAGTGCACGAAGCACGCGATTATATACGGAATGGCCGATTCGGCTTTCTGATCACTGCGAAGGGTTCGCCGATATTCTATCTGGAAGAGGAGATGGAGCGCATCTTCTCTCCTCGGACGACTGTCTTCTCTAACCGAGTGCTCGTCGTAAATGACGCGACGGCAGATCGCTGCTTCGGACTGATTCAGATCGCGAACACAATGCCGCTCGGAGTGGCCCTCGGCAAGGCGGTGGACTCGACGGACTTTGGTCTTCTCTACGAGGCCGGGCTCTTTGCGGGTGACCGAGACCGGATGGAGCTGCGCCGTGAGCTTCTGATTCCGTGGAAGAAGTTCTACGAGTCCCGGTTCATCATCAAGAACAAGGCAACAAACGAGTTTGCCTTCCTGAAGCTCCATGAAACCGTCGTGCGCGAACTCGGGCGCGCGTTGGTCTACATGGACATGAACTATGTCGACAACCTTCAAGAGGTGCTGCGACAGCATGTTCAGCAGCGTGTGGAACTCGCTGACGTGCCCGATCGCTCGATTATTCGGGAGGTCTGTGAGCCGCTCTTGAAGCTCCGCTTCAAGAGGAATGCGATCCGAACGTCGGAATGGAACGCGTTGATGGAACCGCTCTCGGACGTGGCGTTTGATTTTGATTCGTTCGTCTCGACTGTGCGCACGACGGGTTCGATGGGGGAACATGGTCAGCACGTCATTCGGATGTTTCGAGACGCCTTGCAGCGATTGGTAGATCAACACGGCCTTCCGAAGACAATCGCCTTGCTTGGCGACGTGACGCCGTCGAAGGGGGCAGCGTGACAAGAACGGCGCACGAATACAACGAGCGTCACTTCCGATTCTTTCGGCGAATCCGCGATCGCGTTAGCACCAATGAAGCAATCGAGGGATACGTGCTATGGGCGTCGAGCATCGATGCGCTTGCGCAGATTCATGCGCGTCGCATTTCGGCGCCTGGCGGCAACCGCAGAACGTTCGTCCGGGCACTGCTTGATCTTGCGCCGTCGCATGCACTGAGTATCGTGTCGGTTCCGATGCTTCATCATGAGTTAAAGCAGTCGGGCGATCCGGATGCACAGACGGTGCTTTCGATTCAGGGCATGCGTGAGTACGCCAACGCCGCGTCGATGAGTCTAGTTTGGAGCCATCAAAGCGATCGGACTACGACGGCTGTAATTGAGCAACGGATGAACAACCATTCCTCGGGAACGCAGAAGCTGATTCTCGCCAATCGGTACGCAGAGCTTCTTTATGAGGAATACCGATGCTCGCCTGTGCACGGGCTCGATCTCGGTTGGCGCACTTTCCCGAGTTTCCATCGAGACGAAGAGGATGGGCATCCTGCCTATTCGAACTACATGTACCTCCCGTCCGACGATCGACCTCCCGAACGGCGGTACCGGACTCGGATTTGCTTCGCGCAGGTATACCTATCGCAAATACTCACCGACGCGATCGATGAACTTGAGCGGCAATGCGATGTTGCGAATTGGAGAATACCGGCTTACGCAACGATAGAGGACTGATCCGATGAGTCCTAATGACGGCGCACCTATTACTCTCAACAACCTCTGTGTCGGCGATGATCAGCCTCGGGGGCGTTTCGCGAGTCAAACGTTCGGTGGCTATCGAGTGTCGATCGTCGACGACTACGCGGAGCGTGTGAAACGACTTTCTAGGAATGCGCGACGGATCGGTAAAGAGTTTCACGAAGCGCGCAAAGGTGGGTGGGAAGCGACGGCGACTGCTTACGCGATTGAGGGCCACCGCGAGAAAAGCTTGTGGTTGATGGAGGAGTTGGATGATGGCGGTATTTGGGACCTTTGTGAGCTACTGACATTCGTCTCGGGTCGGCGAGTAACGACCAACGACCTCCTCGATCGATTCAATCCTGGTCCCTATTCGGAGCCATGCTGCTCAGACATGGAAGTTCTGCCGACAGCTGCGGCAGCCTGGGAGAAACGTTCTGCTCTCGTGGAGCGCGATGTCGTCTATGCGTTGGCCTACTACAACGAGGCACTCTCGATTCGACTACTTCCTGCGCTCGGAGCTCTATACTGCTCTGCTCTAAATATTCTCGCTGATAGCTTAGTGGACTCGTATTCTGCGTCTGTCAGCAAGACCGCTAGGAGGCTCGCGATCGACGCCGTAAAGGCGGTGTTGACTTCCTTGCAGGGCGTGACAGAAGAGGAGCGGGGTGCGCTTATTGGAACCGCAATCAATGCGATTACTCAAGGGCCGTCCCCAATGAATGCACGCCTTACTCAATTGCTGATTGACCACGGAGTCGTTCCCTCCGAGTCGAACACCGTTGTGAAAGATCGCATTCGTTATGTGATGGCTGCCAGAAACTGGCATGCACACGGTCGATTGCGGTCCATCGCTGGACTCTCAATCGAGCAAGCGAACCGCTTCGCTCAGGTGGCAACAACAAGTGTGGTTCCATCGATTATCCGATTGGTGATTGGCCGGTTGTTGGGGTTCACTGAAAACGGTCACGGCGCACGCAGTCAGTTGGCAGCGGCTGCACTAAGGAAGTTCTTCGCCACCGGTAAGTGGCACGATTGGGACATCAGCGTGGAGTCATTCCAAGCCTATTTCGATCGCCTTGGTGAGCAGGATTAGGTCGTCTCAGAGAAACGCTAGGTCGGTGTTGCTTTGGGAGGCCATTTCTTTTCGCGCGGCAATACGTCGGCAACAAGGGCGGCGAGGATACTCTGAGTGCTAACATGATCTGTTTCGACGGGCTCCCGATCGAACTCGCGCAGTCGTCGACGGTACTCAAGAAGAAGCCATTCGGCGCTTTGAGCAAATCGATGAAACTTACGCGAATCAACCACGATCCGGTCACCCTTGGTTAGATTGAGCCATGGGCATTGTAAAAGCATGCGAGCGTCCACAATTCCATCTCGATGAACTAGGACATGACGGAATGCGGACATTTCCGAGACTGTCCTCTGGATATCTTTATCGTACGGACCTACTAGGCCGACGGGCTCCAAGAGGACCTCGAAGCGCTTCACGCCACTCTTCTTGGCAGCACCGACCGAATCCTTGAGCGCGCGACATACGATTGCTGACTGCTCCTCGATCGGAGCCTCGCTGTAATCCTGAAAGGGCACCGTAAGCTTCTCAAACGGGGGACGTTTTCTTACCGCCTCCCGCGTGCGGATGAGTTCGGCTACGCTGTCGTCGACCTCGGCTTCGAGTATGCCCCATAGACGAATTGTCCCAAGACTGAAGAGGTACGGCGAACCGTTGGACAATTGATCAGCGGCGAACTTCGCACGTTGCTCTGCCCAGATTAGCCGTTCTTGCTCGTCCTCCTCCTCGTAGGCGACTTCCAAGGGATCGCGAATATCTCGCTCGGCACGCCGAGCCTTCTTCGCCTTTGCATTGGTTTTCTTGATGGCTTCGACCTCGCGTGTGGCCGATTCAAGCCCTTTCGAGAAAACTTGAAGAGCCGTTGAGAGCGTCTTGATCTGGGCCACTCCGCGAAGGAACGGGCCTTCATAGACCGGCGGGTCCTCGATGTCTGGATGCATGTACCGCCGATCGTAACCAGCGTGGGCTACATTCGCAATTTCAATAGCTGACTGGGACGTCCGCGCCGCTCTTGTCGGCCGTGCGATACAATCGCTGGAATGGGCGACCTTTCAGGGCTCATTACCCGAAGGTCGTAGGTTCAAATCCGGCCCCCGATTTGAACCTACAGCTCGTCGAAAAACCAAGACTGGAAAATCAGCATCGACAAGGTGGACAGTGCTCGCCGCGCAGACCACCGTGGTGGGGCCCCAGCGAAGTCGGTCATCTGGCCAACATGCGGGCACGCCGACCACCTCCACTGGAGCATCACGCGGGAGCCGTAGCGCTGCCATCACGCGCGCGGGCTGTCTCGCCCCCGCTCAATAGATCGCGAGCACGACGAACGCCCACGGCCATACGCCGGGTTCGGCGAGGCGGGGGAAGCCGCGGCGGGGGTCGTCGGTGTGGCGGACCACGATGGTCACCTTCACTTTGACGGGGATGCCTTGGCGGAAACAGTGGTTGAGGCGATCGCCGTCGGCGCCGGAGGGGGCGAAGACGGTGGTTTGTAGCGGCTGGTCTTCGCCGTGTTCGCCGAGACCCGAGATGTCGCGGCGGATTCGCGCGTAGGCGGCGCCGCGGCCGAGCTCGGCGCCGAGCAGCTCGCCGACGTCGACGGGGATCGGGCGCAGCTCGCGAATCGTGCCCGTGACGACGAACAGCTCCTCGAGCTGCTCATAGTGCAGCTCGCAGTCGTGCATGGCGGCGAAGCCGAGCACTTTATGGACCTCGCCGTCCAGCTCGATCGTCGGCTTGTCGAAGCCGAGCCTGACCTCGCGCTGCACCATCCTCATCGCTGGACCGGTGAGCGCCTCCTCCGGGGCGCGCAGATCGATCGGCGTCAGCGGCTGCATGCCGCGATCGCGCGCGGCCTGGTAGGCCGGATCGCCCCGCCCCGCTTTCAGATCCCGCTCGGGATAAGCCAGGTCCTTCTTATCGCACTTGAGCTCTCTGGCCAGACGCATGAGGGAAGCGTCTTCGCAGCGGCGCAGTTTGCCCGATTCGAGACGGCGAACCGTGGTCTCGTCGAGATCGGCCTTCACGGCGAGCGCGACCTGCGTGAAGCCTCGCTCGTCGCGATAGTGGCGCAGCCTGCCCGTCATCATCACCCAGTAGCGCACGACGACACCTGAACGATGACCGGGGATGGACCGGGCATACCGGGGATGTTGATTCAAAGCGCTCGCGATGTCGAGGCGTTGTGAGCCTCGCGGCATCTCCGGTACGTGCACGCTGACAAGCGACCGCGCCATGAGCATAAACAGCTCAACGAGGGATGCGAAGAACCGACGAAACGATCGATCGATCAGACGCGGCGATGGATTGATCCGACGAAGCGACGGATCGATCGGACGCGGCGATGGATCGATCCGATGAAACGACCGATCGATCGGACGCGGCGACGGTTCGAGCAGTCTCGGAGACCGATTGATTGATGAAAGCGATCAATCGAACAACAGGAGGGAGCCCATGAACAAAGCAGTGAACAACACGATGCCTTCGCAGAAGCAGATCGAGAAAGCGGTCAATGAGGTGAAAGGGGCCACGGACGCCGTCAACAAATACGTCCTCAACTTGACCCCCAATGAGAAGCGGCGCAGCGCGAAGCCCCGTCGGGGCGGTGACAAGATCTCCGAGCTCATCGCGCGCGTGGCGATCGACTGGAAGCTCGCGGTCACCGGGGTCACCCCCGGAGAGATCGTGGCGCACCGGGATCGGGCGATGAGATTGCGCCCGCTCCAGGAGGCCAGCCTCGCGCTGGCGCGATCGCTCGGCGACGCGATCTATGACGCCGAGTCGAAGGCGTGGTCGGCGACCACCAGCGTCTACTCGGTCCTCAAGAACGTGGCGCGCAAGGACGGGGCGCTCCGGGCCGAGCTCGCGCCGGCGATGGAGTTCTTCTCCACCGGCAAGCGCAAGCCGAAGACACCGCCCGCGCCGAAGACGACGCCCACGCCGTAGCTCGAGTGAGCGCTATCGCGCGCAGCGCGAGTGTCGAAAGTTGGACGCTTGCGTCGGAAATCACAGCGGCGCGCGCGTGACGCGGCTCGATGGTCGGCGGCCACCATGGTGGCGCCGCGCTTGCTGTACGCCGTCGCATGCGTAACGTGCTGCTGGTGGCTGCGCTCGTCGCTTCAGCGTCTGCACGCGTTCGCGCCCAAGCTCCGCCGCCCGCCGCTCCGCTGTCCGCGCCGACGGCGGGCGCGCCGCCAACCCACTTCGAGCACCGGATCCAGACCGGGCTGGTGATCGGCGGCGCGCTCACGCTCAGCGTCACGTGGGCGCTGACGGGACTCCTGACCTGGTACTTCAGCGGACTGTATTGCGGGCTCAGCGAGAGCCACCGCGGCGTCGGCTGCGACAATCACGCATGGATGTACGTGCCGATCGCCGGACCGTGGGTGGAGCTGCGCGCAAGCAGCAGCCCCAACACCGCCGGCGCGGTCTCGAGCGGTCTTTTGCAAGCCGGCGGGCTCGTGCTGTTGATCGCGGGGCTGGTTGGTCACCGCGTGCAGGTGTGGGATCGACGCGTGCAGCTTCAGCCGTACTTTGCGAGCGGCGGCGGCGGCGTCACGCTCGCCTTGCGCTTTTGACGGCCGCGACGGTTTTTCGTGTACGTCACCCGTTCGTCACATTCAACCGGATAACGTGATCCAAGGGACCTCCTGTCGAGAGGCAACGTACGTGGCCGACGATCCCAAGTCAGACCCGCCGACTCAAGTCGATCCACTGATTGGGACGGTCATCAGCGGCAAGTTCCGCCTCGACAGCCTCATCGGCCGCGGCGGGATGGGGAAGATCTACAAGGCCGTGCAGCTCTCGCTGAATCGAACGGTGGCCGTCAAGCTCCTCAACATCGCCGACAAGACTTCCAACGTCGCGGAGTTTCGCGAGCGGTTCTATCGCGAGGCGAGCCTGTGCGCGCGCCTCTCGCACCCCAACATCGTCACCATCCACGACTACGGCATGGGCGACGGCGCCGCCGACGAGATGCTGTGGATCGCGATGGAGTTCCTCGAGGGCAAGACCCTCATGCAACGGGTGAAGTCGAACCAGCAGCTCGCGCCGCTCGAGGCGACGGCGATCGTCCTCGAGATCGCCCGCGGCATCCGCGAGGCCCACAAGCACGGCATCGTCCACCGCGACCTCAAGTGCTCGAACGTGATGCTGGTCCCCGACGAGGATGGCGGCACGCGCGTCAAGATCCTCGACTTCGGCCTGGTCAAGAGCCTGAGCATCCCCGAAGGAGAAGAAGCGCTGACGCTCGCCGGCGGCGGCTTTCTCGGATCGCCGGGATACATGTCCCCGGAGCAGATTCAGCGCGGAAAGCCGATCGATCATCGCACCGACATCTATTCGCTGGGCGTCGTGTTCTTTCGATGCCTCACCGGCCACAATCCCTACGAGGGCGACCAGGCGCAGGTGCTGCTCGCCCACGTCAACGATCCGATTCCGCTGTTCCGGACGGCGAATCCGTCGATTGACGTGCCGCTCGAGCTGGAGGCGCTCGTGCGCCGCATGCTCCAGAAGGATCCGGAGAAGCGGGTCGGCAGCGCCGAGGAAGTGGTGCGCGCGCTGCGCGACCTCCAGGAGAGCTATAGCTGGGCGACGCCGAGGGTGGCGCCTTACGACTCGACCGGCAGCTTCAGCAAACCGCAAATCCTGGTGCTGGATCCGACGCCGACGACCGGCGGCACCATTCAGCCCGTCGCCGTCAACGGGCCGTCGTCGTCGCCGAAAAAAGCGCGCACCAGGCTGGTCGCGGCCGGCGGGATCGCCGCCGCCGTCGCGGTGACGCTGGCCATCGTCATCGCGCCCCGATTCGAGCGCCATTTTTCGCCGCAGCCGCCGGCCACCTCGTCGGAGATCGTCAATCCGCCGCCGGCCGTCAATCCGCCGCAACCGGCCGTTGCTCCGCAAGCACCGAGTCCGACGCGAGCCGCCGATTCGCCGCAAGCGGCGCCGCAACCACCCTCCCCGTCCAAGCCCGAGACGACGACGGCGCCGCGAGCCCCGAGCGCGACCTCTCGCACGCCTGCGAAGCACGTCGCGGCAAAGCCCAAGCCCGCCGTCGTGAGCGCTCCTGCGCCCGCTCCTCCGGCTCCGGCTCCGAAGCCGGCCCCGCCTCCAGCCGCGCCGGTCGACACCGGCTTCCTTTCGCTCGACACCACGCCGTGGTCGAACGTGAGCGAAGGCGGACGCGCCCTCGGCCAGACGCCGCTCGTCCGCGTCAAGATGAGCGAAGGCCAGCACACGCTCACCATGACGACCGAGCACGGCACGTCGAGGACCTTCACCGTCACCATCAAAGCGGGCCAGACCACGAACAAGCGACTCGGTCTCGAATGATCTTTCGGGCGTTATTGATGGTCGGCCTGCTGGCAGCACCGTCGGTGGCGGCGGCGGACGCGCTGTCCGAGGCCGACGCGGCGTATACCCGAGTCGATTTCGCCGAGACCGAGCGCCTCGCGCAGGCCGCGCTCGCCGGCGCCGATCACGACCGGGGGCAGATGATTCGCATCTACTTTCTCCTCGGCGTCTCGGCCGCGGCCGAGGGCAAAGATGAAGAGGCGATCGACGCGTTCAAACATCTGCTCGCGCTCGACCCCGCGACCAAAGTCGATCGCGACCTGTCGCCGAAGTTACAGGGGCCGATGCTCGAGGCGCGCGGAACGCCTCCCGCGCCGCTCGCGTGCGATGCGGTCTTCGATCGCGCGAAGGGAGTCCTTCAGCTCACGATCGGCGATCAATTGAAGCTGAGCCGCGAGGCCGTGGTTCGTTGGCGCCTGTCGCCGGGCGGCGCGTTCACCGAAGTGAGAAGGCCGTCGGCGCCGAGCGTCGACGTCACGATCCCGGGAGGCGCCGGCGCCGGGCGCGTCGAGTATTCCTACTCGCTCGTCGACGACCGTCGCAACCGACTCTTCGAAAAGGGAAGCGACGCCGCCCCCGAAGTCTCGCAGGCCGCCGCCGGGGCTCGAAGCCAGCCGTCCGCGCCGCCGCCCGAGCGGAAGATCCGCACGAAGTGGCTCGTCCTCGGAATCATCGGCGAGGTGCTCGGCGTCGCCGGCCTCGCCGGCGGCATCGGCGCCTATTTCGTGGGTCAGAGCGCCGCCGATCGCTGGAACAACGACTCCATCTGCCTGGCCAACGGGATGACCCGCAGCGCCAACTGCGCCGCGGATCGATCGAGCGCGCAAGCAGCGGGAAATGGATCCATCGCCAGCTTCGCGGTGGGCGGTGCCTTGATCGCGGCGTCGACGATTCTCTTGATTGTCGCGCCTCGCGACACGCGTGAACGCACCGTCGCAAAACGTCTCGAGCTCGACTGCGGCGCCGGGCCCGGAATCGTGGGCCTCGCTTGCGGAGCACGTTTTTGATGCGCCTGCTGACTGCGACGCTGGCGATGGTCTTTTCCGGCTGCTTCTCGCTCAAGCCCGGCAGCGACACGGCCGATCTCGCGGTCGTCGTCGACGGCGGCAGCGATCTGGCCTGCTTGGATCCGACGGGATTTGGAGGCAAGGGCTGCTACTCCTGCACGCCCACCACGCGCGAGCAGCTCCTCAACGCCTGCACGAAGTCGACGTGCATCCCCTACGACAATTCGACGCTCGGCCTCGTCGGCGGCATTTTGCCGCAGTTGCCCACGCTCGACTTCGCCGTGGCCCCTCCGCCCGATCTGGGATCGAGCGACCTGGCCGGCAGCACCCCGGCGGACCTGGCGTCCTCCTCGCCGGCGTGTTCGTCGCTGACGGGCGGCAACATCGTCTACGCCACCGGCTCGAGCGCCGCCGGCCTGTTCCTCGGGAACATCGCCCAGCCGCTCGAGAACGCCGCGCCGGCGCTCACCGTCATCTACCAGTCGCAGGGCTCGTGCATCGGCGTCAACGCGATCGTCACCGGGTCGACGACGAAGATGACCGGCTCGGCTACGTACTGGGATCCGAACACCGCCGTCGACCCGTCGTCCGCTGCGGCGCAGCTCAAGTGTCAGCTCGACCCGGCCGGGGTGACCGCCGACATCGGGCTCTCCGACGTGTTCGCGACCACCTGCCTGAATCTGCCGGGCGGGCTCGATCCCTCGATCAAGGATTTCTTCGGCCCGGTGCAGGTGATGAATCTCATCGTGCCGCAGAACTCCACCGCGCAGAATATCAGCGCCGAGGCCACGTATCTCCTCTACGGCTTCGGCGCGTATCAAAACGTGGTCGCTCCGTGGACCGACCCCAACCAGATCTTCCAGCGCAACGGATCATCGGGAACGCAGAACATGATCGGCGCGACGATCGGCGTTCCAGCCACCCACTGGTACGGAATACAAACGTCCGGGTCGAGCGCGATTCGCCAGGACGTCATCAACGCCGGCTCGATGGGACAGGACATCGCCAACAAGACGATCGGCATCTTGAGCGCCGACGGCGCCGATCCCTTCCGCGCGAACCTGCACGTGCTCGCCTTTCAGGACCGCGATCAGCTCTGCGCGTTCTTCCCCGACTCGACGCCGATGGCGCTCGACAAAGCGAACGTGCGCGACGGCCACTTCGCCAACTTCGGGCCGCTGCACATGCTCGCGCACGTGAACGGCGGCGTGCCCGTCAGCGCCAACGCCGCGACCCTGCTCGACGCGATCACCGGCGTCGCGCCTCCGCCCGGCGTAGACATCATCGATCTCTACGCCAAGCACAGCCTGATCCCGCAATGCGCCATGCGCGTGAGCCGCGACGCGGACGGCGGCGCGATCAAGCCGTTCATGCCGTCGTCGAGCTGCTCGTGCTACTACACCGAACGCGCCACCGGCCTGATGCCGCCGCCCGGCTGCAAGACGTGCAGCACTCAGTCGGATTGCCCGGCGGCCACGCCCAACTGCAACAAGTTCGCGGCCCGCACCACGGGCTACTGCGAACCGTGACCGTTCACGGGTAGCACTGGTTGGGACAGACGCCCGCGGCGGTCGGCTTGGCGCAGGAGAAACCGCCGTTCGATGCGCACGTGCCGGCGTCGGTGATCAGGCACGCTCCGCCCGACCACGCGCAGCACAGCTCACCGGCGTTGCAGCTCGAGCACATGCTCGGGCAGCCGGTCCCACCGCCGCCGCACGACGTGTTGCAGCTCGTCGCCATGTCGCCGTCGAAGACGCACTTGCACAGCGCGCCGTCCCAGTGCGCGCCCATGACGCATTGAATGTTGTCGACGCAGCCGCCGTCGGCGCCGCCCTGGTCGAGGACGCAACCGCACGCGACCGGATCCCAATGTGCCTGAGTCGTGCACTGGACCGTCTGCACGCAACCGCCGGCATCGCCGTCCGTCACGCACGCGCACTTGTTTGCATCCCAATGCGCGCCCTGAGCGCAGAGCACCGAGTCGATGCACAGCGCGGAGCCACGGTCGCAGCCCGCAACCGCCAGCACGCACGCCAATCCAATGAACTGTGACTTCATGTGCGCTCCACCCGGCTCGAGCTCAGGGCCGGACGATCTGCTCGAAGATTCGGACGTGAAACTCGGCCTCGTGCGCGGCGCGCCAGATCTCGACGCGGTGGATCGGCGCCTGCTCGTAGACCGAGCGCTGCACGATGCGATGCACCGTCGGGCGGACGTAGCCTTTGGACTCCTCGAGGAGGCTCGGCTGCGCCGCGCCGGCGATCCATTCGATCGGGCGCCCGTCGCGATCTTCTTGCACGATCCAGCGCTTCTCGTCCCGGCTGCCGATGGCGGCCGCGGAGAGGACGCGCGCCTGGCGTTGCGAATCTTTCGAGATCGTTTTCTTGGCCATGTGTTTCAAGTCTCCGCTTTGCCGGGTGCTCGCGCCACTTCTAAGTTCGTCAAGCTCACGCTTCGATGAGCGGGCGCAGCTCGGCGTCGTGCCGGCGGCGCAGCCTGGCGAGCGCCGCCGCTTCGATCTGGCGGATGCGCTCGCGCGTGAGACCGAACACGCGGCTGATCTCTTCGAGCGTGTGCTCGCCGTCTTCGCCGATGCCGAAGCGCAGGCGCAGGATCTTCGCCTCGCGATCGGTCAGCCCCGAGAGCGCCGAGCGCGCGTGATCGACCAGCTCGCTCGAGAACAGCGCGTCGGCGGGCGAGGCGGCGCGGCGATCCTCGATCAGCTCGCCGAGCGGCGCGCTGTCGTCGCGCACGATCGGCGCGTCGAGCGAGATCGGCTCCTTGACGACGTCGAGGAGGACGCGCACGCGTTTGACGGGGACGTCGAGGCGGCGCGCGATCTCGTCGTCCGTCGGCGAGCGGCCGAGCACGAACGCGAGGTCGCGCGACGCGCCGGCGACGCGGCCGAGCTGGCGGTGCACGTTCGGCGGAATGCGGATGGTGCGCGGCTGATCGGCGACCGCGCGCGACATGGCGACGCGGATCCACCACGACGCGTAGGTGCAGAGCTTGAAGCCGCGGCGGTGATCGAACCGCTCGATGCCCTTCATCAGGCCGATGCTCCCCTCCTGAATCAGGTCGCCGTAGCTCACGCCGCGATCGCGGTAGCGCCACGCCACCGTCGCCACCAGCCGCACGTTGGCGCGGAACATCTCGCCGCGCGCGTCGTCGGCGCTGCGCGTGGCGTCGCTCAGCTCGCGAAACACCGCCCGCTGCGCCGCCGCCGAGCGGCCGCCTTCGCGCTCGATCGCCGCGATGCTCCGCCGCGAGCCGCTGATCTTGAGCGCGAGCTCCTCGAGATCGGCGCGCGTCAGCCCGAGCTGGCGCGCCACCTTCAGCGCCTCGACGCCCGAGCGGCGCACCCCGCCGAGCAGCCGGCCGATCGCCGCCGCCGGCATGCCCGCGCGATGCTCGCAGTCGCGCAACTCGGTGTCGGCGCGCTCTAGCTCGAGCGAGCGCGCGCGCAACCGGGCGATCGCCTCGCGCCGCGCCGCCGGCGACGCGCGCAGCCGCGCCCGGTGCGATCGCGCCGGCGGATCGCCGGCGGCGATCGGCGCGTCGAGGAGCGCGCGCAGCACCCGCCGCTCGCCGCGCTCGATGCGCCGGGCGATCGCCACCTCGCCCTCGCGCGTCAGCAGCGGCGCCGACGCGAGGTGACGGTAGCGCTCGACGATCGCGGTCAGTTGAGCAGCCTCTTGGGCTTGAGCCTGGGGACCTCGACCGTCGTGCTGGTCTTGGGCGGGAGCTCGCGCGGTTTGTCGGCGACCTCCTCGGGGACGATCGGCGCTGCCGGCTCCACTCCGCCGTCGAGCTTGTCGTTCGGGTTCGCCATGCGACGTTCCTCCTCGAGGGTTGGATGTCACGGGGCGGGACACTGCAACGTCGCCCGCGGGCTTTCGCTGAACTGCTCGCAGTAGTCGCGCGCGATCTGCTCTTCGCGCCGGGCTGCGAGGTAGGGCTCGCCGTCGCCGTAGAGCTTCGCGCGATGGTGGTACTCGTCGGCGCCGTCGCCGGTGACGCCGCGCTCCTTGATCGCGCTCTGCTCGGCGGCGCGCGCGGCGGCGAATTGGCCGGTGGCCGCCAGCGCCGCGGCCAGCGTGTCCTCGTAGGCGGGGTTGGCCGGCGCGAGCTGGGTGGCGATTCGCGCGTAGCTCACGGCGTAGTCGCCGTTGCGATACAGCGGATCGGGGCAGGTCGCCAGCATCCACGCGAAGCCGTTGAACACGCCCGCGTTCGCCGGCGCGAGCTTCACCGCCGCCTCGAAGTCGGCCGTCGCGCGGCGATACGAGGCGACGCGAAGCCACGCGTTGGCGCGAGTCCAGCGCGCGTAGCCGAGCGTCATGTTGCGGTCGAGCGCGATCGCCGCGTCGACGCCGCGCTGCTCGTCGCCGGCCACCACGTCCCAATAAAACGGCGCGCCGTTCTCCAGCCGATAGCGGATGAAGTGGTGATTGCCTTGAAACGCGCCGGCGCCCGGGCGCTCCATGATCGAGATCGGCAGACCGGTGACTTCGCCGATCGCCATGTAGAGAAACGAGCCGCTGTCGGAGTCGAAGAAATGAAACGCGGCGCTCGGGTGATCCTTGATGTACGCCGCGCGGCGATCGTTGTGGTAGCGCGCGAGCGCGCCGGCTTTCGATTTGTCGATCTGCGTGGGATTGAGCGCGTCGCGCAGGGTCTCGACCTGGCCCCAGCTCGGCGCGGCGAATCCGTGGCGCGTGAGGAGCTGATCGATGCGCGTCAGCGCGTCGCGCGCCTGCGCGGGGGACGCGGCCTTGGGCGGCAGCCCGAGCGCCTTCGCTTCGTCGAGCAAGCCGTCGAGGAGCGCGTACATCTCGGGCGTGACGTCCGCGGCCGCGGATTCGAGCTCTAGGATCTCGTGCGCGATCGTGGCCGGCCGCGCCGGCTCGCTCGGCGCCTCGGCGCGCGCGCCGACCGTCAATCCGGTCGCCAGGAGAAACGCCGCCGCCGCGCTGCTTCGTCGCATGAGGACACCTCGCTTCAATCAATCGTTCGGGGACCGGGAATCACGGGAATCAGCAGCAGCGCGCGCGGCCGGAGCGGCCTCGCGGTGTGAGGAGAGACGACCGTACTACGTACACCACAACGTGATCACGAACCGCGAGCTGTCAATCCATTCATTGGGCGGCGCCCGCTCGCTCCTTGACCGTCGGAAACGACGAGGCGTACGATGAAGATGAGAAGAGGTGTTTCATGCGACATCACTCGATGCTCAAGGTGGCTGCCGCGTTCTCGCTCGCGATGGGGCTCTACGCGGCGTGCAGCAGCAACGGAGGCAGCCCGCTGCCGTGCACCATGGTCGGCATCGTGAAGTGCGGGACGACCTGCAAGATCGACTCGGACTGCGGCGCGGGGCTGTATTGCAATAATTCGAAGTGCTCGGCGAACTGCGTCGCCGGCGGAACGTCGTGCGGCGCGGGGCAGGTCTGCGACGGCACCGGCCGCTGCGTGGCCTCGTCGGGCGGTGACGGCGGCGGTCCCGTCGTGCAGTGCCCGGCGGACCTGATGTGCAACGTCTCGTGCTCGGGCGGCGGGACCACCACCATCTCGGGCAAGGTCTACGACCCGGCCGGAAAGAACGGCCTATTCAATGTGTCCGTCTTCGTTCCGGCGACCGCGCTCACGCCGCTGCCGAAAGGCGTCCCGACCGGCGCCGACGCGTGCTCGTGCGCCGCGCTCTATCCGAGCGGCGCGCTCGTGAGCACGTCGACCGCCGAAGACGGCACGTTCACGCTGTCGAACGTGCCCGTCGGCGCGAACGGCGCCAAAGTCCCGTTCGTCATCCAGGTCGGCAAGTGGCGGCGCCTCTATCACTTCGACGTCGCCTCGTGCCAGGACAACCCGCAGCCGGACAAGTCGCTCGCGTTCCCGAGCACGGTGGCCGCGACCGACACCGACGACAGCATCCCCGACATCGCGGTCTCGACGGGGAGCGCCGATACGCTCGAGTGCCTCATGCGGCGCATCGGCCTCTCGACCAACGAGTACGTCGCCGGCGCGGCGGGCGACGGGCACGTGCACGTCTTCTCGGGCGGCACCAACGCGGGCGGCGGCGGCGGCGGCGCTCGCCCCGGCAGGCCCGAGAATCCGATCATGCCGGGCGCGCCGGTGAGCTCGACCAACCTCTGGTCGACGCAGGCGCAGCTCATGCCGTACGACATCGTGCTGCTCTCGTGCGAAGGCGGCGAGACGTACAACGCCAATCCGCCGGCGCTCGAGGCGTACCTGAACGCGGGCGGCCGCGTGTTCGCGTCGCACTTCCACTACGCGTGGTTCGCCGGGCCGCTCGACACGCAGCAGAACTATTCGGCGCCGGCCGATTGGGGGACCAACCTCGCGACCTGGGTCGCCGGCGGCGGCCAGAACAACGGCGTGATCGGCGGCCTCATCGATACGACGCTGAACGGCTCGACGATGCCGTTCCCCAAAGGCGTCTCGCTGCAGAAGTGGCTCGGCAACGTCAACGCGCTCGGACGCAACGGCGTTCCGGCCGCCGAGCTGTCGATCTACCAGCCGCGCTTCAACTCCACCGTCGCGGCGACCAACAAGCCGTCGCAGCCGTGGATCACCGCCGACCCCGGCTCGGGCATGTCGGGCTCGACCATGTACCTCTCGTTCGATACGCCGGTGAACCCGCCGCTCGCGCCGGACAACTCGCCCATGTATTGCGGCCGCGCGGTCTTCAGCGATCTGCACGTCGCCGGCGATCCCACCACCAACGACAATCCGCCGCCGCCGAACGGCTGCACCGACTCCGATCTCTCGCCGCAGGAGAAGGCGCTCGAGTTCATGCTCTTCGATCTCTCCTCGTGCGTGGTCCCCGACTCGGTCGCGCCGCCCATGGGAGTTCCGCTGCCGCTCATGTAGCGATCGGTTTGCCAAGAATTCACGTTCAGCGGCTTCAGTGGTCACACGCTGCGCGCTACTAAACGGCGCATGAAAAAACTCGTCTCGTTGGCGCTCGTCTCCGCGCTCGCCGCGTGCGGCGACGACTCCGCACCGCAACCCGATCTCGCCTCCGCCGATCTCGCGCAGCCGTCGAGCGGCGATCTCGCGCAGGCGGCCGACATGACCACGCCGCCTTCGCACCGCGTGATCATCTTCGTGTGGGACGGGCTCCGGCCCGACTCGATCACGCAGACCGATACGCCGAATTTGTACGCGCTCAAGACCGGCGGCGTCGACTTCAGCGACAACCACTCGACGTATCCGACGTTCACGATGATGAACGCGGCCGCGTTCGCCACCGGCTCGTTCCCGGGCACCACCGGCTTCTACGGCAACACGCTGTGGCAGCAGGGCCCGACGGGGAACACCTCGGCCGGCACGCCCGCCGACTTCGTCGATCCGATCTTCACCGAGGACTACGGCATCCTCCAGGACCTCGACGCCTACTACAACAACCAACTCCTGCTCGTCGGCACGCTGTTCCAGGCGGCGCAGGGCGCGGGGCTCACCACCGCCGCCGTCGGCAAATCGGGGCCGGCGTTCTTGCAGGACTACAAGAAGGGCGGCTTCATCATCGACGAGAAGACGATCTTCCCGCTGTCGCTGGTCAAGGAGATCCAGGCGGCGGGCGAGTCGATCCCGGCGACGACGCCGTTCGCGTATCAAGCGGGGCAGGTCACGCTCGGCACGGTGAACGGTAACCCGACGGCGCAGACGGCGAAGGTGACGCTGGCCGACAAGACCACGTCGGATCCGACCGACCGGACCGGCGCGCCGACGACCGGCGAGAACGTGTTCCTGCTGCGCACGTACCTCGCGCACGTGCTGCCGAAGAATCCCGATCTCACGCTCATCTGGTTCCGCACGCCCGACAGCCCCGAGCACAACTACGGCCCGGGCTCGCCCGACTACCACGACGCGCTCCAGCAGCAGGACATATTGCTCGGCATGCTCGAGGACGCGCTCAAGCAGCGCGGGCTCGACGGCGCGACCGATCTGATCGTGGTCTCGGATCACGGCCACTCGAGCGTCTCGGGGCCGATCGCCGAGTTCCCGCTGCGCGCGGTGAGCGCGCCGGACGGCGGCGTGAACGGCGTGGGCGCCGTCGACAACACGGCGGGCTGGTCGGTGTCGGGCGACGTACGGATGGCCGATCTGCTGACGCGCGCCGGGTTCACGAACGTGTTCGACGGCACCGGCTGCATGCTGGTGCCGGTGATGTCGGGCGTGAAGGCCGACGGCAGCACCGTCTACGCCACGCAGACCGACGCCGCGGGAACGATTTGCGGCAAGGCGGGCACGAAGTACACGACGGCGAGCTTCACCGTGCCAGCGGGCGCGCTCCCGGCGAAGACGATCGTGCTCGCGACCAACGGCGGCTCCGACTACATCTACGTGCCCGACGGCGACGCCACGACGGTGGCGAACGTGGTCAAGTTCCTCCAGTCGCGCGACGAGGTCGGCGCGGTGTTCGTGGCCGGCAAGTACGGCGCGCTCGACGGCACCTTGCCGCTCGACACCGTCAAGCTGGAGCACGCGGGGCGCTCGCCGGACATCATCTTCTCGTACAACTTCGACGAGACGCAGGCGATCGCCGGGATGCCGGGGATCGAGTTCGAGAGCATGTCGTCGTCGTCGAACCGCGGCATGCACGGCAGCTTCAGCCCGATCGACGTGCACAACACGCTGGTGGCGCGCGGGCCCGACTTCAAGAGCGCGTTTCAGGACACGCTGCCGTCGGGGAACGTGGACGTGGCGCCGACGGTTGCGAAGATCTTGTCGGCGGCGCTCGGCAAGACCATCGCGCTGCCGGGCGCGGACGGGCGCTCGCTCGACGAGGCGCTGGTGGCGGGCGGCGCGAACCCGAGCGACTACAGCGCGACGCCGTCGGTGGTGCCGTCGGCGACCGCGGCCACGGGGCTGACGTTCCAGCTGGCGACCAATCCGGCGACGCCGGGGGACGCGGATCCGAATCACACGCAGGGCAAGTACGGCGTCGAGCTGCACGTGAAGACGCTGACCAAGGGGACGGCGTCGTGGAAGTACTTCGACTACGCGCGGGCGATCCGGCAGTGAGGAGGCGCGCGGCGATCGCGTTCGCGGCGTTCACGTTCGCGGCGTTCGCGCTCGCGTCGCCGGCGTCGGCCGGGAGCGCGCGCAGCTGGGACGACGTGTTCGCCGTCGACGGCGGCGGCGAGGTGCACCTGCGAGCGAAGTATCGCGACGCGCGCGGCGGCGAGCACGCGCTCGAATTGTGGCGCAGCGGCAATCGACTGCGCCGCGACACCGACGGCAAGCTGGCGCTGTACGTCGAGCGGCGCGCGGATCACGACGATCGCTACCGCGTGGTCGATCGCGCGCGCGGGGTGGCGTATCGCGCGCGGCGCACGAGCCTGTTTCGCGTCGGCGCGTTTCCCGACTGGGCGTCGCTCGCGTCGCTGCTCACGCGCCCGCGCGGCGCGGCGCAGCTCACCGAGCCCAAGCTCGCACCCGCCGACACCGCGCTCGGCCGCTGCCGCTGGTACGAGCTCGCCGAGCGCGGCGCCACCCGGCGCGTGTGCTGGTCCGATCGCTGGCGCGCGCCGCTCCTGGTCACCGAGCGCGCCGGCGCGAGGTGGCGCCCGGTGCTCACCGTCGAGCAGGCGAGCGCCGATCCAATCGCGCCCGCAGTCTTCGCTCCTCCGCGCGACGTCACCGACGTCGACGTCGACGGCGATCTCGCGCCGCAAGACTGAGCCGAAGTCAGCTCGCGGCGTGCGCGGTCTGCTGGGCGAACCAGCGGAGCGCGCGCGGCAGACCGAAGCGCAGCGCGGCGCCGACGGCTTGCGCCAGGAGCGGCACGCGGCTCGACAGCTCGACGTGCCAGTCGACCTCGACGGCGCCGTCGACCTCGGCGAGCCGCACCACGCCGCGGTGCTCGACCGGCAGCCCCTTGATGATCGAGTAGTCGTAGCGGCGCGGCGGCTCGAACTGCACCACCTCCTCGTCGAGCGTGAGGCCCCACGCGGTGATGCGGCGAACCGCGCCGAGGCCGTTGCGCGGCGTGCCCTCGGCGATCAGCCGGCACGCGCTCACGCCCGGCCAGTCGCGCATCGCCTCGTGATCGGTGATGCGATCGAACACGCGCGCGAGCGGCGCCTCGACCCGCACGCGCGCGTCGACGGTGGTGCGTCCCATCAGCGTCCCTCCAATCGCGAAAGCTCGGCGCGCGCGCGCGCCAGCTCGCCGCGCACCGACGACAGCTCGGCGTGGAGCTCCTGCCAGCGCGCGTCGACCTGCCGGCGGTGCGCGAACAGCTCGCGCGCCAGGCGCTCCTTGCCGACGAGCACGCGCTCCCACTCGGCGGCGAACGCCGCGGCGTGCTTTTCGTAGAAGCGGCGAAATGCCGCAGGCGCGTCGTCGTGATCCCACTCGACGCCCGGCCCCCACGGCCGCTGCCGCGGCTGCGCGTCGACCACCGCCACTCCGCCGCCGCGCGCCGTGAGCCGCAACAGCAGATCGGCGTCCTCGCACGCCGCCAGCGACTCGTCGTACGCGCCCGCCTCGGTCACCGACGAGCGCCGCATCACCGACGGCACGTGCGCGAACCACGGGCGCTCGAGCAGCCACGCCGGCTCGCACGCGCGCGCCTGGCTGTCGTCGGCGAGCGGCAGCGCGTCGGCCCACGCGGTGACGAACGCGACGGCGCGGCGATCAAGCAGCCGGCACGCGTGCTCGAGAAAGCTCGACCCGAGATCGCTCGCCGGATCGATGAAGGCGACGTAGGCGTGCGCCGCGCGGGCGAGGCCGCGGTTGCGCAGCACCGAAGCGCGCGCGTTCGGCTCGGCGGCGAGCGCGATCAGCTCGACGGGGCGGCCGGTGGCGCGCGTGGCTTCGCGCTCGGCCCGCGCGCGCTCGGGCTCGGCGAGATCGCAGGCGATGAGCGTGAGCCCGTTCATGAGCGCGACCGCCGCCACAGCTCCCAGGCGCGGCGCAGCGGCGCGGTCACGCGCCAGCTCAGCGAGCGGTGCAGCGCCTCGACGTCGCGGTGCGCGCGCGCGAGATCGTCGCGCAGCCGCCGATCGATCGCGGCCCTGACGCCGTCGAGCTCGCCGCGCGCGCGCCCGAGCTCGTCGCGCATCCACGCCGACTCGCGCTCGGCGTTCGCGATCTCGCGAAGCTGGTGGCCGAGCACCGCCTCCTTGAGCCACACGACCTCCGATAAGTGCTCGCGGTAGAGCGCGGCGTGTTTGTGCAGGCGATCGCGGAACAGCTCGAGGTACGTGCCGCCGCGATCGGCCACCGTGCTGCGCGACTCGGGGCGGCGGCGATACCAGAACAGCACCTCGGGCACGATCACGCCGCGATGGCCGCGCCCGACGATCGAGAGCCACAGATCCCAATCTTCGTGGCCGAGCTCCATCTCCGGATCGAAGCCGCCCGCCTCCACCACCGCGCGCTTGCGCACCAGCGCCGCGGTGGCGACGCTGCAGTCGTGCAGGAGGCCGACGACGTCGCAGCGCTCGGCCTTCCACTCCCACTCTTCGCCGCCGAACAGCCGCACCCAGCAGCTGGCGAACGCGAGCGCCGGATCGCCGTCGAGCGCGGCCACCGTGCGCTCGAGAAAGTTCGGCTGCATGCGATCGTCGGCGTCGAAGAAGCTCAGGTACTCCCCCGCCGCCTCCGCGATGCCGCGGTTGCGCGCCGCGGTGACGCCGCGATGCGGCTCGCGCAACACGCGCGTGCGCGGGCGCGCGTACGAGTCGAGCAGCGCCACCGTCGCCGGATCGGTCGAGCCGTCGTCGACGATCACGATCTCGAAGTCCTGAAACGTCTGCGCCAGCGCCGACTCCACCGCCTCGTCGAGGAATCGCCCGTCGTCGTAGCAGGGGATGATGAGCGACACCTTCGGCATCGGTGCGCGGCAGCGTAGCACACGTGCCCGAGGCGATTGCTCGTTGCCGGCGGCGGCGAATCGCGCGAAACTCGCCTCGTGGCGCTCGGCATCACCGCGATCATCTCGGCGTTCAACGAGGCCGACGTCATCGGCGAGGTGGTGGCCGACTTCGTCGCGCAGGACATCCGCGTCTACCTGATCGACAACGGCTCGACCGACGACACCGCCGACGAGGCGCGGCGCGCGGGCGGGCGCGGGCTCCTGCACGTCGAGCGGTTTCCCGAGGAGAGCGGCGCGGCCGGGACGCCGGCGCGCTTCGAGTGGGAGAGCATCCTGCGCCGCAAGGAGCAGCTGGCGCAGTCGCTCGACGGCGACTGGTTCCTGCACACCGACGCCGACGAGCTGCGCGAGAGCCCGTGGCCGAACCAGACGCTGCGTGAAGGCCTCGAATTGGCCGATCGGCTCGGCTACAACGCGCTCGACTTCGCGGTGCTGAATTTCTTTCCGACGCGCGACGGGTTCCAGCGCGGCGACGGGCTGCGCGCGTTCTTCACCCACTTCGAGCCGGGCGGCGCGTTCGACCGCTCGCAGGTCAAAGTCTGGAAGCGCCAGCCCGAGCGCGTCGACCTGGCGTCGTCGGGTGGGCACGACGTGAAATTCGCCGGGCGGCGCGTGTGCCCGGTGCGCTTCCTCCTGCGCCACTACCCGGTGCGCAGCCAGGCGCACGGCGAGCGCAAGATCTTCGTCGAGCGGCGGCCGCGCTTCGTCGAGGCGGAGCAGCGGCGCGGCTGGCACGTGCAGTACGCGCGCTTTCAGGACGGCGAGCGCTTCGTGCGCGACCCGGCGACGCTCACGCGCTTCGACGGCGAGGCGGTGCGCGCGCAGGTGGCGGTGCGCCATCGCTCGGAGGATCTGCTCGAGCATGCGCAGGAGGCGATCCGCGCCTACGAGACCGAGGAGGCGCGGCTCTCGGCGGAGAATCAGCAGCTCGCGCAGACGGCGGCCGAGCGGCACCGGCGCGCCGAGGAGCTGGAGCGCGAGGTGGCGCGGCTCGAGCGGCTGCTCTCGCTCCTGCAGGCCGACACCGACGCGCGGCGGCGCGAGCTCGAGCAATTGTGCAGCGAGCACGCGGCGCGCACCGCGGAGCTTCACGCGCTCCAGGAGACGCAGCGCATGCTGGCTCAAGAGGGCGAGGTGGTGCGCGCGATCGCGCAGCGCGAGCGCGAGACGCTGCTGCGCGAGTCGGCGGAAGATCGCCAGGCGCTCCTGCGCGAGGCGGGCGACGAGCTGCAGGCGGAGCGGCGCGCGGCGGAGGCGGCGCTCGCGGCGGAGCGCGCGCGGCACGACGAGGAGCTGGCGGCCGAGCGCGCCGGGTTCAACGCGCGGCTGCACGCGGCCGAGGAGCGCATCGCCGAGCTCGACGTGCGCGCGGTGCAGCTCGAGCTCGCGCGCGCGCGCATCGCCGAGCTGGAGCCGCGCGCGCTCGACGCGGACCAGGCGCGGCGGCTGGCCGAGGAGCGCGAGGCGGCGCTGGCCGCCGAGCTGCGCGAGCACCAGTCGCGCGCCGCCGCGCTCGCGGGCGCGCACGAGACGCACGCCGCCGAGCTCCTGCGCGAGCACGAGACGCACGCCGCCGAGCTCCTGCGCGAGCACGAAGCGCGCGTGGCCGAGCTGTCGCGCGAGCACGAGTCGCGCGCCGCCGCGCTCGAGCAGGTCTACGACGCGCGCGTCGCGCAGCTCGAGCACGTCTACGAAGCGCGGGTGGCGCAGCTCGAGCGCGCGCACGCCGCCGCCGCCGCCGAGATCGCCGAGCTACGCGCCGCGCTCGGTGACGCGCAGGCGCGCGTCGATCAGATCCTCGGCTCCCGCACCTGGCGCTGGTCCGCCGGCGCGCGCGAAGCCTGGCGCATCATCGGCCGCCGCTGAGCCCTCGCCGTCGATCCGGCGACGGCTACATCGTGAGTCGAATGCGCTGGCCGCCGAGGGAGGCGTTGACCATCGCGCCCCGCAGCGGATCGACGAACACGGCCACGCCGTTTTCGAACGTGCTCGTGCGCGCCACGCCGCTGCGCACGATGACCGCCGACGCGTGGGCGCCGAAATCGAAGCGCCCCGACTTGAGCTGCTCGAGCGCCGCCGGATCGTTCACCACCACCAGCTCCGAGAACTGCTGGCCGCCGGCGATGGCGCCGACGCCGAGGTGCTCGATGGTGGCGAACCCGGTGCGGTGCCCGTGCTCGTAGACGACCCCGGCGCCCGCGCCGCCGCCGACGAGCAGGCCGCCGGCTCCCACGCTCGGGAAGACGATGTAGCCGACCGCATGGTCGAGCACCGACGGCAACCCCGGATCCTTGGCCTCCATCCGCGCCAGCGTCCTCCGGGCGTCGCTGACCAGATCGGCGCGCTCGCCTGGTTTGGTCGGCGCGTGCGCGCACGCCGCAATCATCCCGATGCTCACGATCGCAAGAAGCTCGAGCGTCCTCTTCATTGACCTCTCCCGTGAAAGCCCACTCCGTCGGAGTGCAGCATCGAGACCAGCGCGCGGGAGCGCGGCGGGGGACGGTCACTCGACGATTAGATCTTCCAGCCACCACGCGAGCTCGCGCACGTCGTCGGAGACGCCGGCGCGTTTGGGGGACCAGCTGCGCGAGGCGACCACCTGCCCGACGACCTCGGCGCGGATCGGGGCGCTGAACGGGATCACCCACTCGAAGTCGCCGGGCGGGAAGCGCTTGTCGACGAGCAGGTGGTCGAGCGTGAGGCGCAGCTCCTGCTCCTCGAGCTGCGCCGGGATGCGCCCGCGCAGCCGCACCTCGGTCACCGGCATCGCCACCGAGAAGCGGAAGCGCAGCTGGCTGCCGGCCCACCAGTCGTCGTAGAGGCCGTCGAGGTCGCGCAGCGCGCGCACCACCGACACGCCGCTCGTGAACGCGGGCTCGTCGCCGAGCAGCGCGGCGGTGAGCACCAGCTCGCGCTCGTAGACGAACTGCAGGTGCTCGTCGAGGCGCGCCACCAGCCAGCGGGTGGCGTCCACCGCGGCGGCCGGATAGCGCGTGCGCGAGCTGTCGAGCAGCTCCTCGACGCGGTGCTGCGCCTCGTCGAGGATTCGCTCCTCGCGCCGCACGATGCGCTGGAGCTGCTGGCGCCGCCGCGCGATCAGCCCCTTGATGGTGGCCAGCTCCTCGCCGTTCGAGCGGCCGCCGGCGGTGAAGGTGAGCGGCAGCGGGCGCTCGACGTAGGGCGCGGCGTGCTCGGGCGCGCGCCGCCGCGACGCCGACTCCTGCGCGTAGAAGTAGATCGACAAGACGCGGCTGGCGGCGTCGCGGCCGGGCGGCGGCGCGAGCGCCTCGACGCCGCGCCACGAGCGCTCGCCCACCTCGAACAGCAGCGCGCGGTTGAACGCCGGCGCGACGCGCGCCACGCGATCGCGCTCGGGACGCTCGGGCTCGGCGTGCAGCGCCACGGCGCCGCCCCACTCCGCCTGCCACTCGGGATCGAGGAACACGATCAGGTTCAGGCAGCGGTACCACTTGCGGTTCGAGTGGTACGGCAGCTCGACGCGCGGCGCTTCGGCGGCGCGGTGCTCGAGCGCGCCGCCGCCGTCGTAGTTGGGATCGTAGACGAGGCGCGGGATGCCGGTGAGGCGCGTCAAGAGCTGGAGGAACTCGGGCGAGCGCAGCGTGTCGTCGAGCGACTGGAACGCCGGGCCGAGCGCGCGCAGCTCGCCGCTCGCCGGCGCGCGAAACTCCGCCGCCAGGCCGCGCGCCAGCTCGGGCGCGAGCAGCGGCTCGACGACCACGTGCTTGAACGGCTCCGCCGCGCGGAAGCTCCTCGCGAGCCCGTCGACGCCGTCGAGCAGCTCGGCAGCCAGGACCGATCGCATCGGCCCACCGTAGCACGCTTGCTTGATCCGTCGTAGCCGATCGTGTAGACGGAAAACATGAAGAGCTCGGGCGCGCTCGCCGTCGCTGTCGTGCTGTCGCTCACGGGTTGCCGGCGCACGCCGGCCGAGGCGCCGCGCGGGCCGCTGCGCTCGGACGTGTCGATGGCCGACGCCACCGCCGGCGCGCAGCTGGAGAGCGGCTTCTACGGGATCGAGGACCACGCGTGGCGCTGGACGGCGGCGCACTTCACCTTCGAGCTGGCGGCGCCGGCCGGCGCGGACCAGGGCGCGCGCCTGGCGCTCGACGTCTCGGTGCCCGACTCGGCGCTCACCGACACCAGGTCGATCACGCTCGCCTGCCGCGTCGGGAGCGCGTCGCTCGCGCCCGAGACGTACACCCACACCGGCCAATACCGCTACGTGCGCCCGCTCGAGCCGGTGAAGGAGGCGCGCGTGCGCGTGCGCTGCGACGTCGACCACGTGCTGCCGCGCCGCCCGGTCGACGATCGCGAGCTGGCGATCATCGTGCGCAACCTGGCGCTCGAGCCGCTGCCGCGCTGAGCGCGATCAGTAGCGCTCGATCACGAGCGGCGTCGCGCGCACGTCGACGATCGGAATTCCGTCGGCGAGCGCGCGGCCGCTGAGCAGGTGCTCGCAGAAGATCGCGCGCAGCTTGCCTTTGAACGAGGCGAAGTTCTCGGCGGTGAGCGGCTGCTGGCCGTACCACGCCTCGGCGAACTCGTCGGGGCGGCCGTCGCCGAACAGCCACGCGCGCAGGTACGCGCGGTAGTTCTCGCTGAGCGGCGACGGGGCGCGGAACAGCGCGTGGTGATCATCGGCGAACACGTCGTCGTCGGAGAACGGCGCGGCCAGCCGGCCGAGACGCGCGAAGGTGCGCTCGGCGCCGAACAGGAGGCTGGTGTCGATCCACTGGCGCAGCTTGACGCCGAACAGCTCGATCGGCTTCGGGTACGCGTCGACGTAGCCGACGAGCGCGCCGCTCGCGAGCGCGGCGCTCGTGCGCTCGGGCGTGAAGGCGTCGAAGTGGCGCTGCTTGTCGGGGCGGTGGAACGTGTCGTTGGCCAGCAGCACGACGGCGTCGGGATTCGGGCGGTACGCGGCGCGCAGCCAGGCGAGGCCGCGATCCCAGCCGGAGAACTCGCGCGACGAGTTGTCGCCGCTCAGGTAGACGCGGCCGTTCATCAGCTCGATCTCGACGTCGCCGGCGAGCGCGTTGTCGACGATCACCGTGTGCTGCCGCCAGCCGGGCAGGAGGCGCGCGACCAGCTCCTCGACGACGCGCAGGCCGCCGTCGAGATGCGCGCGGCCGAACGCGAGGAAGACCACGTAGGCGTCAGCGCTCATGCAGCGCCTCGAGGCGGCGCACGGTAGCCGGCCACAGGTAGTGCTCGCGCACGATCGAGAGCGCGGCGTCGCGCACCGCGCGCCAGCGATCGGCGTCGGTGAGCAGCGTGACGATGCCCTCGGCGAAGCCTTCGGCGTCGTCGGCGATCCAGATCGACTCGCCGTGGCGGTACTGCATGCCGCTCGCGCCGAGCGCGGTCGAGATCGTCGGGCGGCCGGCGGCAGAGTACTGGTTGATCTTGCCGCGGATGCCGGCGCCGCTGACGATCGGCGCCAGGCCAAGCTGCGCGGCCAAGAGGTGCGGGCGCAGATCGTCCACCTCGCCGACGAACACCACGCTCGCGTCGCCGGCGTGCGCGGCGCGCGGAGCCGAGAGATCGCCGCGGCCGACGACGTAGACGCGGTAGTCGGGCACGCGCGCGCGCGCCAGCGGATGGATGCGCTCGAGGTACCATGCGAGCGCGTCGCGGTTGGGCCGGTGCTCGAAGTAGCCGAGGAAGACGGCCGAGCGCGGCACGATGCGCTCGTCGGCGCGCTCGATCGGCGACGGCAGCGCGCGCAAAAAAGTTTCGTCCGAGACGCAGGTGGGGATGATCGCCGGGCGGCGGGCGCCGAGCGCGCGCACGGCGAAGTCGGCGTCGGCGTCGGTGACCGCGATGCCGACGTCGCACGCGGCCAGCGCGTCGCGCTCGGTGCGCACGGCGCGGATGAGCGCGCGCGCGGCGGCGCCGATGCGCGCGCGATCCTGCGCGGCGGCGCGCGCGAGCTCGATGGCGGCGGCGCGCGTCGACGACTCCATCATCGTGTACAGCGTGCGGCCGGCGCGCTCGGCGAGCGGCGCGATGGTCGCGGCCGAGCCGGGGTACTCGAAGTGGATCACGTCGTAGCGCTCGCGCCCGCGGCGGCGCATCCAGTCGAGCACGTCGGCGGCGTCGAGCTCGTCGGCCATCACCATGCGCACCGAGCGCAGCCGCGGCAGCAGCAGCTCGAGCGACTCGCGGTCGTGCTCCTCGCGGTAGCGCGCGTAGAGATCGACGTCGTGGCGCTCGGCCAGCTCGCACACGATGTCGAACAGGCGCAGGCCGCCGCCGTGCTTGATCGACGGGCACATGCCGGCGACGAACAGGATCGAGCGGCGCCCGCCGGCGGCGGCCGTCGAGGTTTCGCTCTCGGCGCGCGGGCGCGGCGGCGCGCTCGAACGCGCGGCGGCGGCGGCGAGGTCGCGGCGCAGCGCGCTCGGGCCGCCCCACCGCTGATATTCGTCGACGAGCGCGTCGGTCACCGCGGCGGCGTCGAGCCGCGTGCCGTTACCGGCGGCGCAGGCGCGCAGGATCGCCTCGACGTCCTTGATCAAGCGCGGGCGCTCGAGCCGCAGCGCGCCGGCGTCGAACGCGCGCCGCCCCGCCGACTTCGCGCGCTCGGCGAGCTGTCCCTGGCGCATCGCGCTCCACGTCACGCCGCCGGCGACCGACCACGGAAAGCGAAAGCAGCGCAGCCGCCGCCCGTCGTCGAGATAGGCCCACAGCTCGAGCTCGCGCAGTTGCCCGCGCTCGCCGGCGAGCGGCAGCGCCACCGAGAAGCCGGACGCGCGCGCGTGCGGCTCGCCGGGAAACCGCGCCGCCACGTCGGGGCGCTCGAGCGCGTACGCGGCGTCGAGCTCGGTGCCGGCGTTGGTGGTGAGCACCAGGCGGCGCACGCCGCGCCCGCGGTTGAACAGCCAGCCTTGCACGATCAGGTGCGGCGACGGCGCGGTGGTGGCGCTCGGCGCCTCGAGGTAGCCGAGGAACGGCGGCGCGGCGTAGCGAAAGCGCCGCTGCGCGGGGACCCATTGGCTGAGCAGGCGCGCCAGCTCGTAGCGATCGGCGGACATCGAAACCAACGTTTTAACCCGAACCTCCGCCGTCGACCAGGGGCGCGCTCAGCGAGGGACCAGGCCGCGCGCCTCGAGTTGGTGCGCCAGCCACTCGCCGGTGAGCAGGTGGCCGCGCGCGCTCGGGTGCCAGACGTCGCCCGGCAGCGAGACGTCGGCGGCCGCGGCGCCGCGGTAGGCGTCGAGCTCGTCGAGCGCGGTGAGCCCGGCGGCGGCGGCGGCGCGCGCGATCGACGCGTGCAGATCGGCGAACGGATAGTGCGCGTAGTCGGTGAAGTCGGCGCCTTCGGCCCGGCCCGCGTTGGCGGCGTCGCGGGCCGGGTGCAGCGCGTGGATCACCATCACGATCGGCACGCGGTGCTCGCGCGACCACGCGGCGATGCGCGCGAAGTTGCGCTGCACCTCGTCGGCGTACGCGCAGTGCAGGAAGCGGTGGTACTCCGACGGGCAGCCGCGCCCGCGCCGCCGCTCGCACCAGAAGAACCACGCGCGCCGCACCAGCTCGACCAGCTGCACCGCCGGCCGGCGGAAGAAGACGCCGAGCTCGCCGTTGGCGTCGTGGAAGAACGGATCGGCCGGATCGTTGAGCACGTAGCTCCACACGATCACGTCGGGCTGGTAGTCGGCGGCCTCGTGCTCGAGCAGGTACAGCTCCTGGCCGGTCGAGTACCCCGAGCGCGCCATCACCGCCACGTCGAGCGGGGCGGATCGCACGCGCGCCAGCTCCACCGCGAGCACGCCGGCGAAGCGGTAGCGCTTGACGCGCTCGACGAGCCCGATGCCGGCGGCCACCGAGTCGCCGATCACCAGCACGCGATAGACACCCGGCGGCTTGGGCCGCTCGCGCTCGCGATCGAAGTAGCCGCGCGAGTTGTGGCCGCAGCGGTCGGGCGTGTACTCGTAGATCAGCTCGCGCGCCGCCGACGCGCGCACGCAGCCGCCGAGATCCCGCTCGAGCAGCGCCATGCGGCGCGCGAAGCGGACGCGCAGCACCAGCTCGGCGATGCCGAGCGCGAGCACCGTCGCCAGCAGCGCGGCGGTGAGCGCCTTCCCCCGCGAACGCGTCACCGGGCGAGCTTAGCCTAAAGTCGCGGGCACGCGCGCCGATGATCGGGCATGCAGAAATCCAAGTGCGCCGAGTGCGGAGGTTCGTTCGAGACCGCAGTCACGCTCACCAACGTCGTGTGCGTGCGCTGCATGACGCGCCTGTACGACTGGGGCGACTTCGACGACGAGCAGCCGACGCGGCCGCTCGCCATCACGCCGCTGCGCGTACAGGACTATTGAGCGCGTCAGCTGCCGTGGTGGTGGCAGCTCGGATGGCCGCAGCCGCAGTCGTCGCGCCCCTGCGCTTGCGAGGGCGTCTTTTGCGAGCAGAACTCGGAGCAGAACTTGTCGCCGCGATTGGCGCGTTCGGTGGGAACCGGGCAATCGCAGCCTTCGTGAGCGCAGTGGTCCATGAAAATGAAGCTAGGCCGCCGCGCGCCGCAATCAATCGCGCGGCGGCGGGCGCGTCACGGCAGCGGCGCGTGCTCGGCCTTCCACTCGTCCTGGTCGGCTTTGCGCTCCTGACGCTCGGCCGCGCGATAGTTGCCGCGACGGGCGGCGTGCTCGGCGCGGTGCTCGTGATAGTCGGCGCGCGCCCGGTCGGCGGTCGCGCAACCGCCGCCCAGCCCTGCGAGCAAGACTGCGCATAAGACGTTTCGCATACCGTACCTCCTCGACAGGTGTGGATTGCAGTGGCCGTGCCGCGCGCCGACGCTATGCCGGCTCGCGGCCGAGGAGCCGCTTCACGATCCGGCGCGCGACGGCCGCCTGCTCGGCGAGCAGCCGCGGGCGCGCGTGCTCGGTCTCGGCGGCGATGCGCGCGCGCGCCTCGTCGAGCGCCCGGTCGCGCGCGCGGCGCGCCTCGTCGAGCACGCCGGCCGCGCGGCGATCGCCGTCGGCGATGCGCGCCGCCATCTCCTCGACGGCGCGCAGCCGTGCGCGGTTCCTGCGCGCGTCGAGCTCCGCCTCCAGCGCGCGCGCGCGCGTCTCCAGCTCGCGCGCGCGCCGCCGCTCGCCCTCGGTGCGCCGCCAGC
Organism: Polyangia bacterium; assembly: GCA_035652295.1. Lineage (GTDB taxonomy): Bacteria > Myxococcota_A > Polyangia > Palsa-1104 > Palsa-1104 > DASREC01. Next base: position 31,978 of record DASREC010000261.1, read on the forward strand.
GCTCGTCGCGCATGCGCAGGTACGGCCCGAACCACCACGCGCGGCAGACGACGTACATCACGCCGAGCTGCGCCAGCTGCAACAGCACCGTCCAATCGAGATCGATCAGCGGCGGCTCGGAGCCCACGCTCTCATCTACGCGCGCGTCTCCGCGTCACAAGCACGCGCGCTTCAGATTGAACCGCCATGCCGCCAGCAGGCGCCATGAAGAGGCCGCCATCAGAAAATATTATTTTCTGATCATTTTCGCGTCTGCGGCGGCATGGCGGTTCAATCCTCTGTCGAGAGGACGTGGCCGCGGGCGCAGGCGCGGAGGAAATCGCGGCGGCGCCGGATCAGATCGGCCATCGCGCTTCCTCGTGGCCGGCTGCGGCAAAATGCCGCACGAACCAGTCGGCCGCGAGCCGCGCCACCTCGTCGAGCGCGCCCGGCTCCTCGAACAGGTGCGCGGCGCCCGGCACCACCACCAGCTGCGCGGGCGCCAGCAGCCGGCGCAGCGCGTGGCGGTTCAGCTCGAGCACCTCGGCGTCCGCGCCGCCGACGACCAGCAGCGTGGGCGCGCGCACCCGCGTGAGCGCGTCGCCGGCGAGATCGGGCCGCCCGCCGCGCGAGACCACCGCGCGCACGACTTCGTGCTTGCGCGCCGCCGCCTCGAGCGCCGCCGCCGCGCCGGTGCTGGAGCCGAAATAGCCGAGCGGCAGCTGCGCCGTCTCCAGCCGCCGCCGCAGCCAATCGGTCGCGCCCTCGAGCCGCGCCGCCAGCAGCGCGATGTCGAAGCGCAGCTCGCCGGTGACCGCGTCGTAGCGCTCCTCGCGCGGCGTCAGCAGGTCGAACAGCAATGTGGCGAGCCGCGACTCGTGCAGGCGCGCGGCGACGGCGCGGTTGCGCGGGCTCTTGCGGCTCGAGCCCGAGCCGTGCGCGAACAGCACCAGCCCCGCCGCGCCGTCGGGGATCGCCAGCTCGCCGTCGAGCGTCACGGTTTCGGTCGCGATCGAGACGGTGCGCTCTTCGCTCATGGCTGATCAGCGGCGCGAGGCCTTCGACTTGCGCGCCTTCGTTTTACGGCGGCGTTTGGGCGGCGGGAGCTCGACGCCGGCGCGGCGCGCCTTCGACAGGCCGATGG
>DASREC010000262.1:0-9231 GCA_035652295.1 Polyangia bacterium
CGGCCTCGCGTTCTTTTTTTCGCCAGCCCGGAGGGCGCGCAGTTCAAAGGAGCACAATCAGTCCTATGGCTTCGGGTAAGCCGTTCTCGCCAAAGCGGCAAGGAGTCGGAAGTCAGCCAGATAGCGCCTGAGGACTGCCGAAAAAAAGAACGCGAGGCGCAAGCCCGCGCGTGGTACCGACGACGACAGTTGCGCCGAGGCGTGTCGCGCGCTACCGTCACCGGCGAGGAGGAGCCGATGCGAGCCATTCGGACGCTGTTTGCAGGGATGTTCATCTTGGGGCTCTCCGCCTGCTCCAACGAGCTGAAGGTGAGCGAGATCGATCCGCCGAACGGCACCTTCTCCGGCGGCGAGGAAGTCGTCATCAAGGGCAACGGCTTTCAGCCGGGCCGCGGCGGCGTGACGGTCAAGTTCGGCAAGAAGGACGCGCAGGCGGTGGTGGTCGAGTCGAGCGACAAGATCAAGGTCACCACGCCCGGCGGCGACAAGAACACCACCGTCGACGTGAGCGTGGTGTTCGACGACGGCAAGGCGTTCCAGATCAAGAACGGCTTCCACTTCATCGACACTTCGCAGCAGCGCGCCACCATGGACAAGGCGTTCAACGCCTTCGGCGGCGACAAGAAGGACGAGAAGAAGTAGCAGCGCGCTACGGGTAGTTGATGCGGAACAGCTGCTGCCCCATCAGGATGAACGATCCCGACGGCACCACGCGGTCGCCGCGGATGCGCAGAAAAGTCCCGTTCGACGAGTTCAGATCGGCCAGGTACGCGTGCCCGTCGCGGGTCGAGACGCGCGCGTGCGCGCCCGAGACGTAGCCGTCCTCGGGGAACAGGATGTCGCCGCGCTCGCGCCCGAGGATGATGGCGTCGCCGAACAGCGGAAACGCCGAGCCGTCCTGATCGCGCCCGACGATCACTGCCAGCCGTCCCCAGAATCCCGGGTTGGGCGAGCCGAGGATCTCGGTGCCGTCGTCGAGCGGCTCGGGCGGCGGCAGCGACTCGAAGCGCAGCAGCTCCTGCCCGATGCGGAACACGTCGCCGTCGTACAGCTCCTCTTCGCCGGCCAGCTTGACGAACACGCCGTTCAAGCTGCCGCAGTCGCGCAGCACCAGGCCAGCGGCGTTGAGCACCAGCTCGGCGTGGCGCGGCGACAGATAGCCGTCGGCTTCGAACAGCGCGCCGGCGCCGCGGCCGATCAGGTTCTCGCCTTCGACCAGCGGGTGCGAGCCGCCCTCGGTGCCATCGGGACGCACCAGGATCATGCGGCCCGACGCCGGCCCGCTCGACGACGCCACCGCGCGCGACGCCGAGATCGGACCCGGCGGCTGCGAGCCGACGCGCGCGCCGCACGACGCGCAGAAGGCGAAGTTGGGCGGCACCAGCGCGCCGCAGCTCGGGCACGACTCGGGCGCGACCGCGGACGCGTCGGGCTCGTCGTGCGGCGGCGGCGGATGCTCGGGCTCACCGTTGGTCGGCGCGGGCGCGCTCGCCGGCGCCGCCGTCGGAGCGGCCCACTTGGTCTGCGTCGGCTCGGTCGGCACGGTCATCGACGGATCGGTGCCGTCGAGCGGGCCCATGTCGGAGAACACCGGCGGCGCGGTGCCGCGCTTGGGCGATCCCGACGACGACGCGAGCGGCGCCACCGTCGGGCCCAGATCGCTCCCGCACCCGAGGCAGAACTTGTAGAGGTCCTGATTTTCCTTCCCGCACGTTCCACACACAATCATCAGGTGATCTCCACGCGCAGGAGCTGCTGGCCGATGAACACGTAGTCTCCGTGGAACAGCGGCGTCTCGTCCTGCGTGCGCAGGAAGGTGCCGTTCTTCGAGCCCTGGTCCGCGATCACGAAGCGCGGGCCTTGCGGCGTGTCGCTCACGCTCACGATGGCGTGGCGCCCGGAGATGAACGGGTCGTCGGGAAAGTTGACGTCGTTGTTCTCGCGGCCGAGCGTGAGCGCGTCCTCGCGCGCGCGGAAGATCATCCCCGCGCGCCCGCCGGCGAGCATCTGCACTAGCTGCAGCTTCGACGGCCGCTTGGGCGAGCCGTAAAAATACGTGCCCTCCTCGTCGGGGATCGGCACCGTCTCGGGCGGCACCGCCTCCACGCGCAGGAGCTGCTCGCCGACGAGGAACGTGGCGCCCGAGGTGACCGTCTGCGGGCGCATGATGCGCACGAACACGCCGTTGCACGAGCCCTCGTCGCGCACGAACAGCTTGTTGTCGCGGTAGACGAAGTTCGCGTGGCGCGGCGAGAGCAGCGGATCCTCGGGGAACAGGATCGCGCCCTCGAGGCGGCCGGCGACGTGATCGGTGCCGGAGAGCATGTACGAGACGCCGTCCATGCCTTCGCCCTTGATCAGGATCAGCTTGGCGCGGCTGGCCTGCATGGCGCCGAAGAACATCGTCTTGGCGGCGCCGCCCGGCTTGCGCACCTCGGGCGCCGGCGCGGGCGCGGGAGCCGGCGCGCCCGACGAGACCGGCCGGCCGCAGCTTCCGCAGAAGCGATGTTGCGGCGCGACGTCGGCGTTGCAGTACGGGCAGCGCTTGGCGCCGGCGCTGGGCGTCGACTGCGAGCCGCGCGCGGGGACGATGCCGAGCGACGCGCCGCAGACCTGGCACGTAGTGGCGCTGAGCGGGCTCAACGCATCGCAGGAATCGCACACGAGCCCGAGGGTCATGCGGGCGATCGTAGCCGAACCCGGGCCCGCGTCAATTGCCGGCGGGGGGCAAATGGGCGAGCGCGAGTTGCGCGGCGCTGCGCACCTGCGGGTCGGCGTCGGCGGCGAGGCGGGTGAGCGGGGCGCGCGCCTGCGCGGCGCCGGTCGAGCCGAGCGCGGCGGCGACGGCGGCGCGCACCTCGGGCGCTTCGTCGGCGACGTGCTTCGAGAGCGGCGCGACGCCGTCTTTGCCCGCCGAGCCGAGCGCGCGCGCGGCGGCCTCGCGCACGAAGCCGCTCGCGTCGTCGAGCGCCGCCGCCAGCGCCGAGCGCACGCGCGCGCCCGACGGCGCCGCGCCCGACTCGGCGGCGGCGATCGCGGCCGCGCGCCGCTCGCGCCAGTCGCCCGCCGCGAGCGCGCGCTCGAGCGCCTGATCGATGTCGCGCGCGCCGTCGCCGCCCGGCGAGCCGGCGCGCGCGGCGCCGAGCGCCGAGAGCGCGGCGCGGCGCACCGCCGGATTCCCGTCGGCGAGCGCGGCCAGCACGCGCGCCCCGCCGCCGGGAATTTTCGCCAGCACGTGCAGCGCGCGCGCGCGCACCAGCGGATCGCCGCCCGCCGCCAGCCGTTCGAGCGCGGGCGCGAGCCTGGCGCCGAGGTCGGCGAGCGCCGCGCGATCGGCCGGCGACGGCGACGCCGGCGTGAGCGGCCCGGCGGTGATCGAATCGGCCCGCCCGTCGAGATCGGCGAGCGCGCGCAGCTGCAGATCGCGGTGGCGCGCGAGCGCGTCGCCGATCGCCTGCGCCACGTCCGACTCGAGGCCGCGCCACGCGATCGCCGGCGTTTCATTCGAAGGCGACGGCGCCGCCGCCGGTTTCTCGACGAGCGAGCGCAGCCAGCCGCTGATGTCGAGCCCGTCGGTGCCGCGCTCGGGCTCGCTCCACGCGATCGCCACGCGCGCGCCCGCCGGCCGCTCGAGCGCCACCAGCGCCGCCGCGCGCACCTCCTCGCGCTTGACGAACACCGCCGAAACCAGCGCCGCGCTCGGTTTGGCCGAGCCGTTTCGCTGCGCGCCGATCACGCCCAGCGACCACGCGGCGCGGCGCTCGAGCTCGTCGGAGCCTTCGCCGAGCACGTCGACCAGCGCGGCGCGCGCGGCCGAGCCGTCGCGCGCCGCCGCCGCGGAGGTATCGCCGTCGAGCGCCACGCCGAGCGCGAACGCGCAGCCGGTGCGCGCCACGTCGGGCCGCGCGCCGTCGCGCACGATCTTGATCATCTCGGGCAGCGCGCGCGCCGCGTGCAGGCGCGCCAGCCCGACGCACGCCGCCGCCTGCGCCTCGCCCGACTGCTCGGGCTGAAGCGCGCGCAAAAGCGGCGCCTCCGCCTGCGCATCGCGCACGCGCGCCAATCCATAGATCGCGGCCAGCTTGATGTGCTTCTCCGAATCGCCGGCGAGCTTGACCAGCGCCGCGACGTCCTTCGGCCCCGCCAGCCGCGCGCCGGCGATCGCCGCGTCGACGCGCAGGTCGATCGGCCGCTCGTCGATCACCACCCGCCGCGCGCCCGGCGGATCGCTCGGCCGCACATCGAACGGATCGCGCAGCTCGCGCGGCCTGGGCGCCTTGCCCGCGTGCGCCCGCGGATCGCGCGCGTCCACGACGGTGCGCAGCGGCTGCGCCAGGCGCAACAGCGGCGCCGCCGCGCCCGGATTCATGAGCTGCCCGAGCAGCGCCACCGCCTGCCGCTGCTGCTGCACCTCGCCGTCGACGAGCACCTCGAGCAGCGGCCCGAGCGCGTGCTCGCCGAGACGCTCGAGCTCCTTGCGCGCGCCGTCGTCGCCGCGCCGCTCGGCGAGAATGAGCGGCCCCGCGTGCCGCTGGTACAGCTCGATGAGCAGGTTGCGGTAGACGCGCTTCTCCGGATGCGCGTACGCCAGCGGCTGCAGCTCTCGCTCGAGCTCGCCGAGCGTACCGAGATACTCCTCGAGATCGATCGCGCGCCGCGCGGCGTCCACCACCAACTCCTCGTCGGGCGCGCGCCGCAGCACCTCGCGATACAGCCGCGCCGCCGCCGCGTGCTCGCCGCGCCTGAGGTGCAGCCGCGCCAGCGTGAAGCGCGCCTTCCACTGCCGATCGTCGAGCTCCAGCGCGCGCTGGTACGCCGCCACCGCCTGATCGATCTGATCGCGCTTCTCCAAGACTTCGGCGAGCCGCAGCTGCGCCTGCGCGTCGGCCGGCCCGAGCGCGATCGCCTTCTGCGCGTACGCGAGCGCGTCGTTGTCGCGATACAGCTCGAGCGACAGCGCGGCGATCTGCGCGTACAGCTCGCGCGCGCGCGACGGCTCCAGCTCGGCGGCGCGTTTGAGCGCGGCGATCTGCTGCTGCGTCGCGTGCCGCACGCGCGCCACCTGCGCCAGGCCAATCCACGCATCGGCCTTGATCGAGTTGTCGGCGACATGCTCGGCGAGCTGCTTGAGCACGCGCTCCGCCTCGTCGAGCCGCCCGAGCTTGAGGCACGCGTCGGCCGTGAGCAGGCCCCAGCCGGCCGCGCTCCCGTCGTCGCTCGCCTTCTCGAACAGGTTGCGATACGTCCGCACCATCACCGCCAGCCGCCCGGTGCGCGCCAGCACCGCGAGCAGCCGCTGCCGCGTCTCCAGCATCTCGGCGCGCTTATTATTTTGCACTGCAGCATCGAACAGGTCTTCCCACACCTGCTCGGCCTCGCCGTCGCGGTGCATGCGCTCGAGCGCGCCCGCCAGCCCGCGCTTGAGCGACGCGTCGCCCGGCGCCAGCTTGAGCGCCTTCTGGTACAGCTCGAGCGACTCGCCGTTCAGGTTGTGCTCGGCGTAGACCTCGGCGAGGCGCGCCATCGCCTGCTCGCGCTTGCCGCCGCGGGTGAGCAGCCGGCGCCAGGTCTCGAGCGCCTTTTCGCGCTTGCCGCGCTGGAAGTACAGCTCGCCGAGGTTCACCAGGTGCGTGTCGTCGTCGGGCTCGAGCTTGACCAGCTTCTCGCGCTCGGCGAGCGCCGGGCCGGACAGCCCCCAGCGCGTGTACAGCTCGGCGAGCGACGCGTGCACCGACGGCTCGCGCGTCTCGGCGCCGATGCGCGCGCACAGCGCCTCGGCCTCCTTCTCGCCGCCGGGCGTCTTGCGCAACCGCTCGGCTAATTCGAGTCGAAAGCGCGGTTCGCCGGGGGCGGCCTGCACCAGGCGGCGCAGCTCGGCGATGGCGTCGTCGTCGCGGCCCTCGCGTTCGTAGAGCGCGATCAGCCGGCGGCGCGCCTCGAGCGCGTGCGGATCGGCGGCGAGCGCCTTGCGAAAGCACTCCTGCGCGCGCGCCGGCTCGCCGACCTCGTCATAGAGCCGCGCCAGCAGATCCCACTCGACGAAGCCGCGCGAGGCGGCCGGCCAGTCGCGCTCCCAGGTGCCGGCGAGCGTGCGCAGGTCGTCCTTGCGGCGGTGCACGCCGATGATCTTCTCGAGCGCCTCGCGCTTGAGGTAGTGGCCGCGCGGCACGCGCTCGTACGCCTTGCGGTACGCGTCGAGCGCCGCGCCGTCGTCGGCCGCCGCCTCGTCGAGCTCGCCGACGCGCCGCCACGCCTCGGCCTGCTGCCCGGGATCTTTGCCCAGCCGCTCGGCCAGCTTCTTCCACTCGGCGGCGGCGCCCTGCGGATCGCCGTGCGACGCCAGCATCTCCGCCAGCTCGCGGCGCACGCCGTCGTCCGCGGGATTGTCGGCCAGCACCTTATCGTAGTAGCGGCGCGCCGCCTCGCGCGCGTCGGCCGACGAGAGGCCGCTCTCGGGCGCGAGCGTCAGATCGGCGATCTTGCGCAGGATGCGTGCGTGATCTTTGTTCGGGCCGTTGACGAACGCGCGCTCGTACATTCGCCGCGCGTCGGCCGGGCGCTTGAGTCGTTCATAACACTCGCCGAGCGAGAACAGGACCGCCCGACCACCGCCCGTCGTGAGCGCCTTCTCGTAGCTGGCCGCGGCTTCGGCGTAATGGCCGCGTTCGCGCTCGATGTGACCGAGCACGGTCAGGTCGGCGCCGTCGTCGCTGCGCGCGTACTCGGTGACGAGCTGATTGATCGATCGGTATTTTCGATAGAGGTCGGTGAGCTTGGCGAGCGCGTAGGCGTCGTTCGGATCGCGCGCCAGCTTTAGCTTGAGCCGCGCCACCAGCTCGCGATCGAACGGCGAGCGCTTCACCTCCCAGTCGGCGCGCGCCACCGTCGGGGGCGCAAAGGCCATAAGGGCGAGCGCGAGAGCGAGCCGCTTCACCCTGCGAAGTGTAGCAGCACTTCGATCAGTGGTAGCGGTTGCGGCGCACCAGCTCCAGCACCTGCGTCAGCCGCTGCCGCTGCTGCTCGATCACCCAGTCGCGCAGCATGCGCGCATGGCCGCGCGCGATGTCGACGATCTCGATCCCGGTGCCGTGCACCAGCTCGGGAAATTCCAGCTCGTCGCGGCGGATCTGCCCGCGCGCCCAGATGGTGTCGCTGGTGCCGGGCAGCGGCAGCTCGAGCTGCACGAAGCGGTGGTCGCGCGCGAACCAGCGCGGCTGGCGCACGCGGTTCACGTACAGGCCCGTCGGGGAGATGTTGCTGGTGACGCCCCGGTGCGGCTGCTCGTCGACGTACTCGGTCAAAAACACCTCGAGCGGCACGCGGTCGTCGCGGCGATCGCCGGCACGGAAACCTCTTGACATTCGGTCACCCCTTTCAGGCGGGTACGATATGTAGGATATTGTACGACTGAGCGCGCGCCGGGTCAAAAAATTGGGCGCGCGCGCAGGCGGCGGGGCACTATGGCCGAGATGGGAGCGCCTTCATCAGCGACGGAGCGGCGGCTGCCGGCGTGGCCGGTCACGCTGATCGCGACGTCGTTCGGCGCGGGCTTCTCGCCGGTGGCGCCGGGCACGATGGGGACGCTGACCGCGGTGCCGATGGCGTGGGCGCTGGCGCGGCTGGGCGCGCTCGGGTTCGCCGGCGCGACGGCGGGCATCACCGTGCTCGGCATCCTCGCCGCCGGCGCGTTCGTGCGCGCCACCGGCCGCGAGGACGATCAGCGCATCGTCGTCGACGAGGTGGCCGGCTACCTGGTCACGCTGCTCCCGGTCGCGCGCACGCCGCTGCACCTGGCGCTGGCGTTCGGCCTGTTCCGCCTGTTCGACATCTGGAAGCCGCCGCCGGTGCGCTGGATCGACGACCACGTGCGCGGCGGCCTGGGCGTGATGGCCGACGATCTCGCCGCCGGCGTGTACGGCGCGGCGGTGCTGTTCGCGCTCGATCGCTTCGGCGTGGTGGCGCGCATTCAGGGGCTCGTGCATGCGTGAGGAGCTGGAGCCGCCGGGCGCGCCGGCGCGCAAGCGCGTGCGGCCGTTTCCGCTCGCCGAGCTGCCGCGGCTCACGCGCGCGCAGGTCGACGCCGGTCGCGCGCTGCTCCAGCACCTGCCGCTCGAGGCGGGGCCGGAGTGGCCGGACGTGTGCCGCGCGCTCGGCGGTCCCGTCGAGCTGGCGCTGATCGAGGCGTACGCGCTGCCGGCGCGCGAGCTGCCGTCGCAGACGCGCGGCACGGTGGTGCGGCTCTCGGCGCCGGGCGGGCGCTGGGCGCTGGTGGTGATCGATCCGCGGCTGGCTCCGCGGATCGCGCGGCGGGCGCTCGGCACCGACGGCGGGCCGGAGGCGGGCGAGCTGGGCGCGCCGCGGCCGCTGACGGTGGCGGAGGAGGGCGTGATCGAGTTCGTGGTCGCCGCGCTGGTCGACGCCCAGCCGCTGCGCGTCGAGGGCGTGGTGCGCGAGGCCGAGCTGCCGTCGCTGCCGGCGGGCTTCGCCGGCGAGTCGTGGCTGCTGGCGGTCGAGGCGCGCGTCTCGACGCCGATGGGCCGCGGCTGGGCGCGCCTGCTCGTCCCCGACACTTTGCGCTTGCACGCGCCGCCGCCGCGCCGCGCCGATTCGCTCTTGGCGCACCGCGATCGTCTCGCCGACGCGCACGTGCCGCTGCGCCTCGAGGTCGGCCGCACCGCGCTCTCGCGCGACGAGCTGGCCGCGCTTCAGCCGGGCGACGTGGTGCTGTTCGATCGCATCGGCGTGCGCGACGCGCGCGGCGGGCCGATCACCTTGTGTCTCGGACGCGGCGGCTTCCGCGCCCGGCTCGACGGCGAGGCGCTCACCGTCGAGGAACCGTTCCGCCTCAACCTGGGAGCCCCGATCATGCCGAGCACGACCAACGAAGACTCCGCGCCCAAGCCGTCCGAACCGGCCGGCGAAGGCGCGCTCCTGCGCGAGCTCCCCGTCGAGATGGTGTGCGAGCTCGGGCGCGTGACCATGACCGGCCGCGAGCTGCTCGAGCTGCGCCCCGGCGCCGTCATCCCCGTCGGCCGCCCGCTCGCCGGCCCGGTCGATCTCACCGTCGGCGGCCGCGTCGTCGCGCGCGGCGAGCTGGTCGACGTCGAAGGCGAAATCGGCGTCCGCGTCACCCAGCTCTGCGAATAGCGCCGCGACGACCGCGCGGCTCCCGCCCACGTTTGCTTCGTTCGGCGGTACTCAGGCGCTATATGGCTGACTTCCGACTCCTTG
>DASREC010000263.1:0-2005 GCA_035652295.1 Polyangia bacterium
CGGCGTCGAGGAGCAGCAGGCTGCCGGGCTCGAGCGCGCCGTCGTTGCGCGTCCAGTGCAGCGTGCACGCGTGCGCGCCCGCGGCGGCGATCGTTCCGTAGCCGACGTCGTTGCCTTCGCAGCGCGCGCGCAGGTTGAACACGCCCTCGACCTCGCGCTCGCTGCGCGCGCGGCGGCGGATCACGTCCTCGAAGCCGCGCTTCGTCGACGCGATCGCCGCCTCCAGCTCGGCGACCTCGATCGCGTCTTTGACGAGCCGCAGCTCCGCGAGCGCGGTGCCGAGCTCGGCGTCGCGCGCGTGCGGCTCGAACGCGCCGTCGACGATCGGGCTCGCGCCGCGCAGCACGCGCACGCGCGGCTGATCGGGCGCGCGCAGCCCGTCGAGAAACGCCGCCAGCTCGCGTAGCGGCCGGCAGTCCTCGACGCCGTAGCGCGCGCGGCTGCCGGGCACGCCCAGCCGCGGCCCGACCCACAGCTCGCCCTTCATGCGATCGGTGAAGAACGTGGCGTCGTCGCGCCCCGCCGGCTCGACGAACAACGTCACGCGCCCGCGCGGCGCGATCGCCAGCACGCAGTCGGGCTCGGTGTTGCCGGTCAGCCAATAGAAGTCGCTCGACGGGCGAAAGCGATAGTAGGTGTCGTTGGCGCGCACCTTCTCGTGGCCGGTCGGAACGATCAGCACATCTTCGGGATACAGCCGCGCGAGCGTGTCGCGGCGCGCGGCGAACGTCTCGGCGTGGGCGAGGCGCGCCGGCGGATGCGGCGGCGGCGGCGCCCAATCGCGCAGCATGAACTCGACCAGCGCGGCGGGCGTCGCCGGATCGTCGCGCCGCTCGGCGTCTTTGCTCATGCGCCAAGCTTATCGTCGCGATCGTGGGGTCGCAAGCGACGCGCAGGCGTGCGACGATGCGGAGATCATGCGCCTGCGCGTCCTGGTCATCGCCGCGCTCGTGGCTCCGCTCGGCGTCGCGCGCGCGGGAAACGAGGACACGTACCTGTTCGGCGATCACGCGTCGCTGATGGCGGGCGCGGTGTCGCCGACGGCGAACGGCACCGGCGCCGTCTGGTACAACCCCGCCGGCCTCGGCCTCGGCACGCGCAGCAAGCTCGAGCTGAGCGGCTCGGCGTTCATGCTGCAGATCCGCCCCATCCCCAACATGCTGCTGGTGACGTATCCCGGCGGCGCGCAGCAGGAGGAGATCCGCAGCACGCGCGCGTACATCGTGCCGAGCTCGCTCGTCTGGGTGCGCAACATCAAGGGCGTGAACCTCGGGCTCGGCGTGTTCGTCACGCAGCAGGATCTGTTTCGCTTCGACGGCGCGATCAAGCGCGGCCCGAGCACGCCGCCGCTCGACCTCGACATGGCCGGCCAGTTCTCGGGCGAGTCGCTGCGCTATCACATCGGCGGGTCGTTCGGCCTCAAGGTGACGCCGCGGCTGCGCCTCGGCGGCAGCGTGTTCGTCGTCTACGAAAAGGTCACCGAGTTCCGCAAGCTGTTCGCCGACGCCACGCTCACCGGCGGCCCCTACTCGTCGACGTTCCTGCAGCGCCTCGTCGACGCCGAGAGCTCGCGCCTGTCGTTCGAGCTCGTCGCCGGCCTGCAGTGGCAGTTCGCCGGCTGCATCCTCGGCGCGGTCGTGCGCTCACCGCGCCTGACGTTCTGGGAGTCGGCGTCGACCGACAACTCGACGTCGATCATCTCGCGCGGCGCCACGGTGCCGACGGTGGCGGTCACGCGCGTCACGCACGATCCGATCGGCGCCTACGGCACCGGCCCGACGACGCCGCCGCGCTTCGTGCTCGGCCTGTCGCGCAAGACGGCGAGCACCGAGCTGACGTTCGAGATCGAGGCGCGCCCGCCGCTGTTCAACCCGGTGCTCGCCTACCGCTGGGTGTTCAACGCGCGCGCCGGCTTCATGGTCAACGCCGGCCCGAAGAACACGTTCGGCTTCGGACTGTTCACCGACCAGAGCGGGCAGCCGGAGCCGAAGGCGTTCCCCGACTA
>DASREC010000264.1:0-25549 GCA_035652295.1 Polyangia bacterium
GGGCGCGCTGCTCAATTTGCCGTTCAACCTGGCGAGCGCCGATCCGCTGCCGGTGGTGCTGTACCCGACGCAGACGTTCCGCTGCGTCGACTCGCGGCTCACGCGCGGGCGCGCGTTTCACTCGGCGACGCTCTTGCCGAACGGCATGGTGTTCATCCTCGGCGGCGTGGTGGCCGATCCGCAGGACTCGGGATCGGTCGAGGTGGTCGACGGCTCGGAGCGGCTGTACCTGACGGCGACGGCCGAGCTGTACGATCCGTCGAACGGGCAGTTCAAGACCGTCGCCGACCAGATGCCGAACGCGGCGCTGGCGCGGGCGTTCCACAACGCGGCGCTGATCAACGGCTCGAAGCCGTATCAAATCCTCGTCGCCGGCGGGATCACCACGGCGGCGGGCGCCGACCCGCACTCGGAGGTGCTGGCGCCCAACACCAGCCTCGGCACCGGGCGCCTGTATCCGATCGACTCGACCAACGGCGGCATCAAGGATCAGCTCGCGGCGGCGGCGGCGCCGGCCGATTTGATCACGCTCGATCCGGATGCGGCCAGCATCGTCTCGCACACGCCGCAGCCGGCGTACACCAGCGCGGCGTTTCAGGCGGGCTTCGCGTTTCCCGGCGGCGGGCTGGCGGTGGCCGACGGCATCGACTTCGACCAGGCGAGCCTGAACGCGCCGCTCGCGCGCCAGCAGCTGGTCTCGCAGACGGGCGCGATGATGCCGCGCGTGGGCTCGACGGGGACGCAGCGCCTCGGCGCCACGCTCTCGCCGATCACCGCCGACACCGCGCTCCTGTGGGGCGGCGCGCCGAACCCGGCCGACCAACTCGGCGAGTACATCGTCGGGCTCAAGGCCGGCACGCTGATGTCGGCGATGCAGTACGCGACGATGGCGGCCGTGCCGATGACGCAGTTCCACACCGCGACCGTGCTCGACACCGACTCGACCGGCACGCGCGTGCTGGTGGCGGGCGGGTTCGCCGTCGAGTCGACGCACCTCGATCGGCAGGCGCCGAGCGCCGACCAGGCGGTGCACCTGCTCAACGTCTCGTCGACGGGCGCGCTGACGCAGGTGACGCCGGTGATGCCGGTCGGCGGGTTCGCGCTCGATCTCACGTGCGCCAACCCGATGCGCTACCGGCCGGCCGGCTACCAGAGCGCGGTGCTGCTCAAGCGCGCCGACGGGAACCTGCGCGTGCTGCTCTCGGGCGGCGCGCCGTCGTTCGTCACCGACGGGGCGGCCAAGACGTGCCAGGACTGCGAGGCGGGACAGGCCGATCCGATGTGCTCGATCGGGCAGGGCGCGATCTACAGCCGCTCGTCGGGGCTGCAGCCGACGGACGAGCCGATGCAGGTGGGACGCTTCGGCCACACGTCGACGATGCTGGTCGACGGGAACGTGCTGATCGTCGGCGGCATCAGCCGGCCGCCCGACGGCTCGGCGCCGCGCACCGTCGCCGACGCCGAGATCTACAACCCGCGCGCCACCGTGCCGCCGTGGGACGCGACCAATCCGGCGACCGCGCTCGACGCCGACGATCCGCAGTTCGTCGACATCTCGAACTTGAAGCCGGTGGTGCGCGCGCCGGGCGGGCAGGCGATCGATCCGACGCACAACAACGCCCCCGTCAAGAGCTGCGGCGATTTCTAGACGGCGGCGCGTTCGCTACGGCGCGAGCTCGAGCGCGTAGGTGCCGGCGTCGTCGACGCGCAGCGGGCGGCCGAGCGCGACCGGCGGGCCGGCGGCGAACTCCAGGCGCGCGCCGACGGTGTAGGCGCCCTGGTGCAGGCGCACGCGGCGCCGCTCGCGCGCGGACGCGCCGCCGGGAAATGTGAGCGATAGCTCGCGTTCGACGTGCTCGTGCTCGTCGGTGAAGATCAGGTTGACCGCGCGCAGCTCGGGCGCGCGCGCGCCCAGGCCGAGCTCGAGGTCGACGTCGACCGCGCGATGCGACAGCAGCCGCGCGCCGATCACCACGCCGGCCACCACCAGCAGCATCGCCAGCCGCCGCCTCCAGGACATGGCGGGAAGGTAGCGCAGGTTTGCCCGCCCGCCCGCGTATAATGAACCCATGAAGCCGATCCTCCTCTTGAGCCTCGTCGCCGGCGGCTGCGCGGGGAGCGCGGCCTCCGCCCGATTGGCGGCCGAGTTCGATCCCGCGCTCGCGCGTGGCGACGTGCCGTCGGCGGTGGCGGCCTACGAACGCGCCCGCGCGCGCGACGACCTGCGCCTGCGCCGCGCCGCCGAGGTGGTGGTGTTCCGCGCGCTCTACGCGACCGACGCCGAGGTGCGCGAGCGCGCGGTGCGCATCGCCGTCGAGGTGGCGGATCCGGCGCTCGATCGGCCGCTCGCCGAGCGGCTCGACGACGAGAGCCCGCGCATCCGCGCGCGCGCGGCGGTGGCGCTGGCCCCGCAGCTGGAAATTGCGCGCGCGCGGCTCGAGGCGATCCTCGACGGCAAGGACGCCTCGGCGCGCGCCATCGCCGTCGACGGGCTGGGCTCGCTGGAGAATCCGGCGCAGCGGATCGCCAAGCTGTGCGACGACGCGTCGCCGGAGGTTCGCGCGCGCGCGGCCTCGGCGCTGGCGCCGATCGATCGCGCCCTCGCGCGCGAGCTGGCCGCGCGGCTGGCGCACGATCCCGACGCGGGCGTGCGCGCGGCGGCGGTGGCGGCGCTCGGCGCGCTCGGCGATCGCGGCGCGGTGGCGGAGCTGGAGGCGGCGCTCGGCGACGGCGCGCTCGGCGTGCGGCTGGCGGCGCTCGCGGGGCTGACCCGCCTCGACGGCGAGCCGGCGCGGCTCGAGCTGGTGGCGTCGCGCGACGATCGCTTCGTGGCGCTGCGCGCGGCGGTGGCGCTGGCGCATCGCGGGCGCGTGAACGTGGCGCTCGAGACCATCACGCGCGCCGCGGCCGATCGCCGCGCCGACGCGCGCGCCGCCGCGATGAACGCCGCCGGCGAGTTGGGCGAGCCGGCCGCCGCGCTGATCTCCCGCGGGCTGCGCGATCCCGATCTCGAGGTGCGCCTCGCCGCCGCGCGCGCGCTGATCGCCGCCGGCCACGCGGCGCAGGCGCGCCCGGTGCTGGTCGGCGCGCTCGACACGCCCTACGCGCTCGACGCCGCCGACGAGCTGGCGCGGATCGGCGATCCGCTCGGTCAAAACCGCTTGCACGCCGCCGCCGCGTCGCCCGACGCCGCCACGCGCCGCGCCGCGCTCGCGCTCATCGCCCCGCTCCCCGGCGCGCTGCCGTCGCTCACGCACGGCCTCGCCGACGCCGATCCGCTGGCGCGCCTCACCTGCGCCGAGTCGCTCTTGCGCCGCGCCTTCCGTCCCTACCTGCGCTAGGCACGCAGAAACAGAAAACGCCAAGACGCCAGGACGCCAGTCAGAAAAATTATTGATTTCTGAACTGGCGTCTTGGCGTCTTGGCGTTTATCCCTCTGCGTTTTTTAGAAGCCCGCCTGCACCTGCACGTCTAGGACGTGGCCCTCGTGGCGGCGCCGATCGAACGGGTCGGCGGCGGTGTCGCGGCGGTACGCGTAGCCGAGCTGCGCCTTCAGATTTTCGCCCCACTGGTACCAGGCCACGCCGCCGCCGGCCTCGAGCGCGTTCGCCGGCGCGTCGCCGAGCACGCCGAGCGGCGGCCGGCGCAGCGACGGCAACTCGGCGTACGACACGCGCGCGGCGAGCTCGAGGCCGCGCCAGATCATCGCCGAGCCCTGCCCGTAGCCGCCTTGAAACAGCCGCTCGGGACGCCCGAAGCCGGGCCGCTCGCGGCGCAAAAAGTATTCGCCCTCGAAGGCGAAGCCGCGCCACTTGAACGCCGCCTCGGCGCCGAACGAGATCAGCTCCACGTTGTCGACGCGCCCGCGGTGCGCGGCGTCGTCGAGCGGCGGTGGCAGATCGGTCGGCGACAGGTCGTACTGAAACGACGCGCCGACGGCGAAGCGCGGCCGCGGCGTGCGCGCGCGATCGCCCTCGACGGGCGCGAGCGGCCCGAGCGGCTGCGCCACCACGCGCGCGGTGTACGCCAGGTCGAGGTTGTCGTTGCGCGCCTGCGACGGCCCGCTCGCGCCGTTGGTCACCGCCGCCTGCGCGATCAACTTGTCGCCGAAGAAGCGCAGCTCGACGAGCGCGCCCTGATCTTCGCCGAACGTGAGCGCGCGCGTGGCGATCGCTTGATCGACGAGCGTGAGCCGCAATTCGCTCAGCACGCGCTGCCGGCCGAACGGCACGCGCAACCGCCCGCCGCGCACCGTGAGCCAGCCGAGCGGGCGCACCTCGGCCGCGAGCGTGCGCACCATCGCCAGCCCGCCCGCGTCGGTGAACTGCGCGCCGAAGTCGAACAGCGCCTGCACGCCGAACACCTCGAGCACGCTCGCCGCGAGCGCGAGCTGCGCGTGGTGCAGCTCGAAGCTGGAGCCGTTCTCGACGGGCGGCGGGCGGATGGTGCCGGTGTAGCGCGGCTGCACGCCGGCGTTGAGCGTGACGTCGACGATCGCGGTGTGCAGCGCCAGCCCGTCGTCGTAGCCGAACGAGAACGGCGTGGTGGCGGTGTGCTGATTCTGCCGCGCCTGCGCGCGCGCCAACCTGAGCGAGACGTCGTCGAGATCGGCGCGCAGCGAGTCGAGCGCGCGGCGCACGTCGGCGTCGGCGGCGCGCGCGCCGGCCGAGCGATCCACCTCGCGCTCGAGCGCGCCCAGCCGGTTGTCGAGATCGTGCAGCGCCTCCAGCGCCGACGGTAGATCGGCCAGCACCCGCTCGAGCTCCGCCACCCGCGCCTTCAGATCCGCCAGCGGATCGGCGCCCGCCCGAGCGGCGTGCCCGACGGTGAGCAGCAGCACGGCCAGGGGCGCGAGACGCATGTCGCCGCCAGCATACACCAGCGGCTTGCACCGGCAGCGGATGGGCTCAGACTTTATGGGAGGCCCAGATGCCGGTAACAACGTCCACCGAACGTCCGCGTCCGCGCCGCCTGCCGAAATTTTCGCGCAAGATCTATCGGCCGAAGCGGCGCGCCGGCGCCGAGCGCAAGCGCAAATCGGGATCTTGACAGTAGGCCGCGAATGGCTTGCTGTTGAAGGATGAGAAAAGCCTACGCGCTCCTGACGCTCCCCCTCCTGCTCGCGATCGGTTGCGGTGACGACACGGCGGCGCCGGGCGACATGGCGCCCGATCTCTCGCACACCGTCGACCCGCTGGCCATCGCGTGCACCGACTCGGTCGACAGCGTGTACCAACTTCCGGCGAACCTGCCGGCGTTCGATCCGTCGCACCGCGGCGACATCATCCGCTGCGCGTTCGATCGCGCGCTGCCCGCGGCGACGGTGAACACGGCGCTCACCACGCTCGGCTACACCGGCCCGGCGGTGCACTCCGATCTGAACGTGTACCGCATCGCCTACCGCACCGAGCGCGTGCAGGGCTCGGCGTCGGCGGCGCCGGGCGGCGTGTCGAGCGCGCTCGTGCTCATGCCGTCGAACCACCGCACCGACGCGTACGTGGTGACCGCGCACGGCACCGTCGGGCTGGCCGATTCGTGCGTGCCGTCGAAGTTCAATCTCGCCGACGGCACGACCGGCGAGGACGCGCAGGTGTTCGATCTCGCGCTGCCGGGCGACGGCTGGATCACCATCGCGCCCGACTACGCCGGCTTCGGCTACGGCGGGCCGGTGAGCGGCTGGTCGCTCGCCGAGGACGAGGCGCACTCGCTGCTCGACGCCACGCGCGCCATGAAAAATTTCCTCCAGCCGACGGCGCTGCCGCCCAAGGTCGCGTTCATGGGCCACTCGCAGGGCGCGCACGCGGTGCTGTCGGTGCAGCCGCTGATCGCCACCTACGGCTCCGCGTCACCGGTGATCGGCGTGGCGCCGATGGGCGTCTTGTGGGTGTCCGATCGCTCGTGGGGCGCGTCGATCGATCCGCCGATCGGCATCACCACCTCCAACGCCCCGTACGTGGTCGCGTACAGCATGTATTACTTCTACAGCCACGGTGAGCTCTACGACGGCCCCGGCCACGGGCTCGACATGTTCAAGGCGTCGCAGCGCGACGCGGTGAAGACGCTGCTCACCACGTCGTGCGACGACAACGCGCTCGCCGGCAAGATCCAGGCGCTCGGCGCGCAGCCGTCGGATATCTACGACGACCCGTTCTGGATGCCGGTGGCGAATTGCATGATCTTCAACGCCGGGTGCGCCACCGATCCGGCGAAGACGTGGCTGGCGCGCGCCAAGGCCGATCGGCCGGCGATCGATCCGGCGGGGCCGCCGATTCTCTTCTGGCACGGTCTCCAGGACACGACGATCTCGCCGGGGCGCGCGCAGTGCGGCATCGACAAGATCGAGACGGACCTCGCCGGCGCGGCCAATCCGACGGCGACGCTCACGGTGTGCGGCGATCCGGGAGCGACGCACTCCTCGATCGTGCGGCGCGACATCGACTACGTGAGCCAGTGGATCGCGGCGCGCGCGGCGGGGATGCCCAACCCGGCGGGCTGCGGCCCGTTCGCCGCCGCCGACGGCGGCACGTTCACCTGCACCGAGCCCCCGCCAAACGATTAGCAGAATTGCCAATCTATTGGCGGGCGCGCTCGGCTCGCAAAAGGTCGGCGAGGGCGTCGAGGTCGGCGTCTTCGAGCTTGCCGCGGAACTTCGGCATCTGGTTCTTGTCGCCGAAGAAGCGCGGCTCCGACGGGTCGGCGAGGAAGTCGTGGAGCCATTTCTTCGACGCGCGGCCGCCGAGGTTCGGGCCCTCGTCACCCTTCGCGCCGTCGGTCTGGTGGCAGTCGTCGCAGCCGGCGGCCTCGAACACCGCGCGGCCTTTTTCGGCGCGCGCCGCGTCGGCGCCGTCGCCGCCTTGCGCGTAGACGAACTCGACCAGCGCCTCCAGCTCGTCGCCAGTCTGCTTGACCGGCTTCATGCCGCGCACTTTCGTCTTGCCGTAGAAGCGCGGGTTCTCCGGGTCGCGCAAAAAGTCGCGCAGCCACGCGCGCGACGACCAGCCGTCGAGATCGGGCGCGCGCCGCTCGCCGGCGCCGTCGAGCTGGTGGCAGCCGGCGCAGCGCTCGCCGTAGAGGCGCCGCGCGCGCGCGGTGGGATCGTTGTCGTAGACCGCGGTGCCGCCGGCGACCGGGACGCCCTGCCTGGCTAATGTGAGCGCTCGCTCACTTTCGCGATCGGCGCGCTGGCGGAACTTCTGGTAGCTCGGGTTCTCGGCGTCGGCGATCGAGGCCTCGGCGCCGAGCGCGGCGGCGCCGAGGAGCAGCAGCACCACGATGCCGACGAACTGCTTGCGCGCGGCCGGATTCCGCGACGGGCCGCGATCGGCGAGCGGCAGCCAGAACAGGAGCCCGCCCGCCACCGCCGGCGCGCCGAGCGCGGCCAGCACCTCCAGCCGCCCGGGAAAAAACTTCAGCAGCTGGTAGAGCGGCAGGAAATACCACTCGGGGCGCGCGTCGTACGCCGACGACGGATCGGCCGGCGCCTCGAGCGGCGCGCCGTGCGAGCGCGCCACGCTCACCACCATCAGCGCCAGCACCACCGACATGGCGACGAAGTCGTAGAGCGCCTGGCGCGGCCAGAACGGCTCGGCCGCCGCGTCGAGCTGCGCGTCCGATTGGCGCCAGCCGGGCGTGATGCCGTGCTTGCGCATGAGCGCGACGTGCACGAACGTGAGCACCGCCGCCGCCGCCGGCAGCGCCAGCACGTGCAGCGCGTAGAAGTGCGTGAGCGTCAGGTTGCCGTACTCGGGCCCGCCGATGAGCACGCGCTTGCACCACGGCCCGACGAGCGGCATCGCGCCGAGCAGGCTGGTGGCGACCTGCGTCGCCCAGTAGCCTTTCTGATCCCACGGCAAGAGATAGCCGGTGAGCGCGAACGCGAACAGCAGCGCCATCAGCGCGAGGCCGACCCACCAGTTCACCTCGCGCGGGCGGCGGTACGCGCCGTAGAGCGTGACCTGCAGGAGGTGCAGCGCGGTGAGGATCATCATCGCGCTCGCGCCCGACGAGTGCAGGCCGCGGATGAACCAGCCGAGCGTGACCTCCTGCTGCACGTACGCCACCGACGCCCACGCGTCGGTCGACGACGGCGCGTAGAACGCCGCCAGCAGCGCGCCGGTGGCCGCCTGCACCAGCAGGAGGAACACCAGCGCCGAGCCGAAGACGTAGCTCCAGCGCGCGCCGCCGCGCACCGGCTCGTCGAGCGCGTGGCGCAGGATCGAGCGGTAGCCGGTGCGCTCGTCGAGCCAGTCGGCGAGCTTCATACCGGCTCGCGATCGCGCACGCCGGGGCGATAGCGGCGATAGGCCACGCGCACTCGCCCGCCGTCGACGGCGCAGTCGAGCGCGTCCATCGCGCGCGGCGCGGGGCCGGAGACGCGCGCGCCGTTTTCATCGAACACGCTGTCGTGACACGGGCAGCGAAATTGTTTTTGCGGCGCGTCCCAGTCGACGGCGCAGCCGGTGTGCGGGCACACGGTGGAGAGCGCGCGCACCGAGTCGCCGTCGCGGCGCAGCCACACGGCGCCGAGCGTGACGTCGGTGAGCGCGTTCCACGCGTCGCGCCAGCGCGCCACCTTGACCGCCACGCGCACCGGTTTGCCGTCGGGGAGCGCGCCGACTTCGCCGAGATCGATCGGATCGTCGGAGCCCGAGACCGTGCGCTTGCGCGCGGGGAACGTCAGGTACCCGGCGGCGGGCACCGCCAGCGCCACGCCGAGCGCGCAGCCGATCGCCGACGCCATCCACGCGAGCACGCTGCGCCGATTCAAGCTCTCCCCCTCGCGAAAAAAATCAGCGCTTCTTGCGCTTGCGCTTGGCCGCGTTCGGATTCTGCGCCGGCTTCTCGTCGGGAACCGCCGGCCCCGCCATCGCCAGCCCGTTCTCCCACAGCCGCATCGCGCGCGGATCGCGCTTGTACATCGAGTACAGCCACACCAGCAGCACCGCGCCGATGAGGAACGTGGTCACGCCGATGAACTGCGACGTCGAGAGCGGCCCGATGTTGCCGCGCTCCTCGTCGGCGCGCAGCACCTCGACGAAGTAGCGCAGCACCGCGTAGCCCATCATCCACGCCACGAACACCTGCCCCGAGAACGTGCGCACGCGCCGCACGAGAAAGCACAGCCCGAGCAGGATGAGCCCGTTGAGCGATTCGTAGAGCTGCGTCGGGTGCACGCCGAGCGAGGTGATCGCGTTCGGCCCGAGCAGCCCCTCGACGCGCTGCTGCTGGAACGCCGGCGAGCCCGCGGGAAAATGGATCGCCCACTTGCTGTCCCAGACCTTGCCGAAGTCGCAGCCGTAGAGCAGACAGCCGATGCGCGTGATCATGAGGCCGGTGCAGAGCGACGGCACCGCGCAGTCGGCCCACGCCAGCAGGCGAATGCCCTTCAAGCGGCAGTACACCGTCGAGCCGAGGAACCCGCCGATGAAGCCGCCGTAGGCCACCAGCCCGCCCTGCCACACCTTGAAGATCTCCCAGAAGCTGTCGATGCGATCGAGGTTGGTGAAGATGTAGAGCAGCCGCGAGCCCGCCACCGCCGCCGCCGCGGTCCAGACGTAGCAGCGCTCCATGGTCTTGCGCTCCATCC
The DNA here is from genome assembly GCA_035652295.1 of Polyangia bacterium. Lineage (GTDB taxonomy): Bacteria > Myxococcota_A > Polyangia > Palsa-1104 > Palsa-1104 > DASREC01. Next base: position 9,587 of record DASREC010000264.1, read on the forward strand.
CGTCCTTGACGCACAGGCTGAGCGTGATCTGCCAGCCGACCACCAGCGACAGCGCCAGCATCACGCCGTAGGAGTGGATCGGGATCTTGAAGAAGTAGAGCGGGATGTGGAACAGGACGGGGCGCATGGCGTCGCGTGAGTATTTCCGCCGCCCGCCGCCGCGTCAACTACGAGGCTGATCAGCCGTAGGCTTTTTCCATGCGCTCTTGATCCTCTTTGCAGCGGATGCAGAGCGTGGTCTCGGGGCGCGCCTCGAGCCGCTTGATCGAGATCGGCTCCTCGCACTCCTCGCAGATGCCGAAGGTGCCCTCGTCGATCTTGGCGAGCGCGTGATCGATCTTCTTCAAGAACGTCTTTTCACGCCCGCGCAGGCGGAACGTGAAAGACTGCAGGTACTCCGAGGAGGCGAGATCCATCTCGTCCGGCATATCGTCGGCGTCGAGCGTCATGTCCTCGTTGAGGGTGCGCTTGGCGTTCTTGAGGATCTCTTCTTTTTTTTCGTGCAAGATCTCGCGAAAGCGCTTGAGATCTTTCTTCTTGAGACCCTCTGGGCTCTTCGCCGTCATGGTCTTACCCAGGTCGGACGTTGAAATTCGGAAATTAGCATCATGGGGCGCAACAGTCAAGCGCAACCGCTCGCAATTCCGCACGTCGCGGTCCGCCAACCAGGTTGTCCACGACTGCCAACCTGGTTGGCAGCGGCGGCGGCGCGCTCCACGAGTTTCGGCGGGTTGCGCGCGCGCGGCGCGGGCCCGCTGCTTGCTCGCTTGCGACGTGAAGTGAAGTCCGGCTAATATCCGCGAATCTCTATTTTCGCGCAGTACTTGAGGAGGCCGATATGAGGTCCCGAATTTTCTGGAAACGAGCGCTGGTATTCGGCTCGCCGCTCGCGTGTATCGGACTGTTCGCCTGCTACGACGCGCCGGTGCAGACGCCGATTCCGAAGACGACGCAAGAGACCAAGGTGCGCGTCGCGCAGAACACCAAAGACAAGGTCGATCTGTTGTTCCTGATCGACAACTCGCCGTCGATGGCGCCCAAGCAGGCCGAGCTGAAGGCGCGCTTCCCGCAGCTCATCAGCATCCTCGACAGCTTCGGCAAGGACAACCCGGCCGATTATCACATCGGCGTGGTCACGTCCGATCTCGGCGCCGGCCCGTACAACATCAACAGCGGCCAGTGCCACCCGGGCGGCGACGGCGGCAAGCTTCAGCCGAAGGGCGCCGCGGCCGACGCGACCTGCGGCGCGCTCGGCAACGGCGTCAACTTCATCCAGTACAACCAGAAGGTGAAGGACTCGATGGGCAACCCCACGAGCAACCTTCCGCCCAACGAGGATCTCCCGACGGCGTTCGGCTGCATGGCGTCGGTCGGCGATCGCGGCTGCGGCTTCGAGCAGCAGCTCGAGGCGGTCTACAAGGCGCTGCACGATCCGATTCCGGAGAACGCCGGCTTCCTGCGCGACGACGCGCTGCTGGTCGTCGTGTGGGTCACCGACGAGGACGACGACTGCTCGATCGATCCGAGCTCGGATCTCTTCGACCCGAGCGCGGCCGGCATGATGAAGTACGGCGCGCTGCTGTCGTACCGCGGCTCGCAATACGGCGTCGCCTGCGATCCGCCCGGCTCGAACCAGGGCCCGACGATGCTCCTGCCGTACGCCGACTCGGGCGGGGTGCTCAACTCGTGCGCTCCGGCGACCGCGGCGCAGGGCGCAAAGTGCTTCGAGATCAGCCGCTACACCAGCTTCTTCTCGCAGCCGAAGGCGAACGGTGGCGTGAAGATCGATCCGAACGACGTGATCCTCGTCGGCATCACCGCGCCCGAGCAGCCGGTGCAGTCGGTGCTCGCCAACGTCAAGGCGCCGGTCGGTCCCTACCAGCTCTGCCCCGGCCCGGTCGATCCGTCGGGCTCGGGCTGCGCGGTCGTGCTCCAGCACTCGTGCGTGTCGGTCACCAACAGCGCGTTCTTCGGCGATCCGGCGGTGCGCATCCGCAGCGTCATCAACTCGGTCGTCAACCCGATGAACAAGCAGAACACGTCGATCTGCGACAGCAGCTACCAGCAGGCGCTCCAGGGCCTCGGCGACATCATCGTGTCGAGCTTGAAGCCGGGTTGCTTGTCGTCGCCGATCGAGAATCCCGACACGCACCCCGACTGCGTCGTCGAGGACGTGAGCCGCAACTCCGACGGCACGACGTCGGTGAGTGAGATCCCGTGGTGCGGCACCAACGATCCGAACGCCGCGGCCAACAGCTCGACCAAGCCGTGCTGGTACCTCAAGACCGATCCGCTGTGCCCGGTGGTCGATGCCGCGTTCGATGGCGGCGCGACCCAGCAGTACGGCGTGTCGATCATCCGCCCGGCCAGCGGCGCGCCGCCGAACACCACGGCGCAGGTCTCGTGCGCCACGATCGCCGTCTCGCAGTAAGCCGGTCCTAGTCACTCGACGGGCGGCCTTCGGGCCGCCCGTTTTTTTTGCGCGCAACTATTCGGGCGGCGCGCCGGCGAGGATCCAGCGGCGAACGAGATCGATCGCGCACTCGTCGAGCGGACACGCGAACACGTCGCAGATCGGCATCTGCTCGCCCTTCGGGTTGCACTGCTCGCCCTGCGCCTTGGTCAGCTTGACCATGAGGTAGCTCTGCTCGGGATGAAACGGCGTGACGATCGGGCCGCCGCACTGGTTCGGCGGATCGGGCGCAACCTTGCCGACGATGCTCGCGTACGCATGACCGTGGCTCAGGTCGATGCCGATGCCCTGCGGAACGGAGAATCCGGTGAAGTGGCAGACCCCGGTGGCGCACGTGCCGTCGAAGATGCGCTCGACGTTGGCGAAGGTCGCCGGGACGCCGGCGTCGCCGATCTCGTCGGCGGTGCAGATCGGCGGACGCGCCAGATCGGGCACCGCCGCGTCGGGCGCCTCGGCCGAATCGCCGCAGCCGGCGAGCAGCGCGACGGCGATCAGCAGCGCCCGCGACTGCGCGGCGATAGTGATATGCTCGCCGCGCTCGACGACGGCACGCTCACGCATGACGCGCACACTATCACGATCATTTGCGCTGGCGATGCTCGCGGCGCTGGCGGCGTGCAGCGACGACTTCTCGAACAGCGACGGCGGCGCGGCGCTCGGCGCGGCCTACGCCGGCGCGCGCGGCTGCGCCAATTGCCACGGCGACGGGCTCACCGGCCGCGCCGCGGCGCTCGACGGCGGGCTGGCCGGCTCGACGCCCTACGCGCCCAACCTCACGCCCGATCGCGCCACCGGTCTCGGCGGCTGGGCCGACATCGAGATCGTGCGCACGCTGCGCGCGGGCGTCGACGACCAGGGCGCCCCGCTCTGCCCGCCGATGCCGGTGTTCGAGGACATGACCGATCTCGAGGCGTACTCGATCGCCGCGTACCTGCGCTCGCTGCCGCCGGTGAGCCACTCCGTGCCCGCCAGCCTGTGCCCGCCGCTCAAGCCGGCGCCGGGCCCCGATCTGGCGATGACGCCGTCCGATGATCTCGCCGTCACGCCGCCCGACCTCTCGCCGCTCGACGACGGAGGCGCGAGTGACTAGCCCGCGCCGCGTGGCGGTGCTCGGCGGCGGCGCCTGCGGGCTCACCGCCGCGCACGCGCTGGCGTCGCGCGGCGCCGACGTGACGGTGCTCGAGCGCGAGCCGCGGCCCGGCGGTCTGTGCGGCACCGTCGAGCGCGCCGGCTTTCGCTTCGACTTCGGCGGCCACCGCTTCATCTCGCGCAGCCGCGCGCTGGAAGATCTGGTGCGCGAGCTCGTCGGCGACGAGCTGCTCGTGCGTACGCGCTCGAGCGCGGTCCTGCACCGCGGCCGCCGCTTCCGCTACCCGCTCGAGCTCGACGACGTCGTGCGCACCGCCGGCCTGCGCCGCGGCGCGGGCGCGGTCCTGAGCTACGCCGGCGAGCGCGTGCGCCAGCGGCTGAATCCGTCGGGCGACGTGTCGTTCGAAGATTGGGTGGTGCACCGCTTCGGCCGCTCGCTCTACGACGCGTTCTTCGGGCCGTACACCGAAAAATTGTGGGGCCTCGCGCCGACGGAGATCTCGGCCGACTGGGCGTCGCAGCGCATCTCGCTCTTGTCGCTCTCCGACGTGATGCTGCGCCTCGTCGGCGCGCGCCGCTCGCCGACGCGCTCGTACGCGCGCCGCTATCTCTACCCGCGCCTCGGCATCGGGCAGATCTTCGAGCGCATGACGCAGGCGATCGCGCGCGCCGGCGGCCGCGTGCAGCTCGGCGCGCGCGTGTCGGGGCTCGACGTGGCGCGCGGCCGCGTGCGCGCGGTGCGCTTCTCCGACGAGCGCGGCGATCACGAGCTCGCCTGCGACGCGGCCATCGCCACGCTGGCGCTGCCCGACCTCGCGCGCTTCGTCGGGGTGCGCGGCGAGGCGGCGCGCGCGTCGTCGCGGCTGCGCTTCCGCGCCATCCGCCTGCACAACCTGCTGCTCGACGGGCCCGAGGTCTCGCCGCACACGTGGATGTACGTCTCCGAGCCGCGCTACCTGATGTCGCGCATCCAGGAGCCGCGCCACCGCAGCCCCGACATGGCGCCACCCGGCGCGACCTCGCTGATGCTGGAGATCCCCTGCGACCGCGGCGACGCCGTCTGGTCCGCGCCCGAGGACGAGCTCCACCAGCGCTGCCTCGCCGACCTGCGCGCGCTCGGCTTCGACGTGGCGTCGCGCGTGCGCGGCCGCTTCTCGACCTTCGTCGAGGAGGGCTACCCGATCTATCACCTCGACTACCGCCGCGACCGCGCGCGCGCGCTCGGCGCCGTCGGCGAAGTCGAGAACCTGATCGCGTGCGGGCGCCAGGGCGCGTTCCGCTACGTCTTCATGGACACGGCGATGGAGATGGGCCTGGAAGCGGCCCGCGCCGCGCTCGGCGAGCGGCGCACCGCCGGCGTCGCCGATCTCAACGCCGAAGGCGGCCTCATCGAGGCCAGGGCGCTCACCGCATGAAACGCTATTTATTTTGCAGCGCAGCAATCCTTTGCTGCATCGCAGCAATAATCGCCGCCTCCTGCAGCCCGAGCCTCCCCAAGGGCGCGCCCACGCCCGCGCGCTACTTCTCGGCCAAGCTCCTCGACACCCGCTTCCACGTCGCCGATCACATGCTGGCGTCGATCGAGATGCAGATCTCCGGCGAGCCGTTCGCGCAGCTCCTCGGCCGCAACCTGACCGGCTTCGATCGCTTCAGCCTCGTCACCGACCAGTACACCGATCCCTCGACCGGCGCGATCTCGAACGACCCGCTCGGCTACGTCACCGCCATCGAGTCCTACGAGTACTCGAAGCAGCCGATGAACAACCTGTCGTTCGAATCGGGCGCGGGCCTGGCGCTCGAGTACGGCCCGGTGCTCAACCCGACCGGCGCGAGCGGCGACGCCGGCTTCGCGCTGCTGCGCGATCGCGTGCAGCAGTTCGCCGTCGAGAGCTACGCGGTGCGCACGTTCGTGATCTCGCCGCCGCCGCAGAACAACCCGCTCAACGTCTACGGCTGGCCCGGGCTGTGGCCCGCGTACCTCGAGTTCCGCAGCTTCGCCTCCGACATCGCGCCGTCGGGCGGCGCCACGCGCGGCTGCACCTTCGTCGGCGGCTACCAGGCGGCGGCGATGGGCGCGCAGACCGTCGGCGACTACGAGTGCGGCTACAACTCGCTCAACCTGCCGGTGCGCGACGCGCAGGTGGAGAAGGTGCTCGATCCGGCGGCGCTCGGCTTCGCGGCGTGGAAGCAGGGGCTGTGGGTGATCAACTACTGGCAGTCGCTGCACGACTTCGCGGGCAACGGCATCACCGTGGTGGCCGACGGCGATTTGCCGCAGGTGGGCCAGCCGGGCAACACCGTCGTCGGGCGCTATCCCGATCCCAACGATCCGACCGGCCGGGCGACGCTGCCCGGCTCGCCCGGCGTGTACCTCGGCGACATCACGCTCGAGGGCTTTCAGGGCCTGCTCATGCTCGACGAGCTCGACAACAAGATGGCCGCGCTGCTCGGCCTGCTGCTCACGAGCGATGGCGCGAAGCTCGGCGGCTTCGCGTCGACGAAAGACGCGATCGCCTACGACTACGCGTCGCCGGTGCGCTGGTGGCCGAGCGCCATCACCGTCGACGAGGACGGCGCGACGCCGCCGCTCATCGGCCAGTCGTGGAAATATTTTCCGCAGCCGCGCTACCCGAGCATGCAGGTGACGACGCCGGCGAGCGGGCTGCGCGGCCTCTCGGCGCTGCTCGGCGCGGCGTCGGAGCTGTTCGCGCTCACCGACTTCAACAACGCGGCGGTCGGCGGGCTGCCGTCGTCGCGCGCCACCTTCGACGGCGATCCGCTGCCCGCCGACAACCAACTCCCCGACGGCGAAGAGACGCCGCACGACCGCGCGCTGGCGGTCATCAAGATCGCCGCCATCGATCTCGATCGGCTGCACTTCGACGCGCAGCACAACGTCCTCGTCGACAGCGCGCAGCCGAACGCGCGCGGCACGCGCGTCACCACCGTCGACGCGGCCTACGCCATCGTGGCGCTGCGCACCGCCCTGCGCGCGATCGCCTCCACGCTCACGCTCTACTCGAACGACACGCCCGACACGCGCGGGCTCGAGACCGCCCTCGACGCCGCGCCGCTCACCGGCGCGCCCGCGCCGATGCCCGCGCGCATGCTCGCGCTCCTGCGCGCGCAAGCCGACTTCCTCGCCGCCAGGCTGGTCAACGCCGACGGCTCGGTGGTCAACTACGTCGATCTGGCGAGCGGCCCCGACCCGTCACCGACGGCGCTCGAGTCCGAGGCCGCGGCGATCCGCGGGCTGCTCGACGCGTACCTCGCCACCTCCGACGAGAAATACCGCGACGCCGCCATCCGCGTGTACGCCGATCTCGACAAGCGCTTCTGGATGAGCGGCGTGCGCGCGTTCCGCACCACCGCCGGCGTCGACAACCCGCTCGACTACACGCCGCTCGCGCTCGGCACGCTCTCGGGCGCGCTGCGCCAATACTGGAAGCTGGTCGCGCGCCGCCCCGGCTCCGAGCGCGCCGCCGCCGAATTGCTCGAGCGCTTCAAGCGCACCTATAAGTTGGTGGTGAACGGCTGGGACGACGCCAACGGCGACGACCACCTCGACTTCCCGAAGGAGTGCACCGGCGCCGGCTTGCAGATGGGCGAGCGCGCGCTCACCGGCGAATTGTCGCGCACCGCCGACGGGCCCGATCGCGATCACGACTGCGTGCGGGAGATCTCGGCGGTCAAGCTGCCGGCGGCGCTCGCGGGCAAGCTGGAGCTCTCGCGCCCATGAGACGAGGCGCGCTCGCCTGCGCCGCGCTGGCGGTGTTCGCCGAACGGTTCGCGCTGCGCGCGCGCGTGCCCGACGATTGGGACGCGATCGGCTTCGTGCGCGCGATCGGCGAGTTCGACCTGGAGAAGCTGCAGCCGCACTTTCCCGGCTACCCGGTGTACGTGGCGCTGGCGCGCGCGGCGCACTTCATCGGTCTCGCGCCGCTCGACGCGGCGACGGCGGTCTCGGCGGCGGCGTCGGCGGCGACCGCGGTCGGCGTGTGGCGCCTGGCGCGCGCGTCGTCGGAGGCGGCGGCGTGGTGCGCGCTCGCGCTGTACGCGGCGGCGTCGCTGCCCTGGCTCGACGGCGGCGCGGCGTCGAGCGACGCCACCGCGACCGCGCTCGCCACGTGGGCGTTCGTGGCGCTCGCCGAGCGGCGCGCGGGGCTGGGCGCGCTGGCGATCGCGCTCATGCTCGGCGCGCGCGCGTCGTACTGGCCGCTCGCGCTCTCGTGGGCGATCGGCCTTCTGCTGCGCGGCGGATCGTGGCGCGCGGCGCTCGCGTTCTTCTCGGTCGGATCGGCGATCTGGGCGGTTCCGCTGCTGGCGCTCGTCGGCGCGCGCCGCTACCTCGCGCTCGGACGCGCGCACCTCGGCGGCCACTTTCAATCGTGGGGCGGCTCGATCGCGACCCGGCCCGGCCTCGGCCTGCGCTCGCTCGTGTTCGCGCGCGACCTGTTCTTCGACGGGCTGGCGCCGCGCGCGTGGGCGCTCGCCGCGCTCCTGGCGCTGGCCACCGTCGGCGTCGCGCTGCGGCCGCCCGAGCGGCGCGCGCAGGCGTGGGCGGCGCTGGTGTTCGCGCCCTACGCGCTCTGGGTGCTGCTGGCGCAAAACGTCGTCGAGCAGCCGCGCCATCTCTTGCCGCTCGTGGTGCTCGTCGTGATCGCGCTGGCGTGGAGCGCGCGCCGCGCGCTGGTCGTCACGCTGCCGGCGATCGCGCTCGCCGCGTCGGCGCCGCTGGCGTGGGCGCACGCGCACGAGGCGCCCGCCGCCGCGCAGGCCGCCGACTGGCTCGCCGCGCGCGCGCAGTCGGCGGGCGGCAGCGTGGCGGTGTTCGGCGGCGCGTCGATCCGCTTCTTCGAAAATCTCGCCGGCGTCGGCGCGCACCCGCGCACCTGGCTCTCGGAGGTCGACGTCGATCTTGAGCGCCTCGACTCGCTGCCGCGCGAAATCTGGATCACCGACGAGGTCGAGCTCGATGCCGCGCGCGCGCCGCGAGTCTCGGACGGCCCGCGCTTCTGCCGCGACGCGCGTCTCGATCGCGCGCGTCCGTGTCTCGCGCTGCGCCGCTACACGATCGGAGGGACGATGCCATGAGACGTTGCCGGCTCCTCGTCGCGCTCGCGCTGTCGGCGTGCGGCGGCGCGCGAAACCAGGCGGCGCTCCAGCCGCGCGTGTCGTCGACGATCGCGCTCACCTCCGACGACAAGCAACTGTGGGTGGTGAACGTCGACGCCGACAGCGTGTCGCTGATCGATCCGAACGCGCGCACGCTCACCGCCGAGATTCCGCTCGCCGCGCAGCCGCCCGCGCCCGATCCGACGACGATGCGCTACGAGCCGTCGGTCAAGCCGCGCGCGCTCGCCATCCTGCCGTCGAACAAAAAAATCTACGTCGCGGGGCAGACCGCCAACCGCGTGTTCGTGATCGACGCGCAGACGCGCGCGGTCACCGGCAGCATCCCGGTCGGCGCCGAGCCGACGGCGGTGGTGGCGTCGCCCGACGGCCGCCGCGTGTACGCGGTGAGCCACGAGGCCGCGACCGTGACCGCGATCGATCCCGCGACCGATCAGGTCGTCGCCACGCTGCCCGTCGGCGAGCACCCGTGGGGCGCATCGGTGAGCGCCGACGGCGCGACGCTCTGGGTCTCGCAATTTCTGCTCTCGCCCGGCGTGACCGCGATCGACACCGCGACCTTCACCGTGCGCCACGTCGTCACGCTCGCCGATCAGCCGCGCGATCCGTCGCTCGACAAGACCATCCCGAGCGGCCAGCCGCGCGGCGTCTACGCGGCGGTCCCGCGCCCGTCGGGCGGCGAGGTGTGGCTGCCGCATCTCCTGCTCGCGACCAAGACCGCCGAGCCCGCGCTCGATTTTCAATCGACCGTGTTTCCCACGATCTCGACCGTGACCGCCGACGGCAAGGCGGAGGGCCCGCGCCTCCTGTTCCAGCCGCCGGGCGGCTCGGACGGATCGTTCATCGACGTCGTCTCGGGCCCGCGCGCGATCGCCTTCACGCCCGACGGCAAGCTGGCGCTCGTCGCCGACGCGCAGAGCGAAGACGTGCTGGTGCTCGATGGCGCGGGCGGCTTCGAGGTCGGCTTGGTGCGCCCGCTGCCGTCGACGTTCCCCGAGGGCGTGGCGGTCGACTCGACCGGCCGGCGCGCGTTCGTCGACGGGCGCAGCTCGCACGACGTGACGTTCCTCGCCATCGACGAGACGAACGCGGCGGCGCCGGTCGGCGTCGACGGCGCGCCGCTCGATCGGCTGACGCGCGATCCGATGCCGCCGCAGCTTCGCCTCGGCCAGCACCTGTTCTACAGCGCCAACTCGGCGGCGTTTCCCATCACGCAAAATTTCTGGGTCGCGTGCTCGTCGTGTCACCTCGAGGGCGGCACCGACGCGGTCACGTGGCTGTTCTTCGTCGGCCCGCGCGACACGCCGTCGAACGCCGGCGGCCCGATCAACACCGGCTTCCTCCTGCGCCAGGCGCTGCGCGCGTCGGTGGTCGACTACGACACGACCATCAACATCGAGCAGGGCGGCGACTTCCACCGCCTGGACGCGATGGAGCGCCCGCTGCTCGACGCCATCGCCGCGTTCGTCAACTACGCCATCCCGTTTCCGCAAAATCCCAACCGCGCAGCCGACGGCACGCTCACCAGCGCGCAGGCGCACGGCGAGCAACTCTTCCTCGCGCGCTGCACCGGCTGCCACACCGGGCGCTACCTCACCGACTCGGGCTCGGGCAACCCGACGCTCGATCTCGACGCGGGTCCGATCGTGCTGCACGACATCGGCACGTGCGTCACCAGCGGACCGACGCCCGATCAGCCGGCGCCCGACGAGGAGTTCGGCCACATGCACGGCGCGTGCAGCTTCGACACGCCGACCCTGCGCAGCGTGTTCGCCACACCGCCCTACTTCCACGACGGCAGCGCCGCCACGCTCGACGACGTCGTCAAACGGCTGCCGGCGAGCAACCCCGACGTCGGGCCGATCACCGACGGCTTCTCCGATCAGGACAAAGCGGATCTGGTGGCGTTCTTGAAGACGCTCTAGCGCGTCAGCGAAAAAGTCCCTGCAGCGTGAACGCGATCACCTCGCGCCCCATCTTGCGAATGTCGAGCTGCGCCGGGTCGCGGCCGACGAGCGCATAGTGCACGACCTCCTTGACCGCGCCGAGGATGCAGCGCGCGACCACCTGCGCGTCGCACGCGCGCACCAGGCCCATGCCCTGCCCGGTCTGGATCGCGCGCTCGAGCATGCCCTCGATGCGCCCGTAGAAGTCGGCCAGCTTGCGATCGAAGTCCTCGTCGATGCCGACCGCCTCGCGCAAAAGGATCTGCGCGATCTCGCGGTGCTCGACCAGCGTCCCGAGCACGCGATCGACGATGGCGTTGAGCTGCTCGACGGGCGGCGGCGCGCCCGGGCTCACGTCGATGCGGTGCACGTTGGCCTGCAGCACCGCCACCAGCTCGTCGAGCAGCTGATCGAAGATGGCGCGCTTCGACTCGAAGTAGAGGTAGAACGTGCCGCGCGCGATCCCGGCGGCCTCGATCAGATCGTCGATGCTGGTGGCGTGATACCCCTTCTCGGCGAAGATCCGCCGCGCCACCATCATCACGCCGGCGCGACGCGACTCCCGTAACTTCTGCGCGCGCGATACGCGCCCATCCATTTTCACCGCGCTCATCTCGTGGCCCGAATTTCCAATCTAGCACGCCTTGACACATTCGAAGTGGGACGAGTACGATGTGTACTCACCATTTTTTCCACGCCCGACGGAGGAGCCATGGCCGGGTCCGACAAGCGCAAGCAGAGTCTGTATTTCCCGGAAGAGATGTTGAAAGAGATCCAGGACGAAGCGGCGCGCCAGGATCGCTCGCTTTCGTGGATCGTCCAGAAGGCCTGGAAGCTGGCCCGCAAGGACATCATGAAGTATCCCTCGGTCAATGAGTTCCCCGGCGAAGACGACGAGCGCGGTGCCGCCGAGTAACGACGAGTCCCCTCCTCCTTCGGAACGTGTAGAACGACAGGGCTTCGCCGTCGGGCGCGACTCGACGCCGGTCTTCTATCGCGTCTCGGGGCCCGCGGGCGCGCCGGCGGTAGTCTTCTGCGACGGCATCGGCTGCGACGGGTACGTGTGGAAGTACCTCGAGCAAGCGCTCGCCGAGGGCAACCGCGTGGTGCACTGGCACTACCGCGGCCACGGGCGCACGCCGCCGCCGCGCGATCCGCGCCGCGTCGACATCGTCGATCTCGCCGACGATCTCGCGGGCGTGATGGACGCCGCGCTCGGCGACGGCGCGCGCGCGGTCCTCGCCGGCCACTCGATGGGCGTGCAGGTCTGCCTCGAGGCCTATCGCCGCCACCCGTCGCGCGTGAGCGGCCTCGTGCTCCTCTGCGGCAGCTACGGCACGCCGCTGCGCACCTTCAAAGGCAAGCGCACGCTCGAGCAGGTCTTGCCGTACGTGAAGTTCATGGTGAACCGCATCCCCGGCGTGGTCGCCAACGTCTGGCGCTCGGTGATCCCGACGGAGCTGGCGTACCAGATCGCGACCCGCTTCGAGATCAACGGCGAGCTGATCCGGCGCGAGGATTTTTTCCCGTACCTCGAGCACATGGCGCAGGTCGACGTGCGGCTGTTTTTGGAGATGCTGGCGTCGGCGGGCCGCCACTCGGCGCGCGAGCTGCTCCCACACATCGACGTGCCGACGCTGATCGTCTCGGGCGATCGCGACGGCTTCACGCCCGCGTCGCTGTCGGAGGAGATGCACCAGCTCATCCGCGACTCGGAGCTGTTCGTCGTCGAGGGCGGCTCGCACACCGCGCCCATCGAGCGCCCGGCGGAGGTCACCGGGCGCATCGCCGAGTTCTTGCGCAAGCACCGCTAGCCGTGCCGCGAAGCGGAACACGGCTATTCTGGAGGTCAATGTCGATCAACGCGCATCGCGCGATTCGCATCATCAGCTTGCTGGTGTTCGCCGGCGCGTGCGGGCTCGCGTGGCACAAACTCAGGCGCACGCCGGAGCAGGAGGATCTCACGCGCTACGTCGAGGTCGAGGTGCCGCGCGTGACGGCGTCGGAGCAGCCGATCCAGGAGCGCATCGATCGCCTCGGCCAGGCGCCCGGCTTGAAACCCGACGAGGCGCGCACGCTGCTCATCGACGACGTGATCCCGCGGCTGATCCGGCTGCGCAAGCAGGCCGAGGAGCTGGCGACCGACAAGCGCACGCGCGAGGTGCGCGCGCTCGCGGACGAGTATTTGAAGGTGACCGATCGCTTGATCGACGCGTGCCGAAACTGCGTGCACGTGATCGATGATCCGAAATTGTCGACGGTGGAAGGATTGAAGCAGGTGCGCGCGCGCTTCGCGGAGGTGCGGCAGGCGTACCAGGATTGGGACGCGCACGTGCAGCAGGCGTGCGCGCGGCACCGCCTGGTCAGGCCGGCCGCGCCGCCTCGCTGAGCACCGTCACCGACGACGTCCGCGCCGGCTGCGCGTAAAACAAAAAATTCACGATCGCCGGCTCGACGCCGAAGCGCTCGACGTACTCGCCCGGCTGCGCCTCGGGGTAGGGCTTATCGACCATGCCGAAATCGAGGTGCTCGAGATCGCTCGCCTCGAGCAGATCGACGATCGCGCGCATGCGCTTGAGCAGCGTCGGATCGTAGACGCCCGGCTGCGGCAGCTCGCGGATCACGTAGTCGCCGCGGTCGAGATCCAGCTCCATCGCCACTTCCTGCACCGCGGCGACCCGGCCCACCGTCGAGAACGCGACGCGCAGGTAACGCTCGCGCACGCGATCGCTCTCGGGCCGGGCGAGGCCGTCGCGCACGTCGACCAGCGCCGGCTCGCGGCCGAGGCACAGCACCCACACGAAGTCGCAGAGATCGTCGGGCCCGCCCGCGCGATAAAACGTCGGCGCGCGCGTCGCCGCCGACAGCGCGCGCGCGAGCCGCTTGACCTCGCGCGGCCGCACGCCCGCGCCGAACCGCCGCTCGTCGTCGGGCCGCCCCCACGTGCGATCGGGATACACGCTCGCCATGATGTCGTCGATGGCGGTGCGCTGCGGCCCCTTCTCCGCCTCGCAGCCGTCGACCTTCGTGCAGCCGCTGCATCCCATGCGCGCCCAGTCTAATCGGTGTCCCCGCCCGCAGCAACGCATCACTCATTGACGAGGGCGACTGACCGCTCGTACGCTCGGCCCGGGAGGCTCCATGAAGCTCGTCAAGCGTTGGCGCACCGCGGCCGTGATCGCCGCGCTGCTCTCGTCGGTGGCTTGCGGCGGCAAAGGCTGTTCGTGCGTCACGCCGATCAAAGGCGGCTTCCCAACGGACGCGCGGCACGAGGGCGCGATCCAGGTGCGCGCGACGTCGAACCTGTTCAGCTACCTCGACCAGAACGGCGCGTCGCTGGTGACCAGCCTCCTGCCCGGCGGCTCGATCTTCAACGTTCCGCCGCAGTGCGGGTCCAACAAAGTCTGCTGCGGCATGCCGGCTCCGATGTGCCGCATCCAGATCTTGCCGCAAGCGCTGCACCTCACGCCCACGCCGCCCGACTCGCTACACCTTCAGCTCACCACGCAGCTCATCACGCAGGACAAGCTGCCCGTCGAGTTCGGCGTCGTCATCGGCACCGCCAAGTGCCTCGTCTCGCTCGACACCACCAAGGGCACCGCCGGCCACACCGACATCGACATCGTCGGCGATCTGCAGTTCAAGGTCGACGCCACCACCGATCTCACGCAGCTCAACTTCAACAACGCGGCGGTCAACAACCTCGACCAGAGCATGCTCACCCTCGAGTCGCAGCCGGGCGACTTCCTCTGCACCATCGCCAATTTTGGGCCGATCAAGTCGTTCGTCGTCGGGCAGCTCACCTCGCAGCTCGCCGGGCAACTGCAGTCCACCGTCGACAAACAGTTCTGCATGCAGTGCATGGACAAGACCGACTGCAACTCGTTCGCCACCGACTGCAAGTCGGGCGTGTGCGTCGGCGCCGACGGGATGACGTGCATTCAAGAGGTCGGGCTCGACGGCAAGATGAACGCGGGCAGCGCGCTGGCGAGCTTCTCGCCGGGCCTCCAGGCGTACCTCGACGTGCTGGCGTCGCTCGGCGGCTTCGCGCGCGCCGACGACGGGCTCACGCTCGGCATGCTCGGCGGCGGCGTGGCCGATCCGCACTCGCCGTGCGTGCCCAAGCTGTCGCCGCCGCAGACGATGACCATCCCCGCGTCGACGACGTTCGACACCGACGTGCTGCCCGACAAGGCGACGCCGTATCACGTCGGCATCGGCGTGCACGTGAGCCACCTCGACCAGATCGGCTGGGCGGCGTTCGACGGCGGCGCGCTCTGTCTGGCGGTCGGCACGCCGCAGGTCGCCCTGCTCTCGTCGGGCACCATCGGCGTGGTGATTCCGTCGCTGGCGGATCTGGTCCACACCGGCGATGCGCCGATGTTCCTGGTGTTCCGTCCGCAGGCGCCGCCGACCTTCAAGCTCGGCAAGGGCACCTTCAAGGTCGACGCGATGGGCAAGAAGACCATCGACGATGCGCTGCTGCACGTGTCGGTGCCGAACTTCCTGATGGACTTCTACGCTTTCGTCGACGAGCGCTACGTGCGGGTGATGACGCTCGGCTCGGACCTCGAGCTGCCGGTGGCGCTCGACGTCGACGGGATGGGCCAGATCGTGCCGCTGCTCGGCGACTTTACCGCCGCGTTCACCAACGTGCGCGTCACCAACTCGGAGCTGCTCGCCGAGACGCCGCACGATCTCGGCAAGACCTTCCCGATGCTGCTCGGCGTGGCGGCGGGCCAGCTCGGCTCGGTGCTCAAGCCGATCGCGCTGCCGGCGGTGATGGGGCTGAACATCCAGCCGGTGTCGATCACCTCGACCGATCCGGGGCCCGACGGCGTCAATCAGTTCCTGTCGATCTTCGCCGACATCTCGGTGGCGACCGCCGAGTCGATCACCGTCGAGACCGAGGCGCAGATGGCGTCGATCGAGCTGCCGCCGCGCGAGCAGTTCGCGGTCTCGGACGAGCGCCAGGCGCCGAAGCTGACGGTCGCGCTCTCGGGCCGCATGGCCGGGCCGAATCGGCCGATCGAATACTCGGTCAACCTCGACGGCAGCGGCTGGTCGCCGTTCTCGCAAACCGAGCGGCTTGAGATCGAGAACGCGCTCTTGTGGCTGCCGGGCAAGCACCGGCTCGAGGTGCGCGGGCGCGTGGTCGGCGAGCCGCGCACGCTCGATTGGACGCCGGCTACGGTCGATTTCGAGATCGCACCGACCAATGACTTCCACGGCCGCACCACCAATCCGCCGTCGGGGGGCTGCGGCAGTTGCCGCATCGGCGGCGCAGACGATTCGAGTGGCGCCGGCGCGCTGCTCGTGCTG
>DASREC010000265.1:0-10943 GCA_035652295.1 Polyangia bacterium
AAACTCGACGGTGACCAGCATCGCGTCGGCCACGTGCCCGAGCCAGCGCAAGAGCGTCCCCTGCAGCGAGTGCGGATCCACCGAGCGCGCGAAGCCCTGGATCTCCTCCTTCTCGAGCAGGAACACCACCGCGAGGATGAACCCGATCGTCAGGTACAAGAGAATGTGCCCGATGCCGGCGAGGTAGTGCAGCGCGCTGCCGGCGTAGTGCTGCGCGCCCTCGACCAGCTTGTCCACGTCGGGCAGGTGCTCCTGCACGCTCAGGAACAGCGGCTCCTCGCGGATCGCCGCGATGCGCGCCGGCACCGTGTCGCGCGCGTGCATGACGAAGTGGACCAGCCGCGCCACGCCCGCGTACAGCGCGCCGACGAGCAGCGCCAGCATCGTCAGCGACACGATCGCCACCGCGGTCTTGCGCCGCATCTTGGCGCGCGACGCCAGCCGCTCCGAGAGCCAGCCCATGCCGCGCTCGAACGCGACGAAGAACACCAGCAGCACGAGCAGCTTGCGAAAGACGATCAGGATGGCGGCGAACAGCGCCAGCGAGACGAACCGGCGCGGCGTGCGCTCGCGCAGAAAAGCCCCCACTCGATCCATGCCGGCCATCCTACCCGCTACTTCTCGTCGATGTAACGTTCCTCGAGATCCTCGGCGGTGAGCACCAGCGTCTTGACGCTCTTGTCGAAGCGCGGATTGCCGAGGATCGCCCAGACGTGCTGCCCGGGCTGGAGCGCGACCGGCCGCTTCACCGACGGCGGCACGTCCAGCACCCAGAACAGCCCCTGCTCGATCTCGACGCGAAACTTGTTGTCCCCGAGATCGGAGCCTATTTCCAGGTTGAACAGGATGGGCACGCCCAGCGGATACTTCCACTTCACGTCCTTGACCGCCCAGAACAGCGCCGAGCCGGTGACGTGAATCGGATTCCAGCGCGCCTTCTTGGCGATCCGCGGCACCGACGCCAGCTTGACCGCGAACCCCTCCTGGATCTTCGGCCCCCAACTCGCCGGCAGCCGCTTCTCGGTGCGCTCGCCCGACGCGCAGACCAGCACCAGGTCGCCGACGTCTGCGGCAAATTGCCGCTGGCGGTCCCAGCTCACGTGCTCGCCGTGCAGCACGTACGCGTGCTTCTGCCCGGCGATCTCGTACATGGTCGCCGGCTCGCCGTCGTCGAGCGCGTTCTTGGGCGCGAAGCGGATCGCCTCCTTGCGCGTCACCTTCCCCCAATCGGCCTTGAAGCGCCCCTCCGTCGACGGCACCGGATGCGCCGGATCGGGCGACAGCGTGCAGCGCCACGAGACCTCGTGGTCGGCGGTGTGCTCGTAGTCGTGGCGCAGCTTGAGCCGCGCGTCGCGCTCGGCGCGCTCGGCCTCGGAGCGCGCCCGCTCCTTCTCGCGCGCCGCTTCGGTGGTCGCGATGGCCACGTCGCGCTTGCCGAGCAGCTCGCCGAAGCGCTTGACCGAGGCGTCGTAGTCCACGCCATCGCGGATCTTCTCGATCAAGCGATCGCGCTCGGCGTTCAGCTCCGGCGTCGGATCCTCGGCCGCGCGCGCGGCCCCGATCGGCGCCATCGCGCTAAACAGCGTCAAAACGGCGATTCTCGACGTTCTAGCCATCGGCGGGGATCACCGACTCCATGGCCGTGCGGTAGCTGGCCGCGTGCTCCCACTTCTCCGCGCCGAGATCCTTGAGGTCGGCGCGCGCCGCCGCCCAGTCGGCCAGCTCCACGTCGACCTGCACCAGGCGCAGCAGCACCGACCAGCGCTGCCGCGTGCCCATCGCCAGGCACGCGCGGTACAGCCGCTGCGCCTCGATGAACTGCGCGTTCTGCTGATAGATGTCGGCCGGCGCGCACAGGTCCCAGCGGCGCCGCGACTCTAGCGCCGCGTACTCCGCCGCCGCCTTCGGCTTGCCCGCCTCGATCTTGCGCTTGAGCTCGATCTCGCCGGCCAGCCAGCTCTTCACCGTCGGAAACACCATCGACGTGGGGAACTGCTTGAGGAAGTTTTCGCCGTCGCGCAAGACCGCGTCGTGCATCTTGAGCATGAACTCGGCGTACAGCACCTCGTAGGCCGCGCCCTCCTCGAACGTCGCTTTGCCCGGCGGCGCGGGCGCGCCGACGACCGGCGGCGGCGGATGATCCTTGAGCGCGCGAGCCTCGACGAGCAGCGTGCGCCAGCGGCGGCCCTGCTCGAGCGCGCTGAACAGCTCGCGGTAGAGATCGCGGATGCGCTGCGGATCGGTCTCGGCCTTGAGCTTCGCGTGCGTGTCGTCGATCTGCTGGCGGATCTTGCGCTCGCCGGCGGCGCGCGCGGCGGCGTCGTAGGCGGCGAGGCGCTTCTCGAGCGCGTCGAGATCGCGCGCGGCGTAGACGAACGACGCGTCCTCGTCGAGCGCCAGCTTGAGCAGGTCGCGCTTCTTGTCGTCGTCGCGCTCGACCAGCGAGTCGCCGTAGAGCTCGACCGTCTTCAGGCTCTTGATCTTCGGCCGCGCGCGCTTGGCGAACTTCTGCACGTGCTTCGCCTCGATGCCGGCCGACTTGAGCAGCTCGACGGTGACGCGGTCTTGGAGATCGAGGAAGTCGCGCTGCGGCCCGTCGACTTTGGCGGTGCCGACGATCTCGCCGGTCTCCACCTTGACGAAGCGCGCGGTCAGGCGCACCGACGGGCCCGACTTCTGGTACGCGCCCGCGACCATCAGCGTGGCGCCGAGCAGCTTGCCGATGCGCGCGGTCGAGGTCGGATCGAGATCGGCCTTCTTGGCGCCGAGGTTCTGCTCGTCGAGGATCTGATCGAGGTTGGCGCGCTCGATCACGCGCAGGCCGGGCACGTCGCGCAGATCGCTGGTCACGGTCTCGCGGATGGCCTCGCCGATCGATCCTTTTTCGCCCGAGAGATCCTTGAACGGCATCACCGCCACTGTCGGCGGGCCGGCGGCGCGCGCCAGGCCGCACAACGCGACGAGCGCCGCCAGCGATTTCACTTCTTGGTCTCCGGAGTCGGCGGCTCGTCGGCCATCGCCGCCCAGCCGGCGTCCACGTCCGCCGCCGGCTTGCTCTCGATCGGTTTGCTCTCGATCGGCTTGCTCTCGATCGCGGGCTTGTTCTCGACGGGAACCACGCCCGCCGCCACCAGCTTCTCGCCGAGCCCGCCGATCGACGGCTTCGGCGGCTTCGGCGCCGCCTCCGGAGCTGCGGCTTTTTGCCGCACCTTCTTCGCCGCCATCGCCTGGTCGCACGCCGCGCGAAAGCGATCCCACACCGCGTCCGCGTCATCGCGCGGCGCCGGCCCGATCTCCTTCCACTGCGCCTGGAGCTGCTTCACCTTCTCCGCGTTCTCCGCGCGCGCGTCGCCGTCGAGCGCCGCCAGCTCCTCGGCCAGCGTGCACAGCCCCTCCTTCGCCTTGAGGTTGGCCGCGCGCTCGTCGTCGAGCTGCGCGAAGTGCGCCTTGCGCCGATCGAAGAACTTGTCGCACGCCCCGCGAAAGCGCTGCCAGATCGCGTCCGCCTGGTCCTTCGGCGCCGGCCCGATCTCCTTCCACTCCGCCTGCGCCGCCTTGATGTCGTCGGCCGCGCCCTTCCAATCGGTCGAGTCGGCGAGCGCCTCGACGCGCACGCACAGCGCCTCCTGCTTCTTGAGATTGGCCGCGCGCTCCTCGTCGAGCTGCGCGAAGTGCGCCTTGCGCCGCTCGAAGAACTTGTCGCACGCGCCGCGGAAGCGCTGCCAGATCGCGTCCGCCTGCTCCTTCGGCACCTGCCCGACGCCCTTCCACTCTTCCTGCAGCGCCTTGATCGTCTCGGCCGTCTCCTTCCAATCGGTGGAGTCGGCGAGCCCCTCGACGCGTGCGCACAGCTCCTCTTTCTTTTTCAGGTTGGCCGCGCGGTTCTCGTCGAGCGCCGCGAAGTGCGTCTTGCAGCGCTCGTACACCTGGTCGCTCGCCGCCTTGAAGCGCGCCCACAGCGCCTCGGACTTTTCCTTCGACGCGCCGCCGACCGACTTCCACTCCGCCTGCAGCGCGCGCAGCTCCTGCGACGCCAGCTTCAGATCCTCGACGGTGAGCAGCGCCTCCATCTTGGCGCACAGCCCCTCGAGGCGCGGCACGTTGGACCAGCGCTTCCACTCGTCGGCGTCGCGCAGCTCCTGCACGCGGATGTGCAGCTTGTCGCGCGCCGCCTGAAACCGCGCGCGCGCCTCGGCGTGCTTGTCGCGCGGCAGATTGCCGCTGGCGCCGATCACCTCCTGCGCGCTCTTGAGCGCCTTCTCGCCCGCCTTGCGATCGTCGGTGGCCGCCAGCGACTCCAGCCGCGCGGTCACCGCCTCGAGCCGCGCCAGATTCTCCTGCGCCTCCGCGTCGCGCCGCTGCTGCTCCTCGGCCTTCTCGGCCTCGCGCTTCGCCCGCTCCGCCGCTTTCTCCGCGTCGCGTTTCGCGCGCTCCTCTTGCATGCGCGCGCGCTCGGCCTCGCGCTCGGCGCTCTCCGCCGCGCCCGCCTCGTCGGTGGTCTTCTGCTCCGCCTCTTCCTCGCGCTTGCGCCGGGCGCTCTCCGCCAGCGCCGCGTCGACGCGCGCCTTGGCCTGCGCCTCGGTCTCCGACTTCGCGCGCAGCTGCTTGAGCCGCTCCTCTTTGCGCGACTTCCAGCGCTCGAGCGCGCGATCGAAGCGCCGCTGAAACGCCTCCTCGGCGCCCGGCAGCGTCGCCCACTCGGTGGTCGCCGCGTCGATCTCGTCCTGCGCGCGATCCCACTCCTCGCTGCCGGCCGCGCTCTCGACGGTGCGGCAGAGCTGCGCCTGGCGCGCGCGACGCCGCTTCTCCGTCGACGGCCCGACCGCGCCCGCCGGATTCGCCTGGCGAAGCGCGTCCAGCTTCTCGCGCGCCGCCGCGCGCACCGCCTTGATCTTGCATTTCTTGTCGACCGCCGCGAGCGCGTCGTCGTCGTCGAGCCGCTCGACCGCGCGCAGCGCGACCTCCTTGTGCGTGTCGCCGATCGCCACGTCGCGCAGCGCCGCCACGTCGGTGAGCCGCTCCACCGCCGCCAGCCGGATCTGCGGATCCGGCGCCTGGCGCGCCACCTCCGCCAGCGGCTTGCCGTCGTCGAGCCGTTCGAGCGCCGCGCGCCGCACGCCGGCGAACGGCGCCAGCCGCGCGACCTTGGCGATCACGCGCGTGCTGGCGATCCGCCCGAGCGCCTCGCGGCAGCGCTGCTCGTCCGAGTCGGCCACCGCCGCGTCGAACAGGAGGTCCGCCGCCTTCTCGCCGGCGTCGCGACGCAGCGCCTCGTCGGGATCACTCTTGGCGACTTCGCCGAGCAGCTCCCAGTTGGTGATCTTCTTGAGCGCGATGCGCCGCACGCGCGCGTCGTCGTCGTCGCGAATGATGCGCTCGAGCAGCGACGCGTCGTCGGCGCCGAGCTGCTTGACCGCGTCGGCGCGCACGTCGGCGTTCGAGTGGCGCCACTTCGGTTTGAACAGGTCGAGAAATCCCATCACCCTCTCCGCAAAACGGCCTGAACTCTACCTTTCGAGGCCGCCGGCGGCAATTCCCGGTATAAAGTGGCGCTCATGAAATACGCGCTCGCCTTCGCGCTCTTCCTCTCGTCGTGCGGCGGCGAGTGCGCCGGCGACCCGTGTGGCGGGCCGTTCGATCTCTCGACGGCGCCGTCCGATCTCGCCGGCGCGCCCGCGACGACGTACTCGAACTTCGCGCAAAACTTTTTCGCGACCTACTGCGTGCGCTGCCATCCGGCGGCCGGCGAGTCGGCGCGCGACTTCACCAAGCTGGCGGTGATCCAGACCAACGCGCACGACATCATGTGCGGCGTGAGCCCGACGGCGCTCGCCGGCTGCAGCGGCAATCCCGCGCCCGCGCAGTTCCCGATCGGCAACGGCCCGTTTCCCTCGGACGACGAACGCAACCGTCTGGTTGCGTGGATCCAGGCCGGCCTCCCTCAGTAAAAGCAACCCAGGAGATGCCATGAAGCTCAGCGAGCTCAAGATCATCGTCACCGGCGCGGCGCAGGGCATGGGCGCGCACTTCGCCACGCGGCTGCACGAAGCCGGCGCGCAGGTCGCCGCCGGCGACGTCAACGAAGCCGGCCTCGCGCAATTGCCGTCGGGGATCCACAAACGAAAGCTCAACGTCGCCGACGAGAACGAGTGCACGTCGTTCGTCGCCTGGGCGCACGGCGCGATGGGCGGCCTCAACGGCCTCATCAACAACGCCGGCATCCTGCGCGACGGTCTGCTGGTGAAGAAAGACAAGACGACGGGGCAGATTCAAAAACTTTCGCTCGAGCAGTGGAACGCGGTGATCGCGGTGAACCTGACGGGCGCTACATTAATGGTGCGCGAGGTCGTCGCCAAGATGGCGGAGACCGGCGCGCGGCCCGGCGTGATCGTCAATCTCTCGTCGCTGGCGCGCTACGGCAACCGCGGGCAGTCGAACTACGCCGCCGCCAAGGCCGCGCTCGCCACCAACACCGTGACGTGGGCGCGCGAGTTCGCGCCGCTCGGCGTGCGCGTGGGCGCGATCGCGCCGGGGATGATCGAGACGCCGATGACGCAGTCGATGAACCAGAAGGCGCGCGACGCGCTGGTGGCCAACGTTCCCGTCGGGCGCGTGGGCGTGCCGGAGGACATCTGGCTGGCGGTGAAGTTCGTGGTCGAGTGCGACTACTTCAACGGCCGCACCATCGACGTCGACGGCGGATTGAGCATGTGATGCGCGCGCGATCGTTTGCGCTGGCGCTCGCGCTCGCGTCCGCCGCCGGAGCGTGCAAGCCATCGAGCGCGCCGTCGAGCGCAACCTCGGTCGCGCCGTCGAGCGCGCCGGCAGCAGCGCCCGCGAGCGCGCCGTCGACCGCGCCCGCGATCGTTGCGCCGAAGCTGACGGCGATCGACGCGCAGTCGCTCGCGATCGTGCGCGATCATTTCAACGCCGCGTCGCCGATGGTGCGCGTGCTGGCGCTGCTCTCGCCGACTTGAGGCACCTGCGTGCGGGGGGCCTCCGCACTGGCGCAGCTGCTTCGCGAGCACCCGTCGCCGTCGCTGCGGCTGTTCGTCGTCTGGGAGCCGGTGCTGCCGAGCGACCGCGCGCCGCCCGCGCCCGCGCTGGTGTCGCAGCTCGCCGACGCGCGCGCCGAGCTGTTCTGGGATCCGTCGCGCCTGGTGTCGCGCGCGATCGAGGCGCGCGGCGAGCACGATCCCGGCTTCGACGTCTGGCGCGACGGCACCATCTGGGACACCGAGCTGGTGTTCGCGCGCGGCGCGCTGTGGCAGGCGCAGTTTCCGCCGCACACCCACGCCGGCAGCAACGTGATCGACGACGTGCCGGTGATCGGCAAGGAGCTTCCATGAGCGAGATCGTTTTGACCATCGATGGGCCGTCGACGTGCACGCAGCCGGCGCTCACGTGGCGCGACGTCGACGCGCTGGCGAAGCACGCGCTGGTCGAGCACACCGAGACGCTGAGCGCGAAGGTGCGCGGCGAAGGCGTGCGCCTCCTGCCGCTGCTCGAGCGCGCGCGCTTCCGCTCGGGCGCGACGCACGTGATCGTGCACGGCGGCGGCGACTACCGCGCGTGCCTCACGATCGCCGAGTGCGAGAGCGCGGTGATGGCGCACCGCCTCGACGGCGCGCCGCTGCCCGCCGAGCTGGGCGGCCCGCTGCGCCTCTTGGTCCCGTCGTCGAGCAACACCTGCTTGAGCGTGAAGGGCGTGCACCACATCGTGATCACCGATCGCTCCGAGCCCGACACGGTGCCGACGCCGACCAGCCAGATCCGCAAACGGACGTAAGATGGCCGAGCCGATCGCGTAGTCTGCGGCATGCGAAAAATCCTCGTGTGCCTGCTCGTCGCCGGTTGCGCCAAGAGCGAAGCGCCGTCGCCGTCGCGCGCGCCGGCCGCGATCGCCAAGAGCGCGCCCGCCGCGCCGACGCTGCAAGTGCCGATCGGCGGCGGCGGCGAGCCACCGTCGCTGCCGTTCACCATCAGCAAGGTCTACGAGAAGCAGAAGCCGCTCGACAAAGCGCCGTGGCACGAGGCCGGCGGCGAGTGGACGTTCTTCGACGCGGAGGCGGGCGGCGGGCACTTCACCGTCGGCAGCTTCGCGCGCGCACCGAAGGATCCGTCGCTGGCGGGCTTCGGCGGATTCGGCGAGGCGATGATCGCGGTGCCGTCGCCCGACGACGGCGCGCGCGTGGCGGCGGCGTTCGCCCGCGGCTTTCACGTGACGCTGCCCGCGCCCGGCGCGCGCGGCCCGGTGAACGCGCTGCGCTTCTCGACGGCGGTGCTGGGCAACAACGTGGCGCGCTCGGCGGAGGGCGGCTTCGGCGGCGCGGGCTCGTGGACCGCGTGCAAATGGTTCCTCGACGGCGGCAACGCCGAGGTGTTCTTCAACTTCAGCGCCGCCGACCTGCGCGGCGAATTCTCCGAGAAGGACGCCGACTACGACAAGTCCGTCGCCGCCGCTCTGGCGCACGGCCTCCGCGACGGCGCCCCGTCGCTGAAGAAGAACTGACGGAGAATTTGAACCGCCAAGGCGCCGCAGACGCCAAACAGATCGGAACTTTCTATTTTCTTTTCCTTTTGGCGTCTGCGGCGCCTTGGCGGTCAATCCCTCCGCCGACGAACGCGTGGGCTTCGCGAACCAGACGAATCGCGAACAGCTTGCCGTTCACCTGGAGCCCGTTCGAGCCGAACTTGCGCCCGCCGGTTTTTTTGCGCGCGGCGTACTCGCGCGCGATCGGCGCGAGCGCGCGATCGGCGGCGAACGCTGCGACCACGGCGGCGAAGCGCGGATCCTCGGGAGCCTCGGCCTTCATGCGCCGATGATTGTCTCGACGGGCGCAATGCGCTAACCTGAACATTTGTATGGGTACCCGAACCGGCAGCGCCGACCTGCCGCTCCACGGCGGCGCGGTGCCCGCGTGGCTCGCCGAGCGCATGGCGCGGCTCGGGCGCGTGATCGTCGAGGCGATCGTGCTCGAGTACGGCCGCGCCGAGCTGCTGCGCCGCCTGGCGCACCCGTTCTGGTTCCAGTCGCTCGGCTGCGTGATGGGCATGGACTGGCACTCGTCGGGGATCACCACCAGCGTCGTCGGCGCGCTCAAACGCGGGCTGCATCCCGTCGAGTGGGAGCTGGGGCTGCACGTGTGCGGCGGGCGCGGGCGTCACTCGCGGCGCACGCCCGACGAGCTGCGCGCGCTCGGCGAACGGCTCGGCCTCGACGGCGATTCGCTCACGCGCAAGAGCCGCCTGGTCGCCAAGGTCGACAGCGCGGCGGTGCAGGACGGGTTCGAGCTGTACCTGCACGGCTTCATCCTCGCCGACGACGGCGCGTGGACGGTGGTGCAGCAGGGCATGAATCCGGCGCTCAAGACGGCGCGCCGCTATCACTGGCTGTCGGAGCGCGTGCGCAGCTTCGTCGACGAGCCGCATGCGGCGATCGAGGGCGCGCCGCGCGGCACGCTGATCAACCTGACCGATCGCCGCGCGCTCGCGTCGCGCGACGCGCAGTTGGCGCTGGTGGCCGGCGATCTCGATCGCGTGATGGCGGCGGCGCGCGAGCTGCCGCGCTTGCAGATGCCCGCGCACCACGACGTGCGGCCGAGCGACGTGGTGCTGCGCCGGTTGCGCGGCAGCCTGGAGGCGGCGGCGTCGCGCGCGCCGGCCGACTTCGCCGAGCTGCTGCTCACGCCCGGCCTCGGCGCGCGCACCGTCCGCGCGCTGGCGCTCGTCGCCGAGATCATCCACGGCGCGCCGTGCCGCTTCACCGATCCGGCGCGCTTCTCGCTCGCGCACGGCGGCAAGGACGGCCACCCGTTTCCGATTCCGCTCAAAGTCTACGATCGCACGCTCGCGGTCATGCGCGCCGCCGTCGAGCAGGCGCGCCTCGGCAACGACGAGCGGCTGGCCGCGCTGCGCCGCCTCGACGCCGAGTCGCGCCGCCTCGAGCGCGCCTTCACCGCCGCCGACTTCACCGAGCTGATCGACGACGAATGGCGCGCCTCGCCCGACTACGGCGGCAAGACCGTCTTCGGCGACGCGCGCCCGCAACCCGCGACGCCGCGCAAACCGCAACAACTCGCCCTGCCGCTCTGACAGAGGGATTAAACGCCAAGACGCCAGGACGCCAGCTCAGAAATTAATAATTTTGTTTTTTGGCGTCTGCCTGGCGTCTGCTGGCGTCATGGCGGTTCTCTGTTTCTTTCGCTACTCGATTCCCGTCGGGGGAATGTCGAGGGGGGCGGCGAGCGCGTAGGCGATCGCGGCGGGGATGCGGTCGGCGGGCAGCCCCTTCCAGTAGACGTTCCACTCGGGGAACCGCATGAGCCCGTCGCACAGCTTGCCGTACCACGCGCAGATCGGGTTCTCGACGCGCGCGCGCCAGAAGATCGTCCCGTGCTCGGCGGCGAACGACTGCCACAGATCACGGCCCATGCCTTCGCCCTGCGCCTCGCGCTCGACGGCGAACTTGGAGAGGTAGGTGCCGAGCTCGGTGTCGACCAGGATCGCCGCGCCGCGATACCCCTCCTCGAGGTGCACGCGCGAGACCGGCCGCGCGAAGAATTCGTCGACGGGCGGGCGCCCGAAGCTCGACTGGAGCAGCGCGCGCAGCCGCTCGCGATCGATCTCGGCGAGCCCGTCCTTGCGCACGATCACCGCGCCGCGGCGCAGGAGCGTGCCGGCGCCCTTCATGGTGAACAGCTCGCGGAACAGGTTGAGCGGCGAGGTCACCGCCACCAACAGCTTGTGCGGCACGCGCTCGAAGATCAGCCGCCGCGAGTGCGTGAGGATCGCGTGCTCCTTGCGCGACAGCTCGCGCGACGAGTTCAGCTCGGCGAAGTCGGTCGTCAGGTTGGCGAGCGGCAGGAGCTCGCCGCGGCTGCGCAGCCCGCCCGGGCGGTGCAGGAAGATCAGCTTGCGCGTGCGCAGCGCCGCCAGCAGCG
>DASREC010000266.1:0-11525 GCA_035652295.1 Polyangia bacterium
GAGCTTGGAGAGCCGCTGCCGCACGCGCCGCGCCGACATCACCGCCAGCACCAGCAGCGCGGCCGCGATCGGCAAGCCGTACTCGGCGGCCAGCTCGACGGGGAGGTTCTCGGGGTAGACCAGGCGCACGCCGTCCTCGACGGCGCGGTAGGCGGCGACCGGCGCTTCGAACGCGCCGCGCCCGACGCCGGTCCACGGGAAGTGGCGCGCCAGCACCAGGCCGTCGCGCATACCGCGCGTCTTCGGGTTCGACCAGATCTCGTGCGTCGACGACGGCACCAGTCGGCTGCGCAGCCCGTCGGCGAGCCACAGCGCGCCGCCGGTCGCGACCATCAGCAGGATCGCCGCCGCCAGCACGCCCTGCAATCGGCCGACGCGCCGCCCGACGACGATCGCCACCAGCAGCGCGCCGCCGATGGCGAAGCCGCACGCGCCGCCGCGCGACGTGGTGTAGAACAGCCCGGCCGCCGACGACGCCGCGGCCCACGCGAGCACGAAGCGCGCCGCGCCCTCCTTCTCGACGGCGAGGCCGACCGCGCACAGCGCCGAGAGCGCGAAGATCGACGCCGCGTGGTTGCCGCACACCAGCGTGCCGAAGAAGCCGACGCCGAGCGTGGCGCGCACGTGATAGCCGAGAATCGTGCTGGCGCCGGTGAGCCGCTGCGCCATCACCAGCGCGCCCAGCGCCACGCCGAGGAACG
The DNA here is from genome assembly GCA_035652295.1 of Polyangia bacterium. Lineage (GTDB taxonomy): Bacteria > Myxococcota_A > Polyangia > Palsa-1104 > Palsa-1104 > DASREC01. The sequence continues at coordinate 702 of DASREC010000266.1, forward strand.
CCAGCGGCCACAGCACCACGCGCGCGTTCGAACGGCGGCGGCACAGGTGCGCGGTGGTGATCAGGAGGCCGAGGCAGGCGAAGCCCTTGACCAGCTCGAGCAGGGTGGCGGGAACGTCGACGGTGAGCGGCAGCCAGGCGGGCGCGTGGCCGAGCGCGCCTTCGCGCAGCTCGAGCGCCGCCGGCGAGATCAGCCCGACGAGCGCGCGCGGCAGCGGCACGAGCTGCACCAGCGTGAAGCCGAGCGCCAGCGCCGCCGGCGCGACGAACGGCAGCACGCGCAGCCCGCGCGCGCCGCGCCGCCAGACCAGGATCGCGAACCACAGGAGCGCCGACGCCGAGAGCGCCACCTGCACCGGCGGGTGCACGCCGCCGATCGCCGCCGTCGCCGCGAGGCCCGTCAGCACCACGCCGACGATGTGCACGCGCGCGCCGTCGAGCGGCCGCATGTCAGAACAGCCGCTCGGGTACGTTGATGATGTCGCCCGGGCGCAAGAACACGTTCTTCGCGCGGCCGCGGCCGATGTCCTCGACGGGAACTCGCAGCGTGACCTTCTGCCCGCTCTCGTTGCGCGTGGTGAGCGTGGTGTCGTTCTTGGCGGCGAGCGCGGTGAAGCCGCCCGCCTGCGTGATCGCCTCGACCACGTTCATCGACGGCGTATAGGTGAACGTTCCCGGCTTGGAGACCTGGCCGAGGATGTAGACCTTCTTCGAGGTCTGCTCGCGCACCAGCACCGAGACCTGCGGGTTGCGCAAGATGCCGTCGGAGAGTTTTTCGGCGATGACCTTGGACACCTGCTGCGGATCGAGGCCGTCGACCTTGATCGAGCCGGCGAGCGGAAAGTTGATCGTGCCCTCGGCGCCGACTTTATAGACGCCGGTGAGATCGGGCTCGCCGTAGACGCGCACCTCGAACGTGTCGCCGATGCCGAGCGTCGAGTCGGCCACCTGCATGAGCGGCGACTGCTCGACGGTGGTCGACGCCACGGGCCCACATCCCGCGGCGAGCACGCAGCCGACGAGCAGCAAGGAGCGCATTCGGTTGGCTAATATATCACTGACAGCCGCAAGTACACTTCGTGCTTGAGGTAGTCGAGCGGCACCAGCAGGAAGGTGCCGGCGGTGCTCGGCCGCAGCAGCTGCGAGTCGGAGTTGTTGTACGTCAGCGTGTAGCCGACGCCCGCCTGCAGCCAGTCCTTGAACGGGTACTCGAGGCGCAGGTCGAACACCAGGTTGTTGTCGGTGCGCGTGAAGATGAGCGCCGGCATCGCCGGGCAGGTGATCGCGCCGGCGGTCGACTTCGGCTCGATGCCGAGGCGGCAGGCGTCGACGCCGTTGTAGCGCAGGTTCCAGTACTGCAAGCGCGCGCCGGCGGTGAAGCGCCAGATCAGCTGCGCCCACGACACGTAGACCGAGTCCGAGTCGTAGAAGGTGCCGACCAGCGAGTTGGCGAAGTCGTGCTTGTAGCCGAGCGTGCCCGTCGACAAGATGGTCGGCTTCCAGGTGACCGCGATGCCGCCGAGCGCGGTGTTGGCGTTGGGCGTCGCCGACACCACCATGCCCATCATGTTCATCGTGGTCTGCGACGGATTCGCCTGGTAGAAGCCGTTGCCGTAGCCGATCCACGCGTTGATCGACAGCTTGGTGGTGATGAGGCCGGTCATGCCCGCGTCGATGCGCAGCGGAAACGAGTTCGAGTGATCGAACTGCGAGGCGCCGGCGAGGTTCTGGTAGATGTACGGCGTCTCGGTGATGTCGAGGTACACCGCCGTCTTCGGGAAGAACGCCCATTGCCCATGCAAGTTGATCCGGTGATAGAAGACGTTCAAATCGGTGATCGACGGGTTCTGCGCCTGCGGCTCGAAGAAGTCGAGGCCGAAGGTGTAGCTGAGATCGATCTCGAGGCGCCCGCCGCCCGGACGCAGGCGGAAGCGCACGCCGGCCTCGTTGGTGTCGCGGTCGAGGTTGTAGGTGAACTGCGAGCCGTACGGCGGCTGCGTCGTGCGCGTGTAGTTGTCGAACAGGTCGACGGTGAACAGGTGGTTGGGGAACAGCGTCAGCAGCATGCCGGCGATGGCGCCGATCGAGCGGTGCGCCGACGTGATCTGTCCGCCGGTGAGGTACTCGTTGTAATCGGCGCCGAGGTGCAGGCGGAAGTCCACGCCGTGCGGCAAATTGCCGCCGCGCTGCGGAGGCCGCGTCGCCAGATCCAGCGACGGCAGCAAGCGCAGGATGAGCGCGCCGATCTCGCTGCCCGACGGCGCGTAGAAGACGTTGGTGTCGTAGCGCAGCTCGGCGGCGATGCCCGGGTGCAGCACCAGCCGATCGCCGAGCCGCACGCCTGGACCTTCGCCGCGCGCTGTGCTCGCAGAGGCGAGTACAACCCACAGGCCCAGGATCCACGCGTGTCGTCGCAGGAGCATCGTCGCCGTTTCGCCCGCTCGCCCGGCGGAAGCCTTACCCCGGGACGCTAAGAGTTAGTCAATCACGCAAAAGGTGTCGCTTCCGGCGGTCGTGACGGATCGGGCAGCGGAATCTTGGGCTCCGTCGGATCGTCCGAGGGGACGCTCGGGTCGACGTCGACGTCGACCTTGGTCGCTCCCACGTAGCTGACGTCTTCGCCGATGCAGTTCTCGGCCTCGGTGCCGAGGACGATGACCTTCTGGTAGAGGATGGTGAGGCGCGTGTACTCGTGCGAGCGGGCGCCGTCGTCGCCGCGCGAGGCGGCGGTGTTGAGCGCGGTCATCGACTGGTCGGCGACCGCCATGTGCCCCTTGGTCAGCACCAGCTTGTCGTTGACGCAGTTGAGCTTGAGGACGTCCTTCTTTTTCTTCGCCTGATCCTGCAAGCCGATGATGCGCTTCTGCGTGTCCTGCATCTTGGTGAGGTAGTCGTGCGCCTGCGTGACCTGCTCGGCGCCCGTCAGCTGACGCTTGAGCGCGGCGTCGCCGGGGTCTTGCGCGAGCGCGGCGGTGCCGGCGAGAGCGAGCGCGATCGGGACCAGGGTCAGGGCTTTTCGCAGCGTCATGCTGGACCTCTTATAAGCACCCTCGTCCATAGAAGGCGCTCATTATCTGTCTCTGATTTGCCCGTGTCAACAGACCCACGGATACAAATATGTGGCTCGCCGCCAGCCGGGCGTTCATCGGGGAAAGGGGGGAAAACGGAACTGGTTGGGCCTATTTCGAGGCTTGGAAGATGAACGGATAGGAGAACTGCACCGAGCCGCCGGCGGGCGCCGGGAAGCGCCAGGACGCCACGCGCTGCTTGATGCAGCTCGCGACCTCAGAGTCGCCCATCGTGTCGTTCTCGATCTCGGCCGACGTGACCTTGCCGACCGCGGAGATCTCGAAGCGCAGCTGAATCTTGCCGCCGATGTTCGGGTTGCGCTTGAGGCCGCTCTCGTAGCAGGCCTTGACCGCGCCGAGGCGGCCCTTGATCTCGCGCGCGATCACGCTCGGGTCGAGCGAGCCGTCGACGTCCTGCGGCGCCGACTCCTTGACCATCGCCTTGACCGCGTGCTCGGCGCCTTTTTCGCCGGTGCCGACTTCGCCCGGGCCCGACGCGCGCAAGCTGCCGCCGCCGCGCAAGCTGCCGGTGCCGCCCGCGCCTTTGGCCGAGCGCAAGCCGCCGCCCGCGCCGTTCCCAGCTACGCCGACGCCGCCGACCTGCGCGAAGACTTTGTCGGCGTCCGCCGAGACGTCGCCGCCGCGCACGAGGTCGGCCACCGTGCCGTTCTCGCCCTTGGCGCCGAGCAGCTTGAGCACGCCCATCTTCTGAACGTCCGCCGCCAGCCGCGCGCGACGCTCGGCCGCTGCGCGCGCCTCCGCCTCCGGATCGCGCGGCGCCCGCTGCGCCTTCGGCTTGCCGTCGCCGCCGCCCGACTTCTTCTTCTCCGGCTCCGCCTTGGTCGCCGCCGCGACCTCGACCTTCTTCTCTTCGACCTTCTTCGGCGGCACGATCACGTGCACGAAGCGATCGGGAATCTCCTCGATGTCCGGCTTGCGCGGCCAATCGATGTTGCGCAGGTACACCACGAACCCGAAGTGCACCAGGAACGACGCCGCCACCACCGCCACCAACATCCAATCCAGGTTCTGCATCAGCGACGAGCGCACCGACGGCGGAAGCTGCGGCCGCGGCTGCACCGGCGGGGGCGCGACGAACTGGAACAGCACCGTCACGTCGCCGACGATCACCTTGCCGCGCGACTTGTCGCTGATCGGCAGGTGCCACAGCTCGCCCTTCTTCTGCGCGCGCCCGGCCTGCCTCAGCGCCGGCAGCGCCACCACCTGCTCGCCGAGCGAGATGCGCCCGTCCCACGAGTCGGTGAAGTTGAGGACGTAGCCCGCCGGCGTCAGCTCGAACAGCGTGAACGTGCGCGGCAGGTAGTTCGACGCCGGCACCACGAACGTGTTCTTCGACGACTGTCCGATGGTCACGCTCTCGCGCTTGCGGACCAGCCGCTCCTCGACGATCTTCCCGCCTTGGATGATGCCGATGCGGAGGATCTTCGGAACCGTGTCGGCCGTGTTCATCTTGAGCTGCGCCATCAGTTCCTCACTTCAGAACGGGTGTTTCCCGGTCGCCTGCAAGATCTTCGGCAGGAAGTCCTGCTTCAGACTCTCCCAATCGTAATCCATGCTGGAGCGCTGGAGCACGTAGAAAGCGTTCGGCTTCTGGATCTTGCCCTCGACCACGATGCCTTCGGTGATGCGAAAGATCTTCTGTCCCGACGCCGAGCGCTCGACTTTTACTTTCGGCGCCGCCTCCGCGGGCGGCGCGTCCTGCGCATTTGCCGTCGGGGAAACCGCCAACAGAGCCGTCGCGAGGAGCACGCGCTTCATTACTTGTCTCCTGTTTTCGCGGGCGCGTCGGCCGCCTTCGGCTGCGCGCGGTTCTGCAATTTCTTCTGCCGCTCGAGACGCTTCTGCTCGGAGTCGATGCCCTTGCGCGCCTCGGCGATGTAGTTGTCGGCCGGATCGTCCTTCTGCAGCCGATACCCCGCCGCCGTCTTGTAGCGGTTCAGATAATTGATCGACGTGTTGAGCTTGGTGATCAGATCGGTGTTCGGCATCTGCTTCGCGTCGAGATACAGGATGCCGAGGTTGAAATACGCGTCGGCGTAGTTGGGATCAATTTCGAGCGCGCGCTTGTACGCCTTCTCGGACTCCTCGTAGCGCTCCTTGCCGCGATACGCCGAGCCGAGGTTGAGCTGCGCCTTGGCGAAGTTGGGCGCGAGCTGCGCCGCCTTCTCCGCCGCCGTCACCGCGCCGTCGTAGTTCTTCGAGAACAAATACTGCGCCGCGAGGTTGTTCCACGCATTCGCGTAGCTCTCGTCGAGCTCGGTGGCTTTCTTGAACGCCGCCGTCGCCGAGATGCGATCCGGCTGATCGTGCCCGGTGAGCGCGATGAAGCCGAGCAGGTTGAAGCACTGCGCCTGGTCCTGCGGCGAGATGCTGTCGATCGACTTCGCGATGTCGATGATCGACGTCGCCAGCTCGTACTTGCGATCGTTGTAATAGGCCTTCGCCATCACCAGCATCGCCGGCACGTAGCGCTCGTCCTTGGCCAGCGCCAGCTTGGCGTTGCGGATCGCGTCCTCGATGCGCCCGCGTTTGAGCGCGTCGGCCGCCGCCTTGGTGTCGGGCGCCGGATCGCCGCCCTTGGTCTCCGCCGGCAGCACCGTCTTCTGCTCCGCCGCGGCCACGCCGCCCGTCGCGAGCAGCCACGCGATCACCAGCCGGCGCATCACGGATTCTCCAGCTGCGAGTCGACGTGCTCATCTTTGGTCAGCGGGAACTGCTCCGGCTTGAAGTCGTGCGCGTGCTGCCGCGCCTGGCGCGTCCAGTCGTTGGACACACCGAGCTGCCCGGCCTGCTGCAGCGTCACGCCGTACCGCTTCACCACCTCTTCATCAACGGGCGTGAGCTGCTCTTCGATCTGCTTCTGCAGCTGATCCATGTAAACGTCGCAGCCCTCCTGCTTGTACTTGCGGCGCACCTCCGCCGGGCAGGGGAGCTGCAGCAGCGCCGCCATCGCGCGCGACAAGCTCTCGAACACGAAGCCGGTGCGATAGTAGGCGGCGAGCGTCCAGTTGGCGCGCTTGTAGGCGAGCACCTTGTTGTACTCGCTCACCATCTCCGCGACGTTCTTCTTGTAGGCCTCGATCGACTTGGCCAGCGCCTTGGTCTCGCCCGAGATGTGCCCGTTCGACACGATCGGCAGCCGCTCCTCGGCGAGGATGAACGCCGCGTGCGCCGGATACTCCGCCTGCTCCGACGCCGGCGCCACGCTCACGCCGAGCGCCACCACGCGCTTGTACATCTCGTCGGCGTTGCGCCGATCGTGCATCGCCTCGTACGCCGTCGCCATGCGGAAGTAGGCCTCGGTGTTGCGCCCCGAGCCCTTCGGATCCTGCCCGTACTTCTTCACGTACTGCTGCAGCGTCGCCAGCGTCTTCTTCGGGTCGTGCATCTTCTCGTAGATCAGCGCCGAGCGGAAGAACGCCTCCGACTGGTCCTCGCGCTTGACGCCCGGATCGGCCGCGTACTTCTGGAACAGCTCGGCCGCCTTGGCGTACTTTTGATCGTTCTCGAGGATCACCGCCGCGTTGTAGACCGCGTCGGTGCGGTGCGTGGAGCCGGCGAACTTCTTGTCCTCCGCCAGCCGCTCGTAGCTCACCACCGCCTTGTCGAACTCGAACGCCTTCTGATAGCTCACCGCCGTGCGGAACAGCGCGTCGTCGAGAAACTTCGAGTTCGGATAGTCCGTCACGATGCGCTCGTACAACTTCGTCGCCGCGTTGAAGCGCTTGACGTTCTCGTACGCGACCGCGGCGTTGTTGAGCGCCTTGTCGGCGTCGTCGCCCTTCGGATCCGAGTCGATGATCTGCACGTACATCGCGGCGGCCGCTTCGTACTGCTTCTTGGCGAACAGATCGTCGGCCTTCTTGAAGCGCACGCCGGCGATGGTCGCGCCGGTGTCCATGCCGCACGCCTTCATCTTCGTCGCCCACTCCTCGATCTTGTCGAGGTTCGCCTCGATCGTGTAGCTGACGAGGATGGCGTTGCCGGCGTTCTTGCCCATGTCGGCTTTGCAATCTTTGGTGTAGATGCCCTCGAGCCGCGGGCGCGCGGTGTCCCAGTGCAGGTAGCGATAGTCGGTCTCCGCGACCTTGTAGTTCATCGTCGGCGATTTGCCCGACTGCGGCGAGTGCGTGACGAACGCGTCGTAGGCCTTCTGCAGCTTGGCCACCGCGTCGGGGATCGGCATCGGCGTGATCGGCGGCTTGGTCTTGCCGACCTCCGGCAGCGGCGGCTCGGTGTACTTGCCCGCGGCCTTTTGCAGGTCGAGATATTTTTCGTACGACTTGATGGCGTTGAAGCCCGCGTCCTCGGCGTAGCGGTTGTCGAGGTTCGAGTCGCGGACTTTTTCATACTGCGCCGCCGCGTCGAGGAAGCGCCCCGAGTAGTAGAGGCACTCGGCGTACGAGTACGTGTACTCGTACGTGTTCTTCGACTGCGTATAGGTCTCGAGATATTTCTCGTACGCGGTCGCGGCCAGCGCGTACTCGCGCGAGATGTTCTCGAGCATTTTGCCGTCGGGCTTGGCCTTGGCCGCGGCGAGCTTTTTCAGGTCCTGGGCCGCCTTGTGGTGATTGACGGCGGCCATGACCATCGACGACTCCGCCAGCTCGTCGGCGGTGTCGATGGCCTCCTTGTTGTCCTGGTTGTGCTTGCGCCAGGCCGAGCCCTTGCCGTACTTGGTGAACATGACCTCGCGCTCTTTGAGCGCGTTCTCCTGGTCGCGCTGCCGCTCGAACGCGGCGACCACGCGATCCTGAAGCTTCGGATTCGACGGATCGAGCGGCCACTTGTCGAGCGTGCGCTTGTAGACCTGGATGGCCTTGAAGTACTCGGTCTCGTCGAAGTAGATGTCGCCGAGCCGCGCGAAGATCTCGCGCACGTGCGGCTCGCTCTCGCGGCCTTTGTAAAACTTCTCGGCGCGATCGATCCCGCTCTCGGTGTCCTCGACGCCGTCGCCGTTCCAATCTTTCTCCGCGAAGCTGATGCCGAGGTACTGCACCGCCTCCGCGCGCAGATCCGATCCCTCGGCGCCCGACTCCGCCTTCTTCTTGTCCGAGTACACCACCAGCTCGTCGAAGCGCTTGATGGCCTCGGGATAGTTGTCCGCGCGGTAGTACGACCACGCCAGCTTGTAGAGCGCCTTGTCGAAGTACGGCGAGTCGGTGAACGCCAGCACGCGCTGGTACGCCGCGATCGCCAGCTCCAGCTCGCTGTTGTCGAAGTGCGCCTCGCCCACGCGCGTCCACGCCTCGGGCAAAAAGCGCGAATCTTTTTTGATCGGCGTGCAGTCGGTGTAGGGGTCCTCGATCTTCGGCCCCTTCTTGCCCTTGGACGGCTGCGGCGGCGAGGGCGGATCGAGCGGCTTGTACTTGTTGGAGCAGACCAGCGAGCGCATCGCCTGGAGCGACTCGGCGTCCTTGTTCATTTCGCCGAGGCACCAGCCGAGCAGGTAGTAGGCGCCGTCGACGAGGCGATAGTTGGGGAAGCGGCCGATCAGATCTTTGTAGATGTCGATCGTCTTCTGGTAGTCGGGCGTGATCTGCGCGCCGGTGGCGTTGGCCTGCGCGGTCGCGGTCAGGTACTCGTCGTTCGACTTCTCGAAGTACAGCTCGGCGAGGCGGAACATCGCGTCCGGCGTCCAGCGATCGTCGTGGCCGTACTTCGCCAGGAAGTTTTCGAACATCACGATCGCCGCCGCGCGGCGCGTCTTCTCTTCGCTCTCTTCCTTGTCGAGCTGGCCCTGGTAGCGCGCCATCAGCTCGCGGCGCTTCTCGACGTACTCGCGCTGCACGATGTGCGTCACCGTGCCGCGATAGTCTTTCGACGCCTCCTCGAAGCGCCCGATCTCGCGCTGCATGGCATCGAGCTCGTTCTTGCCGTCGCCGGCGATCGGCCCCCCGGCCAGCACCATCCCCGGCACCAGCATCACGCCCGCCGCGATCGCGATCCGTTTCATCGCGCGCCTCACGGTTGCTCCTTCAGGACTTCTTTGAATTCGTCGTCGAGCAGCTTCAGCTCGCGCTTGCGCTCCGCAACCAAGCGGTTGCTCTCGCGCGTGGCCGAGTCCTTGAGCGCCCACGCCACGTCGATGATGCCGACGTCGGCGCGCACGACGATGTTGTAGAAGCGGTTGGCCACCGCCTTGAAGTTCTCCGCCACCACGCCGCCGCCCACGTCCGCGCTCTCGCCGGTGTAGCCGTTGAGCGTCTCGCGATAGGCGATCACGTGCGCTTTCTCGTCGGTGAGCGCCGAGTTGATGTCCTTCAAGCGGTCGTTGAGGATCTCGTCGATGCGGCCGTTGAAGTTGGTCACCTTCTGATCCACCGCGCGCGAGCGCTCGAGGATCGACTCGATCTGCTCGGCCTTGGTGCGATCGCCGCCGCCGAGGCGCGCGCGCACTTCCACGCCCACCGCGTGCTGGCGCTTGAGCACGTCGTCGTACTGCGCGCGCAGCTGCTGGCGCGCCTGCATGTCGGAGTCGTCGACGCCGACGGTGATCGCCGACTCCTCCAGCTCCTTGCGCAGGTTGTCGATGCCGGCGTTCATGCTCTCGGCTTCGGTGGCTTCGCCGTCGAGCTCGGCCTTCGACACCGGGCCCGCGAGCACCGCGTCCTTGGACTTGTCGACGCGATCCTTGAGCGCCTGCAAGCGGCCGCGGAGCTGCGCCAGCTTTTCGTCGAACGCCTGGATGCGCGAGGCGTACGTGCCCTCGGCGGTGAGCGGCGCGGGCGCGGGCGCGAGATCGGTCTTCGGCGGCTCGGCGCCCTTCTTCCCCTCGGCCTGGTACTTGATGATCGCGTCGATGGTCGTCTTGACGCCGGTGAGCTCGGTGTGCAGCTCGTTGGCGCGCTTGTCGAGCTCGTTGAACGCCTCGCGCGCTTTCATGATCCGCTCGGCTATACCGGCGTCTTTCGACGAAAGCTGCGACAGCTTGGTCTCGAGCAGCGCGCGCTCGGAGTCGAGCTGCTGCAGCATCGCCTTCTCGTTGCCGGCGACCGGCGCGATCAGCTGGCCCTCTTTGGCGCCGAGCGTGCGCTTGACGTCGATCAGCTCGTTCGAGATCTCGACCGCCTTGGTGCGCGCCTGCGCCAGCTCGGGGAAGACGTTGACGCGCGCCGGGCCGGTCAGCGCCTTCTCCAGGCGGCGCACGATCTCGTCCGATTCGTCGAGCGACTTGCGCAGGTCGGTGACGTCGCCGATCAGCGTCGCGGTGCGCACCACCTCGGGCTCGTCCTTGACCCAGCGCACGGCGCCCGACGGCAGCACTGCGCCGATATCGAACTTGGCCATGTTCTTGGCGATCAGATCGCGGAAGTAGCCCGGGTCCGATCCGGTCTTGGCCAGCTCGTCGGCGAGCTGCTTGCGGATCGGCTCGTACTCGTCGCGCGCCTTGGTGAACGCGTCGGTCGCCGGCCCGTACTGCTCCTGGCGGATGTGCAGCGAGCCAATCAGCAGCTTCACCTCCGGCGCGAGCGGCGTCTCGGGCGCGTTGAGCATCAGCAGATCGAGCTGGCGCTGCGCCTTGACGAAGTCCTTGCCCTTGATGCTCACCCACGCGCTCTCGTAGAGCGCATCGTTGAACAGGTCGCTCTTCTCGCCGATCTTGGTGTACTCGTCGAGCGAGTTGGTGAGCTGGCCCTGGTCGAGGTAGATGCGCGCCAGCGCCAGGTGGCCCAGCTCGACGATCAGCTTCTGCGCGTCGTCTTTCGCCTCGCCCTTGACGATGGCGCCGAACG